>NZ_CP044352.1:2272500-2565504 GCF_011801475.1 Xylella fastidiosa
GTCAGCTCACCCAATCCAAGAGCAACCGGCATCGCCGAGGTATGTTGTCCCTTGCCCGTCAACATCGCCGTAGCACGCGCGGCCTCGGCATGTGAATCAATCACCGTCGGCACAGGGTCCGGCTCTGCTCCCAGACGGCTCCCAGACGGCACAACCGCCGCAGTGGATGTGTGACTGACACCGCCGGGCCACTCAATCACCAACGTGGAGACATTGCCAATCACTTGCATCTGCGGTTTGAGCGGAGCGACAGGATTCGCTAAGTCAAAGACCACACGAAACGTTCCAGACACCGGCTGGCCAGTACGCACACTACGCACCACACCACGCCCTGTAGGCAACTTCAGGGATTCAATGGCATTGGAAGCAGGGAAATCAACCACCAAACGCTCTGGCGCAGACAACGAAATTGTCTTGAAAGCACCACGACCAGAAAGACGAATTTCGGCACGGGTTCCATTGGCGCTGCTGGTCAACTCGATCGCATTGACCTCACCCGCATGCAGCCGCGGCACCAGCACCGCCAAACTAGCCACAAGCAGCAAGGCAACGTATCGCAATCGAAGACTCACCGGAATCATGGGGAATGATTCAAGCATCGCCCCCTATGAATTGCAAGAAATTTATCTTTAATAATCCATAGCCTGGAGTAATTTCCTAGGGCACTCCTGGAAAAACAACCGGCAATTGCATTTTTATCACCGCGGCCGCCAACCATGCCTCACCTTGTGTACTGCCGGCACGTAATCGGACACGACGCCCGGCACCCTCAATGGCCAAAGCCACTTCCAGATCCAACGACGGCAACGCACCAGCGCCACGCTCAGGCCACTCCACCAGCCATAGCACAACCTCGTCCTCATCCAAACCGAGGAAATCCAGTTCAGACGCATTGCCAATCCGGTATAGATCCAAGTGCCAAGCCTCACCGCCATCGGCCAACACATACCGCTCAACCAGCGTGTAGGTCGGACTTCGGATCGCCCCAGTGACACCCAGCGCACGCAGCAGTGCGCGTGCCAATGTCGATTTACCAGCCCCAATATCACCTTGTAGAGACAACACGGCAGGTAGCGGCCGACTGTGGGCTAACACCATGCCCAAACGCTCAGTCGCAGCAACATCAGTGAGTTGAAATTCGATCACGGCGCAGAATCCGGGTTGATCAAACGACGTAGTACCGGCAGGACATCGCTAGGCAGCAAACCACGTTCCCCCCCATCACGCGCCACCTGGTCACCAGCAGCAGCATGCAACAACGCGCCAAATAATGCCGCATCGAACGCGCTCTCGCCTTGGGCACGCAACGCGGCAATGACACCAGTGAGTACGTCACCCATCCCAGCAACCGCCATGCCGGGATTACCGGCATCAATCACGCACGGTAAGCAACCCGGCGCGGCAATAAGACTGCCCGCCCCCTTCAGCACCACCACAGCAGCAAAACGCGCCGCCAAGGCCTGCGCAGCTGCGCGACGATCCGCCTGCACCTGAGCCGTCGTGCAGCCAAGCAAACGGCCGGCCTCGCCCGGATGCGGCGTCAAGATTGCACCAGGTGGCAGGGGACCTGGCGCCGCAGCCAACACATTCAAGGCATCGGCATCAATCACCAGGGCACACCCACTGTCGAGGGTGGCTGCCAATAACGCTTGGCCCCACGAGTCCTGTCCTAACCCCGGCCCAAGCGCAACAACATCGGCTGCGGTCAACAACGGCATCAGCTCGGCACTTCCGGCAACACCGCGCGGCATTGTCTCCGGACAACGCGCCAGCAAGGGGGCAACATGTGCTTCACGCGTCGCCACGTGTACCACACCGGCACCACTGCGCAATGCGGCCTCGGCACTCAACATGATTGCTCCACCGCTCCCCCAATTACCGCCCACACACAACACACGCCCAAACTCACCTTTGTGGCTGTTACGACGCCGCGAACGGAACAGGGATGCCAGTCTCTGTGGCCCCCATCGCTCAGCACAAGGTGGCAGCGCATCCCGTAGTGCTGGCGGCACATCAAGCGCAGCCAGTACACGCTCGCCCACGGCATCCAATGCTGGGCCTGTATACAAACCCACATGAGGCACCATGAATTGCAGCGTGACATGCGCGCATACGGGCGTACCAAATACAGCGCCACGTTCGGCATCAACGCCACTAGGAACGTCTAACGCCAACACCGGCCGACCAGCCGCATTCAGTGCATTGATTAAACCTTGCGTCGGCACGTCCAAGGGTCGATTCAAACCAATGCCAAACAGGGCATCCACCAAGACATCCGCCGTCTCGAGTACCCCTGAGAACAGCATCACCTGACCACCTGCGGCAAGGTACGCATCATAAGCACGCTGCGCCAGCAACGACGCCGGACCACACCCGGGCAAGTGCACCACCTGTACCTGCAAGCCGGCGCGGTGCGCCAAGCAGGCGAGTACATAGCCGTCGCCGCCATTGTTGCCAGTACCGCATGCCACCAGCACCTGACGGGCATCTGGCCAACGCTGGCGCAACAGATCCCATGCAGCACGGCCAGCGCACTGCATCAACAGATCACCATCATCACCCAAGTGCGCGGCCAGCCGTGCATCAAGCGCAGCTGCAGCGGCAGTGTCATAGAGCGCAAAAGGAGCAGACATGTGGAAATTTTATCTCTGTAGGTATGGTTGTCACACTGACGTGCAAGGATGCGATATCCAGTGTTTTTCCAGATGGGTACGCGCCTGTGGCCAGCTTCCAGCAGTGTGATACCGCAGAGTCCGTTGTAACACCGCACCGCTCCGGGATAGCCAACACTCTAGGAAACACCAGGCAACGCAGTACCAGACACCCGGCAAGGAGCAGATCACTGCAACACTGCAGCCTGCTCACTGCTCACTGCTCACTGCTCACTGCTCACTGCTCACTGCTCACTGCTCACTGCTCACTGCTCACTGCTCACTGCTCACTGCTCACTGCTCACTGCTCAATTGGAGGATGCTTGCCAAGTGAAGACATGTACACCCGAGCTGCTGGAACACTCAAGAACAGAATGTGCGCATCCATGCCACCGATACGCAAGCGCCTTGAGGACATCGTTGCATCCATCGCCTGGTCCGTGATTTGCATCACCGAGGGGAGCGATATACCGTGCGTCGGCTCTGGAGACAGAAGTACACTGCATCCTGCCTGACCAAGTCATCACATGCACAGATGCAGCACCGCGACGAGATCCTGACACCCAGCCAGCTCAATACTCTCGCCCGCGATCTGCTTGAAAGCGCGTTTCCGCTGGTGTGGATTGAGGGCGAACTCGGCAATGTCAGCCGCCCGTCTTCAGGCCATCTGTATGTCACGCTGAAGGACGCGCAGGCGCAGGTACGCTGTGCGATGTTTAAACCCAAGAGCCAGTGGCTCACGTTTCAGCCGCGCGAAGGTTTGCGGGTGCTCGCACGGGGGCGGCTGACGTTGTATGAAGCGCGCGGTGATTACCAAATCGTCCTGGACCATCTCGAAGAGTCCGGTGAAGGGGCGCTGCGTCGGGCCTTTGAACAACTACGTATCCGGCTCGAAGCCGAAGGCCTGTTCGATCCTGCACGCAAACAGCCTCTACCTGTCCATCCCCGCCGCATCGCAGTGATTACCTCGCCCAGCGGCGCTGTAATACGTGACATTCTCAGCGTGCTGATGCGGCGCTTTCCACTGGTCGAAATCGAATTACTGCCCTCGTTGGTGCAGGGTGATACAGCGGCGGCACAAATCACCCATTTGCTGGGCGGCGCAGACAGCAGCGGCCGTTACGACGCCATTCTGATCGCGCGCGGCGGCGGGTCACTTGAGGACCTTTGGGCATTTAATAACGAGCAGCTGGCACGTACAATCGCTGCCGCACACACGCCGGTGATCTCGGCGATTGGTCATGAAACTGATTTCACTCTTGCGGATTTTGCCGCAGATATCCGAGCACCCACTCCATCTGTTGCGGCTGAATTGCTGGTCCCCGACCAACGCGCACTGCGCCAGCACTTAGGCCAGTTGCAGCAGCGCTTGCTGCATTTGCAGCAACACCGTCTGGACCAAGCCATCCAACGGGCCGACCAACTGGGGCTGCGCTTGCAGGCACGCAATCCTGAGATGCACTTGCGTCTGTTGGCGCAACGCCAAGCCGAAGCTGGACGCCGCCTTCAACAATGCCTGCATCACGTGCTTGACCGCGCCCAAGGGCAACTACGCAATCACCACACCCGACTGTATGCACTCAACCCAAGACAGCAGATTGCGGGATTGCAAAAGCACCTAAAGCATTTAAATCCACAGCAACCGCTACAGCGACGTCTGCAACAAGAGCAACTGCGTCTGCATGGGCTGGTACGTGCTTTGGAGGCGGTCAACCCTTTGGCCACGGTGGCGCGCGGCTATGCGCTGGTACGTCGCGCCGACAACAATACGTTGGTACGCGACAGCGCTCAGGTCTGTGTGGGCGATGTTCTAGACACCAAGCTGGCACATGGCCAGCTCCGGGTCAGGGTCGAAATCAGCAGCACATGAACTAAAAACATCGCAATCGGTTATGGTGCGCAGCAGCTACTCACGGCTGCGAACGGCTGGTGCCCTCAACGATGGCTGCTCCCCCCGTTGCGTGGTTCCCCGCACCCCAACCGGCACGCCGCCACCCTTGTAAGATCACATCGGCAAGTTTGACAGTATCGCCGTCGAAGTGATGACCACCGGGACGCATCACGACATCGAATATACGTTCACGCAATTCTGAACAGACGGCATCTTTATCATTCTGTCCATAGACGCATTGCACGCGCTGCAAATCAAGCGCGCCTAAGGCCGTCAAAACATCCTGGGTGCCATGCTCGCCCCATCCCAACCGACCAAAAATCCGGGCTTTGAAGTCGGCCTGGCGACCTGGAGCAAGCAGAGAAATAAAATCAACGTCGTTGCGCTGCATCGGCATCAAGTGAGCATAGGCAAATGGCATCACGTCGGCACCAAATGAATAACCGATCAGGATGACTTGGTGGGCACCCCAACGCCGCTGATAGTCGGCAATGACACGGCTAAGATCGTCACCCAGCTGCTCAGGGGTACGCAGCTTCCAGAAGTAACGCAGGCTATTCCATCCCACGACGGAAATACCACGGCGCTGTAATTCCTTCGATAAATTACGATCCAGTGTGCGCCAACCACCATCACCGGAGATCATGATCGCCAGCCGATCACTGCCCGGGGCATAGTATTCGACGAGCGGCAGGGTTTTGACGCCACTGCCTGGTATTGGAGTCGCTATGTGAGACTGCACTTTTTCCGGCAGAGGAGGCAAACCCGCGACGCCAGCATCCGGATCAGTGATCGCAACGCCAGAGGATGCACTGGGTAGCCTCTGCATTGCACCCCATCCATCACGCCCATCGGAAACATCGCCGTATGCATGGGAACAAACTGCAACACTCCCACCCAGCAGCATTGCCCATGTCACCCAGTATTTGATGTTGCTATTAGCACGCTTCATACAGTCCTCGCCGAAACAGTCTTCGCCGAATGTTATGAGGAAGACGTCATGACAAGCACCCGCCGTGACGATCCTCTACCCTAAAGAGCTGCACGTTATATGCCACGAACGAGACGGAAACCAATCCTGGCGCTGGTCATCTCTGAATCCTGTGATCCACGCCACGCTGCACGGGTCTGCTGTGGTGAGTTGGCCCAGCTGCCGCCACGTACCAAACGCTGACGGCAGCCTGGGTTGTACCAGGCGACACCATCGGCTGGGGCACGCCGATAACTGGAGTGCCAGCAATCGGCTACCCATTCACTCAAGTTGCCGCCCATGTCGTGAAGGCCCCAGGCATTGGCGCGGAAACTAGCTACAGGGGCCACAGCCCAGTAGCGATCCCCATAACCGATAAAGGCATTGGCCCAACGCCGTCCACTCGGAGAGACATCGTTGCCGCCAGTATAGTTTCCGGTCACTGGGACGGCGGCGTTGCCCCAAGGGTAGTAGCCTTGTCGGCCGGCACGCAGGGCGTACTCAAACTCAGCTTCACTTGGGAGGCGGTAATAACGCCCGGTTTGACGCGACATCCATGCCGCATACGCCTCTGCATCGCGCACGCTGACATGCATCACTGGATCGTTGGGAGCAGCCGCGCGGCCATCGTAACCAGACTGCCAATCTACGCCGCTGCGCCGCACAAAGTTCCCACTGCGTTCGTCATACACCAGTGAATGCCCTCGCCGGGTTGCTCGCGGTCGGTAACCTGTCTGCTCAACAAAGCGCCGGAACTGAGCGACGGTGACTTCAGTAATCGACATCGCAAAACCGCGTTCAAAACGGACATGGTGTTGCGGTCGTTCCGCCGCTGAGGCACCTACTTCGGTATCGGTTGCGCCCATCTGAAAGCTGCCGTGGGGGACCACCAGCATCTGGGGACCTCGAGTACCGTCTTGCATCGCATCGGTAAACACTTGTCCTCGGCGGAAGCTCCCATAATGGGTTGCGCGATTGATGCGCTCCCGCAACTCGCTAATCACCGCATCACCAGGAGCAGCAATACGGACAATCTCCGTAAAGAGGGCATGCGCGCTCTTTAATTTCTTTGGGTCAGAAATTGCACGCAATACGGCATCCCGCAATGCGGCAATTTTTTCTATACGCAAGATAGCGATGCGCCTACGCGCGTCGATCACCGTAGGTGCTTGTTCGCGCACCGTGGATGCAACATCAAGCCAGTATGTGGCACTGTCGAAATGAGTGGTCTCAGCCGCTTGTTCTGCGTAGCGGATCATCGCGCTCTCCACTGCCGCCAAGCCTTGACGGGCACGCGCATTGTCCGGATCCAAGCCCAATGCATCGCGGAAGTGATCCAATGCACTGCGACTACTCTCGCCTAACGTTCCAGCACGCAAATCGTCCTCACCAGCAAGATTGAAGGCCAGTACACGTTGTGCAGTCTCAACGCGACTTTGCAAACGATGCACTCGCGGATCCTGCGGTGCCAGCGACAAGGCCACCATGGTGACATCGCCCGCTTGTTCCAATGCTTCTTCCTGTGCCTGCGGTTGCAGCAATAAGCCATCCGCCAGGACCAGCAAACGCAGCAAGGCACGGCGCAGCCCTTCTTCAGCCACACGGTCACGGCCGTCACTGCGGGCACGCAATGCCAAATACAGCGGAATCGCATCGTCAGGGCTGCGGTACAGTCGATCTTCAGCCAATGCCTGCGCAGCACGCCGCCTGACCTGCACGGAAGTCATGTCACCTAATACAACCGGTGGGGATTGCCAAAGCGCGCGTGTCGGGGCGGATTTTTTGGTGCTAATCGCAACATGCGGTGTTGCTGGCGGTGCAGCAACGACCTTGGGTGCAACCGGCTGGGGCGTCGGGGCGCATCCTGCCGACAATATCACCCACAATCCTACAATCCACTGACCAGCGATGCGCAAATACGCTTCCTCCCAAGAAAGCACCACGGCAAACCTTAGGCTATTCTTCTCGACTCAAACAATCCTAGCTCAATCACGGAAATCACGTGCCGCATTGGATCCAGCACCCCGACACTCTCGCTACCTGGTGGGATCGAAAACCAACCCGAATCGGTATGGATACCGAGTTCATCCGAGAAGGCACTTTTTGGCCAGAATTAGCGCTGGTACAGATCGCAATTGGAGATGAAATATTACTGGTGGACCCACTGGTCCCCGGGATGACCGACGCGCTGGGACTCTGGTTGGCCGCTCCGAATGTCATCAAAATTATGCACAGCGCCAGTGAGGACTTAATTGCATTCAAATATGCCTGTGGTGTGCTACCACGGCCGCTGTTTGATACCCAAATTGGGGCTGCATTGACGGGCTTGGGTGGTGGGATGGGTTACCAGAAGTTGGTGGCCAAGGTTACCAATGTGGAATTGGGAAAAGGCGAAACACGCTCAGACTGGATGCACCGACCACTCACGCCAGCGCAACTAGACTACGCGGCTAACGATGTCCGGTATTTATTTGCATTGCATGACACGCTCACAGAACGGTTAGCAGAAATGAGCCGCAGTGCTTGGTTGGAAGAGGACTGCACACGATTGACCGACAATATCGAACAAAACGAGAACGAACGCTGGCCGCATCTGGCAATACGTTCAGCACAACTTCTTGACGCTCCAGCACAGTACCGCCTGCTGCGCTTATTGCGCTGGCGGGAAACATCAGCACGCTCCAGCAACAAACCACGCAACTGGATACTGAACAACGAACTGGCGAGCATTCTGGCACGGTTCCCTCCTCCCAATATGACCGAACTGCGATACCAGCTTAAAAAGTTCAATAAATCCTGGGACCCGCTCGCCACTCAAATACTGGAAGCGCTACAGACTCCTCTTGCCGATGAAGCGCAAGCGCCATTGGTAACTGCACCCAGCGATGCAGACAAAGCGTTGCTCAAGCAACTACAGAAAATCGTCGCCGAATGTAGCTATGATCTAGGTTTACCTGAGGGTATCCTAGCGTCGCGTCGTCATTTAGAAGCTCTCATCGAACAACGCCGATGGCCAAACTCACTCGGCCAATGGCGCCGCTCTCTGCTCGAAACGCAGTTACAACCATTATTATCTATGTCAGATACCTAACGTTTCATTCCGAGGAATGAAGCTGTATTACACTTCGCATCCTGGCATTTGGCTTGGAAGGGGCTGGGATTGCGGTTAAGACAATAGAAATATCCTTTCCCTCAGTATTCATGAATCACTCCAATAATCAGGGTTTGCTCAGTACCATGTAGGCATTGATATGTATCGGCAGATAATAAATAGTGACCTACTCGGCAACTGTTATCTACGATGAAAAAATACCTAGGTTTTAACTGATCATTCCCTCTGGCTTACTTTAAGACACCACACCGGAAACTATGAACGATACAACCAGCTCCTCTTTGGATTTGATTGCTCAAACCAAGATTAAACTGACGGAAGAGCTACACAAACTGGAAGAACAGGAAGCGCAATTGCGCCAAGCACAGGCAAATGATGCATTTCTGGACATCATCAATGCGATTAACACCTTTGGGACACACTTCAACGTCAAACAGAAGTCTGAAATCACGGCACTGGTCAAGGAGGTAACACCTCCCCGTAAGGCACCGGCCAAAGCCAAGCGCGAGGCTCCCATAAAGTATTGGCTGCCACATTCCGGCGCGACCTGGAGCGGACGCGGGAAAATACCCAAGCCTTTCGAGGCGTGGATAGGCACTGCCGCTTATACGGCGTGGAAAGCGAAACACCCGGATGAGAAATTTCCAGCCTTCCCAGGCTGAATGAATCTCAAAGGTTTTCTTGTTACTGGGCAGCCAAGCGTTGTCGCGTGTCAGCACATAGATACATTGAGCCACTCCGTGTAGATAAGTCTTGTGCAAGCGTTGCAGCGCTGCTTTTCTTTTGAAATGCACAACCAATAACGATTGCCTTTGGCGATACTATTGACGTCTTAGATCACCAAGACGTGCTATTGCTGCATATAAGAAAACAGGCTTGTATCTTGATTGATGGATTCATCGGCCATCATCGGGCATTCCATATTTTGATGAGAATGAGCGGAAACAGATGAAAGCATCATTGCGTGGCTGGGAAAACGATATTGGAGCAGTCGCGTATGATGAATATTTGAACATCCATAACACGGACCGAAGGACCATTTAAAAAGCGTTCCTTTTTATGTCCCGATAGCACATTGAAAAAACACATTGTCACAAACGTTTAAACTCACTCTCAGTGAGCCGAAAAAATTTATACCGCCAGACCATTGATATACCAAATTATCTATTCAAGGATGGTATTAATTATTCTGAGATCGGAGCCATTTTTTCTGCGGCGCCTATTTATCGCATGCTGAACTGAACGTTAATCCGTACTAGGGCAACACCATCCTAAGTTTAGAAAAGCTACTATTTCTCACCCAAGGTGCTTTAAACACCCTCGGTCTGTTTAGCGTCCATACGGTGTTATTTAAATTCAGCAATCATAAAAACAGGATGTTCCAAAACCATACAATGTGCCTGTCGCGTGATGCTGAATGAAGTGATCAATGGGTGATTGAAGAAATTTACCGAGCGTCGTTGCTGGCATAAACGGTGATCTCTTCGCGGTCATGATACAACTGCTTGGCGCGTAGGGTCAGTGGCACTGCCGCCTGGGTTTCGAAGCGTTCCAAACACAATCGGGTTTCATCCCAACGTTTTTTCATCGGTAGCTTGAGATTAAAGATCATGTGCCGACACCACCCTTCACGCAGCCAGACAGCCATACGTTCTGCAACCCGACGTGGCTGTTCAACCATGTCGCAGACCATCCAATCCATTGGCCGTGGCGGTATCCAACGAAAGCCATCGGCCCGCACGTGCTGGACCAATGGATGATTGAGCAGTGGTGGCCGCAATGCCGCATTGTCAATGCTGGTCACGCGCAGATGCTGGCAAATCAATACCCAAGTCCAACCACCGGGCGCTGCGCCTAGGTCGGTCGCACACATGCCAGGGCGTAATTTGGCTTCACGCTCGTTCGGAGTGAGCAGGGTGATCAATGCCTCTTCCAACTTAAGTGCAGAGCGTGATGGAGCCTCTGGCAACAGTTTCAAACGCGGGATGCCGAGTTGCCACGGCGCACTGTCAACGGAACGTGTGCTGCCTAGCAATACGTGGTCACCACTCAGGAAGCAGACGTGCAGGCGTGGCCACTGTGGATGGAGCTGCGCGGAAAGTCGACCAGCACTGCGCAGTACGGGACGCAATGCGTTGCCGAAACTGCGGGCTAGTCCAGCTAATGGCTTGCCCATGTCTGAGTCTGGGTACTCAATCCACAAATCACCAAAGCATGGTGTCTTGGGGAGTGCTGCCAGGATGGGAGCAATGCGGTCTCGTGAGTTGAGTGTTTTCAGTTCGGCATGTAAACGCAGGGTTTGTCGCGCGAAGATCAAGCGGCGCCAGTGCAATTGCTGTAGCAGTGTATCGACATGAAGGGGATCGCACCGCAAGAGTACGAAGCCATGATTACGCTGTGCGTGTATATCACTGGCGATTCCGAGTAATACGGCGCGGTCCCTCAATTCAGCCGCCAATTCCGGCTCAAACCCTTGACGGCAGTAAGCGATTAAACCGCTCATCGTCGCACCTGCATCATGTTGGTGCTGATGCAGCAGCACACGCATGGGGCGGTGTGACGGGGTAGGGACGACTTCAATCTCAATCTCGCGCTTAAGCGGTGGGTCAATTCAGGTGGCCAGCGACGGCCGTTCGTAGGGGTTACTTCGATGTTGAATGGGAATAAGCACATCCCAAGGTCTGGGTTGGCGCTGTTATCACGAGAGTCATGGGTTGGAGCGAGGTGTCGGAAGCATCCAGGCAAGGTGGTTGAGATGAATCAGGGCATTCAGCAGAGGGATTGCAGCAAGAAGGAAGGATCAGTATCAAGGTGGGAGGATTTTGCGAGGTCAAGGGTATCAATACAACTGTATCGGGCTGATCCACACAGGAGCCCGCGTCAGTCGGCCATACCGGCGCTTATGATCGTGTCCACACTTGGTACGCGATCAACGCGTCATGCAGGTTTTGCAGGTGCAGTAGTGGTGAGCAATATTCTCCATGGTCATGCATTGTGCTTCGGGTTCGATAGCAACAGTGGCCTGCGTATTGCAGAATTCAAAGGTCTGATGTTGCGTTTTCAGAAATGGTGGGCATGGCGCGATGTCCATTCTCCTGTGGCTTGTGTGTCTGTCAGATGTGGTTGTGGATGGCTTGGTGCAGACGTTCCAATGCCAGGGTGGGGTACTGACCCATGTTCCTGGGTATGTAGCCGATCAGGTGAGGGGCAAGTCCACATCGTCCGATTGGCTGTAGGAGTGATCTAACGAGGGTCTGCATCTATTGGGTTTGTCTGT
This sequence comes from Xylella fastidiosa, assembly GCF_011801475.1. Taxonomy (NCBI): domain Bacteria; kingdom Pseudomonadati; phylum Pseudomonadota; class Gammaproteobacteria; order Lysobacterales; family Lysobacteraceae; genus Xylella; species Xylella fastidiosa. Next base: position 2,284,402 of record NZ_CP044352.1, read on the forward strand.
GAGCACAGTGCTTTGCAAGAGCCACGCAGTAGATTGCACGACGGGTGATCGTCGGCAAGATGGTTCGCTTCATGGTGGTCAGTCAGCGATACGTGCAGCAAGGTTTGCATCATCACGTTTACGAAACGGGGGGCATCGGGGGATGGATGCACAGTGCACAACAGGGCTGTGGTTGTGATGTTTGGCGGGGTTCGAGTTCACGGTTCGTCAGCCTCATGAGATTGATCGCCTTGCAGGGCGAATAGGTGATTTTCAGGAGGTGGAGCAGTTGCAGGCGCGTCAGTCGTTTTCTACAGCAGGAATCGCGGAATCTTTTTTTGACTGAACTTGTCGATCACGCTTGGCTAAGATGCTGCCGTGCATGTCGCACGCTCCATCCGATACGGCTGCACGTGTGTCATATGTCATAGGAGGTGGGTCATGCTTGCGCAAGTCCGTAGCATTGCATTAGCAGTGCCAGTAGGTTGGTTTCCATGTGGAGGAAGCCAAACTGCTGTGGCTAAGTCAGTCAGACTTTGACATTGGCCAAGGGCTGCTAGCCACCCCAGGACGACGATGAGGAGTTTCTGTAGGCGATGCCGCAAGGGGGTAAACAGGTTTTAAGCGATCGGTAGCTGTCTAGCTGTCTAGCTGTCTAGCTGTCTAGCTGTCTAGCTGTCTAGCTGTCTAGCTGTCTAGCTGTCGACAAGACGATAGGGCATTTTTCTGCGAAGCCATCACTTGGAAGGTATTAATAGAAAAATGGTCGGGGTAGCCGGATTTGAACCGACGACCACCAGTCCCCCAGACTGGTGCGCTACCAGGCTGCGCTATACCCCGATCAACAGTAAGCCGACATTGCGGCAGTCCATGATTGTACCGTATAGCGGTATTACCTCAATACTGCCTAGCATCTACGTAGCATTCCAGAAACGCGGGGAGATTGATAAGAGGAGCAGTTCAAAGCACTCAGCTCCGCAATAACTGCAACACTTCCTCCAGTTCCAGGCGCACTTGCTTGATAATCTGATGGCTGAGGGTCAATTCGTTACGGGCGCTCTCACCCTCCAGGCGCAAGCGTGCACCACCGATGGTGTATCCCTGTTCATACAACAGGCTGCGAATTTGACGCACTAACAGGACATCGTGGCGCTGGTAGTAACGACGGTTGCCACGGCGTTTGGCTGGTTCCAGACTGGGGAATTCGGTTTCCCAGTAGCGCAATACGTGCTGTTTGACGTCGCACAAATCAGCAACTTCACCAATGGAGAAGTAACGCTTGGCTGGAATCGTTGGTAGTTCTCGGTTACTGCCTGGATCCAACATAGGCATCCACCCTCTCCTTCAGCTTCTGACCCGATCGGAAAGTAACCACTGTTCTGGCAGAAATCGGGATTTCTTCTCCGGTTTTTGGATTGCGGCCAGGTCTCTGATTTTTACAGCGCAATTCAAAGTTACCGAAGCCGGAAAGCTTGATTTCCTTTCCTTGTTCCAGTGCATCGCGCAACAAGTCGAAGAAGGCATCAACAAATTCTTTTGCTTCGCGTTTATTCAAGCCGACTTCATCGAATAAACGTTCTACCATCTCTGCTTTTGTCAATGCCATGCTGGTGTACCCCCTTTATTTACATCAAGACCGGATCCGCACGTCGTGTCGTTGCTGGATCGCCATGACAACCTTCGTCATGATGTCGTCAACGTCACGGTCGATCAGAGTGCGCGTGTCATCCTGCAAAATCAAGCCAATAGCCAGGCTTTTAAAGCCTGGTTCGATACCCTTACCGACGTAGCGATCAAACAGTTTCACGTCGCGAAGTAACGGTCCAATGACATCGCGCACGGTGATTGCCAGTTCGCTCCAAGTAACGTGTTCGGGCACGACACAGGCCAAGTCGCGGCGCACGAATGGGAAACGTGAGAGTGCATGAGCACGCGGAAGTGCGCGGCGTACTAGCGGTTCCAAAGCCAGTTCGAAGGCGATCACATCCACGTTGATTTCCAGTGTTTGGGTAAGTGCCGGATGCAATTGTCCAATCCAGCCAATACACATGTCATCACACCAAACGTCGGCTGAGCGGCCGGGATGGCCCCATGGCTGTGCTGAGGAATGGAAGGTCAAGACTGCACCGCTGGCCGCAGCTAGGGATTCCAAGTCCCCTTTCAGATCGTAGAAATCGACCTTACGCACCTGTTCACCCCACTGCAAGGCGAACGCATCGCCACATACGGCAGCAGCAACGTGTCGGGTTTCAAGGGGTGCTGCTCCTGCCTCATCAGATGCAGTAAATACATTGCCCAGTTCAAACAAGCGCACGCGTTCCAGCTGACGGGCGATGTTGCGCCCCAAGGCTGCCACCAAACCTGGTAACAAGCGTGGTCGCATCACTGCCAACTCCGCACTCAGGGGATTCATCAACATGACTTGACCAGTATTCAATTGCCAACGGCGCAGTAGCTCAGCATCAATGAAGGCGTAGTTGATGGTTTCTTGTAATTCACGTGCAATCAATTGTCGACGCACGCTGGTCATATCGAGTCGGGTTTCACTGGGCATTGCGATATGACTCGCTCCAACCGGCAAGGCGGTTGGTAGATGTTCGTAACCACGGATACGTACCAGCTCTTCGATCAGATCTTCTTCAATCGCAATATCAAAACGGCGGCTTGGTGCAACAACGCGCCAACCTTCAGCTTGAGTCGTTACCTGCATCCCCAGGGCCTGCAAAATACGCTCTACCTCGGCATCATCAATGACAATGCCAAGGAGGCGCGCGATACGTGTGCGACGCAGCAAGATCGAAGCCGGTGCCGGTAAATACTCGGGCAATTGAACGTGAATCAATGACCCTGGCTTGCCACCAGCAAGTTCCAGTATGAGGCGGGTCGCAAAAGCGATCGCTTGCGGGGGTAAGGCTGGATCTACGCCGCGCTCGAAGCGGTGGCTGGCATCGGTATGCAGGCCAAGTTTACGGCCACGTCCCATGATCGCAGCCGGTGCAAAGTGAGCAGCCTCAAGAAAGACGTTGATAGTGGTATCTGTTATGCGTGTTTCCCAACCGCCGATCAAACCAGCCAGTGCAATAGGTTGATCGGCATCAGTCACAACTAGGAAATCGTTATCAAGCACAACTGTACGTCCATCAAGAAGCTTCAAGGCTTCATCATTGCGGGAGAGACGTACACCAATGGGGCCACGTAGGGTATCCACGTCGAAAGCATGCATCGGCTGCCCCAGTTCCAACATGACGTACTGGGTGATATCAACCAGCAATGACACCGGACGAATACCGCTGCGACGCAGGCGCTCGGCCATCCACACCGGAGTAGGGGCAGCAGGGTCGATACCCTCAATCACACAGCCACAATAGCGTGGGGCATTGGCACCAGCATGTAATTCAACAGGCAGCGTACGCGCAGAAACAGCGGGGATCTCGTCAATATGAAACGGGGTCACCTCACTGGCACAGGCCGCAGCCACGTCGAAAGCAATGCCGCGCACGCTGAAGCAATCAGCACGGTTCGGGGTCAATTTGATTTCAATACTAGCATCGGGCAAAGCAAGATAATCGGCTAATGGTGTACCAATCGGTGCATCTTCCGGGAGTTCCATCAGACCGGACGCCTCTGTATCCAAGCCAAGTTCTTTGGCTGAGCACAACATGCCATTGGATTCGATCCCACGCAGTGTGGTGGACTTGATCGTCAGTGCACCGATCTTGGCACCAAGCAACGCCAATGGCACCACCAAGCCAGGACGCACGTTTGAAGCGCCGCAGACAATCTGTAAAAGGGTGTCTTGAGCAACATCGACTTGACAGATTTGTAAGAGATCAGATTCGGGATGAGGCACGACATTGACGATGCGCGCCACTAAGATCAAGTCCAAAGCTTCACCTAACACTGCCACGTTTTCAACTTCAAGGCCTATCGCGGTCAGGGTCGCTACAAGCACGTCACGATTGGCTTGGATAGGAGCATGATTGCGCAACCAATTTTCGCTGAATTTCATGAGAGTCGGATCTGGAAACGGGAAAAGAGCAAAACAGGCTCAGCACCATCAGAATGTAGCAAGATCAGGGTAAGACAGCAGTTTCAAGAAAACTGGCGTAAAAATCTCACATCATTCTCGAAAAAAGCACGTAAGTCGTCGACGCCGTAACGCAGCATCGCAAAACGTTCCACACCTAGTCCAAATGCAAAGCCTGTATAACATTCCGAATCAATGCCAACATTCTTCAGCACGTTCGGATGTACCATGCCGCAACCCAGCACCTCCAGCCATCGAACGCTGCTGTCGGACTGTTGCCAAGCAATATCAACTTCCGCACCCGGTTCGACAAACGGGAAATAACTTGGGCGAAAACGCACCTCAAAATCACGCTCAAAAAACGCTCTCAAGAACTCGGACAAGGTCCCTTTCAAGTCAACAAAAGTGGCATGCTTGTCAAGCAATAATCCTTCTATCTGATGGAACATTGGCGAGTGCGTCTGATCACTATCGCTGCGATAAACCTTGCCAGCAGCGATCATACGCAGCGGCGGCCGGTGGTCACTCATGTAACGCACCTGTACACCAGAAGTATGAGTCCGTAGCAAACGGCCGTCACCAAAATAAAAGGTGTCATGCATAGCACGCGCTGGATGGTGCAATGGGAAGTTCAGCGCCTCAAAATTATGCCAGTCGTCCTCAATTTCCGGACCTTCAACCAGCTCGTAACCCAGCCGGGCAAAAATCTCGGTAATACGCTCCAAAGTACGGGTGACTGGATGCAAGCCTGCTCGTTCACCTCGGCGCCCTGGGAGGGTAACATCAACGCGCTCATCAATGAGGCGCTTGCTCAACGCCGCACTTTCCAACGCAGCTTTGCGATCCATTAATGCGTCCGAGATAAGATCCCGGACGCGGTTGAGCTTTTCGCCAATCGCCTTACGCTGCTCAACTGGCAATTTACCCAGTTGCTTGAGCTGCAAGGTGATGCTGCCATTTTTACCAAGAAGAGCTACACGCAAAAATTCCAAATGATCTAAATTCTGCGCAGCCGCCACCTCAGCCAATGCTTGGGCTGTCAGGGATTCAATGTCATTGATTACCATACGCTTTAGCTACCCATCCTGTCGTCGTATGCTAGACGGTTTGCATTACGCGCAACGCTGGGTGTGATGTTGCTCATACTCATTCAACTCTAAAACGTAATGTGGGAAGGACTGGTACCCTTCCCCACATGGCTTTAATAAGCACTGCTCTTTCAAATAAATAACCTGAGTAAAACCAGATGCGATGTTATTTATTTTATAAAGCGATAAGCAACTATATGGGAGTACACAAACAAAAACTCTGTAAATGCATATTCCGTAAAGCCCTTCGCATCATGCATTATGACTGATGAGTTATGCCGCAAGCATGGTTTTCGCCTTTTCAGCAAGGGCAGTAAAACCGGCAGGATCATGCACAGCAATATCAGCAAGCATCTTACGGTCCAAGGTAATACCACACTTCAAGATGCCATTCATGAAACGGCTGTAACTCAACCCATTCATACGAGCCGCCGCATTAATACGGACGATCCATAGAGATCGGAAATTACGCTTTTTCTGTTTACGGCCAATATAAGCATACTGCTGCGCTTTGATAACAGCCTGCTTGGCAACACGAAACACCTTGCGGCGAGCATTGTAATAACCCTTCGCTAGACTTAGGATTTTCTTATGACGGCGGCGCGCCTGCACGCCACGCTTAACTCGTGCCATGACTTAATCCTCAGAGGTAGGGCAACATGCGGTCCAAGCGACCCGCATCTTCAGCACGAACATGGTTCTGCTGCCGGAGGTTACGTTTCCGCTTAGTCGCTTTCTTAGTAAGGATATGGCTGCGATTAGCGTGTCCAGCCTTATATTTTCCAGAGGCAGTCTTGCGGAAACGCTTGGCCGCCGCCCTGTTAGTTTTTATCTTGGGCATTGCGAATGTCCTTGTAAGGATGTTTATCACTGCCCAGGGCGACAGTAACGTGTACTGCACTTTTCCTAAAATCCATTTAAGCCCTAGACTGCTAGTAAATCCTTGACTTAAAAGCCAAGGAGGGTCCCCAACTTCACCACATAGAAACCAGCTCCAAGAAGCTGATCTGCTAGTATGCCAGGAGACAAAACATTTTGTAAATGAGATGCTTCGGTACAAAGATAAAAAATTAAATGAAAGACGTCTTAGCTTTTTTTCCTCGGCGCAACCATCATCACCATCTGTCGCCCTTCTAAGCGGGGACGGGATTCAATAACGACATCATCACCAAGATCCATTTCAATACGCGCTGCCATCTGTCGACCTAATTCTTGATGGCTCATCTCACGGCCACGGAAGCGAATGTTAATCTTAACTTTATCACCCTCTTCCAGAAAACGACGCATGTTACGCAGCTTGATCTGGTAGTCACCCTCGTCCGTGACTGGGCGGAACTTAAGTTCCTTGATCTCGACTTGTTTAGTCTTCTTTTTAGCTTCGTTCGCCTTCTTTTGTTGCTCGAACTTGAACTTGCCAAAGTTCATAACCTTACAAACCGGCGGATCAGCTTGAGGCTGTATCTCGACCAGATCCAATCCTTCTTTTTCGGCCATGGCAAGCGCTTCGTCACGCGACAACACGCCAATCATTTCTCCGTCACTACCAATCACGCGTACACGTGGTACCCGGATTTCATGGTTCTTACGGTTCTGTTTGTTGTCAGAGGTACTGATATTGCAATCTCCAAGGAAATCAAATCGGCGCCGTCCAGATCATATCTCTGGACTAACCAGGGTTGGCTCACACAACTTGCTCTGTCTGCAAACGCTCAACGAAAGTGGAAATCGACATAGCACCCAAATCCTCTCTGGAACACGTGCGTACAGCAACAGTGCCATTCTCCTTTTCACGATCACCAACCACCAAAAGGTAAGGGACGCGTTGCAGTGTATGTTCGCGAATCTTATAACCGATTTTCTCATTCCGCAAATCAATGTTGACCCGGAAACCTTGATTTAAAAGGGCTTTATGGACCTGCTCTGCGTATTCATACTGAGCATCAGTAATATTAGCGATCACTACCTGGACAGGCGCAAGCCAAGTAGGCCAAATTCCAGCGTAGTGTTCAATCAAAATACCGATGAAACGTTCCATCGAACCCACGATTGCCCGGTGCAACATGACCGGGTGACGGCGCTGGCTGCGCTCGTCTACATACTCTGCGCCGAGACGAGCTGGCATCATGAAATCAACCTGAATCGTGCCCAACTGCCAAGTGCGGCCAATCGCGTCTTTCAGATGATATTCGATCTTCGGACCGTAGAACGCCCCTTCGCCAGGCAGCTCTTGCCACTCCACCTCACAGGCACTCAGAGCAGCACGCAACGCAGCCTCCGCTTTGTCCCAACTTAGGGAATCCCCTAGGCGCTTGTCTGGACGCAAGGCAATTTTGATCTGAATATTCTCGAAACCAAAGTCTGCATAGACCTGCAACGCTTGACGGTGGAATGCCGTGACCTCGGCTTCAATCTGTGCCTCGGTACAGAATATGTGGCCGTCATCCTGCGTGAAGCCACGCACACGCAACAGACCATGTAACGCACCGGATGGTTCATTACGATGGCAAGCACCGAATTCGCCATAGCGGATCGGCAAATCACGGTAGCTATGTAAGCCCTGATTGAACACTTGAACATGGCCAGGACAATTCATAGGTTTAACGGCGTAGGTACGCTTCTCCGAATCAGTAAAAAACATGTTCTCTTTGTAATTATCCCAGTGACCAGACTTTTGCCACAACGACACATCCAAAATTTGCGGGCAACGCAATTCACCATAGCCGCTGTTGCGATAGACACGACGGATGTAATTCTCGATTGTCTGCCAGATCACCCAGCCTTTCGGATGCCAGAACACCAAACCTGGCCCTTCTTCCTGGAGGTGGAATAAATCCTGCGCCTTACCTATCTTGCGGTGATCTCGCTTTTCAGCATCCTGTAACCGTTGCATATAGGCTTCAAGTTGCTTCTTGTCGGCCCAAGCAGTGCCATAGATGCGCTGCAACTGCTCATTCTTTGTGTTACCACGCCAGTAAGCACCAGAAATGCGTGTCAATCTGAAAGCCTTCAAGAAACGCGTATTAGGCACGTGCGGGCCACGGCACATATCTACATATTCTTGATGATGATAAATCCCCATCGCAGTAACTTCAGGCCCCATATCTTCGATGAGACGCAGTTTGTAATCCTCTCCACGCTCTTTGAACAAGCGCACGACATCGTGACGTGCAGTGATGTGTTTGACCACATCGTAGTCCTGGGCAATCAACTCGACCATACGCTGCTCAATCGCAGCCAAATCTTCAGGGGTGAACGGACGCTTGGAGTAAATATCGTAGTAAAAACCATCAGCAATCACTGGACCAATAACCATTTTGGCTTCGGGATACAACTGTTTGACCGCATGGCCAACCAAGTGAGCGCAAGAGTGACGGATAATCTCCAGGGCTTCTTGATCCTCAGGAGTGATGATTCGCAGGATAGCATCATGCTCAATGAGATCACTCGCATCCACTAAGTGTCCCCCATCAATCTGCCCGGCAATGGTGGCCTTGGCCAAGCCCGGACCGATTGCATGAGCAACCTGCATAACGCTAACGGGACCTTCAAATTCACGGCGACTGCCGTCTGGGAGCGTAATCGTAATCATGAGTATAAAAGGCGTGTCAGCGATTGATATATGTAAGTATTGAGATGAGGCATCAGTGTTGTTGAATTCTGCCAAGCAGGATCAGGCAATGATGCTAATGTCGACGTACTGATGCAAACATTCAGCAATGCAATCTTTGAGCTTCCCGCGAAGCAACAAAAAAAGCGCCGTCAGGGCACCTTGCTCATTCACCAGCACCTCAATCATCACCAAGGACTGGCAACAGCGATACTCATACTGCGCATTCGGATCATGCACCAGGTTGACACCCTTCATAGATTTAATGGGGAAGAAAGCAACATGCTAAATCAAATTCGGGCAAATTAAGATATCTCTTCAATTCCTACTCATAGTCACGACCATTGAACCATTTATCTTGATCAAGGACTCGCACCAGATCAATGTAAGCCACCAGTAATGCCAAATTCCTAGGTATTACCTCGAATTTAGCCAAAAAATTTAAGCAACACCATTTCAAATGGAGCTTCCCTAAAAAGAATCACAAGCAGGGTTACTCGCTACGCTTGGACAATGACAGGATACTAACAATAGGGCCACCCTAAACCCCTCTAAAACCACTCGGAATAGATTTACAGCAGCGAACATAGCGACTTTAGAAAAGCAACCCATTGTTATCCGGCCAAGCCCGTAAACAAGACCAGGAAATACACCAATACTTTAGTGCTACATAGAGATAGATAGTGTGTTCTCGTTAGTCAAGTCGGAACCCTTGAGGAAAGGCAGGAATGTAAGCAGCAAAGTGAGACCTATGGAGAGATGGACAGTCAGAAAACGAGATGATGCTATAAGCGAACGCTTATTAACATTTTCTTCACTCAGCGGCATTAGATGACCACCATACTAGGGTTGTTCCAGAGGTAATCTATATCTTCTATGCCTGTCCCTGTCTTCCTGCAATCCAACCATTTCCGATACTTGTTTGAACCACGCAAACCCCGCCATCCCATAGCGCGACTTATGGCAAGCACCGCAGGTCTTACCATTTTGATAGCTCTTGTGTTATTCAGTGTTTTCGTTGGCGCAGCAATGGTTCTTGGAGGAGTCGCATGGAAACTATTAGTGGGTCAGCGTCGGCGTACTCATGCTGAAGTTGGCACACAGACTATCGAAGGGAAGTACCGCGTCATTCACAAGCCCGATGCCCCACTGTGAAGTTAACAGTCTACTTTTACCAAATTCTAGGAACCAGCTGGATGCGGTACAACACCGGTTGTTTCATGATTGATTTTGACTTCAGACCGCTGTTTAGTCAAAGTTCAACGTAAATAGGCATCGCGATATCACATCAGCATCCTTAAACGCCTATTCGCTTCACCACTAAGATCTAACCAACATAGCTATGGGCCAATCGCGTCACAAATGGGATAGTAGTCATAGCATATTGCATTTGATGAACAGTAGATTGCTGCTCACCAACATTCCACACCATAGCAAATAATCTTTTATCAGCTGTAACGTCAGCTATCGGGACGATGCACAGGGTTATACGCCCTCCAACTAGTCACTCAAAATTAACCTAGCACATTGATAACAGATCGGTGCATGTTGCAATCCCCTTTTGAATGCGTTGTACAAACAGGTGACGGCAACGGCACTCGTCCTTGCAGATGGTTCTTTTAAGGTACCACTGTGGCAACAGGATTCAACTTAAGACAAGTGTCTGTCGAGCAACAGTGTCTGCGTTTCAATCTTCACGACCTATGCTTGGTGGAGTGAGTTTCAGGCTCGATCTCAGCAAACCCAATTTCGCCATTAGTTCATGCATGTACAGAACCTGTGCCAGTAAACAAAGCCTTTGGGCAGAAAGCACTATGTTGCAATTGTGCTCAGCGAGATAACGTATGACCCGGAGCACTTGCAGATTATTCGAACTGACATTATCGCGTTGCTTAGGTAAATAGCGTTCAACCTGCGCGAATTGGGTTACAGCGATCCGCATAAGCTCACCGCGCCGCAGGGACATTTCTCAGAACCACTACTGACGATGATTCCCATGGATCCGTTCCAGCTCTCCATATTCTTGCAAAGACGCAACGCTGGCTAAGGTGGTAACTCCTGGGTACCAATTGCAATGGATTGACATCAGAACAGACTTTGAAAATCACTTACTTACCTGTAAACCGGAACGCATACATAATGCAACGAAAATCTATCGAATCATGTATAAGATTCTTAAAAATCAAAGATATAAATGAAATTCTCCATACCGATTACCCGTTGCATCTTTCCATGCTCCACCGCTAGGTAGAGCGTTTTGCATTCATAACATCCAAGATACATTCGGTTGAATACTGATGAAGCTGGCCATTCTCTCCCGCAACAGCAAGCTTTATTCCACTCGACGTTTAGTCGAAGTCGCACGTATGCGTGGCCATACTGTTCGTATTCTTGACCCGTTACGCTGCTACATGCGGATCGTAGTTGGAGACTTCAGCATGCACTATAAAGGCAAGCCCATTGATGGCTATCACGCGGTGATTCCTCGCATTGGTGTATCGGTCACGCATTACGCCGCAGCGGTGCTACGTCAATTCGAACTGATGGGCACCTACAGCCCCAATCCCTCGGACGCAATTCTGCGCTCACGAGATAAGCTACGCGCACATCAACTGTTAGCCGCCCAGGGGATCGACATGCCAATGACTGTGTTCGGCGACAATCCCGACGATACTCAAGACCTACTCTCAATGCTCGGTCCGCCCCCCCATGTAGTCAAGCTGAATGAGGGCGCGCAGGGTAAGGGAGTGATCCTATCGGAAAAAAACAGTGCTTCACGCGGTTTGGTAGAGGCACTACGTGGGCTCTACGCCAATTTTCTGGTACAGGAATTTATAAGCGAAGCTGACAGTGCGGACCTGCGCTGCTTCGTCGTCGGCAACCAAGTCGTAGCAACGATGCGTCGCCAAGCTGCGGAGGGTGACTTTCGTTCCAACCTGCACCTAGGTGGGAGTGCAACTGCCGCCACCGCAAGCGAGGAAGAACAAGAGGTGGCAGTACGTTCAGCACACGCACTTGGACTGACCGTGGCCGGTGTAGATCTCATCCGTTCACGACGTGGACCGCTGGTCCTTGAGGTCAATCCCACCCCGGGGTTGGAAGGCATCGAAGCGACCTCCGGAACCAACGTCGCCATAAAGATTGTGCGCCATGTGGAAGAAATGCTGGCTACTATCTGTAGCAGCAATATTTGCAAGCCCTGATGGATTATTTAGGTCATAGCTACAACTTATCGATCACAGCACTTACCTCACTGATCATGGCATCAAAATTTATTTTTTGATTAAAGCACTTTTGCTTAGGTTTTTTGTCAAGTAGCCCTTGATGGGAAGGTATAAAGCGCACTACAGTCCTAAATAGTATGATGAAACACCACCCTCCACACCGCAGTAACCGCAGTAACCGCAGTAACCGCAGTAACCGCAGTAACCGCAGTAGAGGATTACGCAGAGTGGCCTGCCATCTTTACCAGTCACACGGCACTTGCCTTGGGCCCTACCTTCGATTGGCTGCATCGCTGTGGAAGGCCACAAATGGGAGACAAGTTAGACAACTGTTCCTAAAACGCCATCCATTAAGCCAAAACCGTTACCGCCATAGTGCGGAACATACTTACTCGGATGTAAGTAATACCTGGAATTTAAGCCTATTTGAAGACAATGCCGGTTATACAGCCGATCTCAAGGACAACAAGGACACAGGAACTGTGTGGACAGCATTTTGGTCTACAAGTAGCAGATGGCAATGCAATCACTTATCACCTGTTCCAATTCCCCCTCTTCTTATGCAACATGACGTGGTTACATCCACTTTGCTTCCCAAGCAAGAGGGAAACCATACTCCAACAATCAGGGTCCAGCGGTACCCTCCTCCCCCTCCGAACAATTGAGGCTCAAGTGCGCATTTTGGTCATCGAAGACAACAGCGATATCGCCGCCAATCTGGGCGATTACCTTGAAGAACGCGGCCACGCCGTGGATTTTGCCGCCGATGGCGTGACTGGATTGCATTTGGCCGTAGTCCACGAATTCGACGCCATCGTACTCGACCTTAATCTGCCTGGCATGGATGGCATTGAAGTCTGCCGCAAGTTGCGCAACGAAGCACGCAAACAAACCCCTGTGCTGATGTTGACCGCACGTGACTCGCTGGATAACAAACTGACGGGCTTCGACTCGGGTGCTGACGACTACTTGATTAAACCATTCGCTTTGCAGGAAGTTGAAGTTCGTTTAAACGCACTATCGCGCCGTGGCAAAGGCCTGCAAACCCGAGTATTGGAAACAGGTGATCTCGAATATAACCTGGACACACTGGAAGTACGCCGCCGCGGCAAACTGCTACAACTCAATCCAACCGGATTGAAGATACTGCAAGCACTGATGGAAGCCACGCCAGCCGTAGTGACCCGCCAAGATCTAGAAACTCGTGTGTGGGGAGAGGAGCTACCGGATTCGGATTCGCTGCGTGTGCATATCCACGGATTACGCGCCGTCGTTGATAAGCCTTTCGACGTACCATTGATACAGACTCGTCATGGGATCGGATACCGCATCGCCACACCCGATGCATGAAACCGAGGCACAGTCATGTTCGAAAGGGCGACACGCGCGCTACCGGCGCCGGTTAAGAAGCCGAATCATTTTATCCTTCTTATTTCTTGGCTTTGCACTGACTTCGCTGTTTGCGTTTGCCACAAATTGGGCACGCGCACGGGTGGAAAACCAGCTCGTCGAAGAATTGATGAATCGCAACATAGACGAGTATGCCAAGCGCTACTATATGGATCCATCCCATAGCCCGGATCTGCCAGTACAACAGATAAAAGCGTTCTACTATCCACGGGATAAATTTGACCGTGTCAGGTTAGAACGCCCTGATTGGGCAGCACTCCCGAATGGCAATCACAATGTAATTGGCTTAGACAATGCTGGAAAACTATTTGCGTATTACAAACTCGCGGTACGCAAAGCCGATGATGCTTGGTTTTTCTTGGCTTACGACATGACCGAGGCTATACGTGGCGAGCGACAGCTCAAACGTGCCCTATACATTTCTGTGCTGGTATTCAGTGGGCTGTCCCTACTTATTGGATGGTGGTCGGCCTCAAAAGTGATGAAGCCAGTTTCAGACTTAGCTAAGCTACTACGTACTTATCGTGGTCAAACTACCAATCCAAAACCTCTCGCCCCCCACTTTCCAGATGATGAAGTCGGCGAGCTTGCGCGTGCATTGGACGATTATTCAAGCAAACTCACTGAAGTAGTACAAAGAGATCGTGAATTCAACGCAGATGTGAGTCACGAATTGCGTACCCCACTGGCTGTCATCAGGGGGGCAACCGAACTGTTACTCACCAAACCCGAAATGGACCCGAAGATCCAACAACGGATACGGCGTATTCAACGCGCCGAACAGCAATGCAGCGACCTGATTGGTGCATTGTTACTGCTTTCGCGCAACGAACGCGGCCATGGAAGCAGCAATGTCGCCAAAGTTGCTGAACAATTACTGGATTCGCATCGCGCCCAACTTGGCGGCAAACGAATCGAACTCATCTTGGAGGATAAACACGATCTAACGGTGAATGCACCAGAATCTGCACTGTCAGTCGCATTGGGGAACCTGATTGGCAACGCAGTCAAGTACACCCTTGAAGGACGAGTTACGGTGCGGGTACTTGAAAAAGCGGTCGAAATACAAGATACGGGTCCTGGTCTCAGCGAACAGGACGCTGCCAAACTATTCCAACGTGGATACCGCGGTACCCATGCAGGACATTCCCAAGGTGGGGGCATTGGCCTATCAATAGTGAGCCGATTATGCGATTTATACGGCTGGAAAGTCAGCGTGCAACCAGGAGACTTCTGCGGAGTGATTGCTACATTGCGTTTCTTTAAATAACGCAATATCAAAATCAACCGCTTTAATAACCCACAATTAAAAGCAATGAGAGTATCCAAGAAACATTAATCAGCGGATCGAAGCAACTCATACATCCATACACCACTCTATTTTCCACATCGACCCGGCGACCTGTTCATCTCTAATCGTGGACCCATCGGTTCATTACTCTTGCAGATAACAACCGCAAATAACATCCACCACCGTACACTATTTAAGTGTCACAATGATGAATTGATGTCTCTCGGTAATGCCAACAATTGATACTAATCAACATCAGAAAAAACAGAAGCAAGAGCGCGATAGCGCGCGTCCAAATTGCATACCTGCCCGCCCAAATGCGCGGGATCTCCATCGTTAAACACAATATCGTCGGCTATAGCTAAGCGCTCTTTGCGGCCAATCTGGGCCGCGATCATCAAGGAAGCCTGCTCAGCGTCAATTGAATCACGCTGCATCAGTCGTGCGTGTTGTACTTCCGGTATAGCATCCACGACAAGAATGCGCTGCAACCAAGGGTATCCAATGCGACCACCAGCCTCGGCCAAAAGTGGAATGACGACTAGCACATATGGACCTGCCGCCGCCGCCGCCGCCTGCTTCAACCTAGCTCGGATCACCGGATGGACAATAGCCTCCAACGCCTTTCGTTCGGCCACATCGGCAAATACACGTTGCCGCAAAAAACGACGATCAAGACAACCATCAGCCCGCAAAATCTTGCTACCAAACCTAGCAACGATGCAATTGAGAACTGGACCAGGCTCAACCACTTGGCGGGCAATTGTATCTGCATCAACAACCGTCGTGTTTAACGCCTCGAACAGCTGCGCCAGCAAGCTCTTACCGCAAGCGACCCCTCCAGTGAGACCAACCGCATAGACACTCATCAACTCCAACCTCACCCGATACTTAATAGCTCCAGATAAGCATGGATGATCTGATCGCCGAAAAAGAACACGATCCATCCACCAACTGCCAGATAAGGTCCAAACGGAATCATCGTCGTACGGTTATGACCACGCACAACAAGCCAAACAGAGCCCAATACCACTCCAGCCAGTGATGAAATCAAAATGATCGGGAGAATACCCTTTAACCCACACCATGCCCCAAGCGCGCCCAGCATTTTGAAGTCACCATGGCCCATCCCTTCCTTGTTAAAGATCAGTTTGAACAACGCCGCCACAATCCACAGAGATAAATAACCAACTGCAGCCCCCAATAACGCAGGTTTGGCTGCCATAAACAAGTTATCCGCCGATCCAATCAAACCCAGCCACATGAGCATTAAAGTTAACTGGTCAGGTAAGAGCCGAGTACGCAAATCAATCCCAGCCAACGCAACCAGGAAACAACTGAACACAATTGCCCCAAAACCATGCCAACCGAATCCAAAACGCCAAACACTGGCCAGCACCAGCAGGCAAGTCAGCAATTCGACCAACGGATACTGCAACGAGATTGACTTGCCGCTGTAACGCGAACGTCCACGTAGCAACAACCAGCTAAGCACCGGAATGTTTTCCCACCACTTCAACCGATCACCAGTCACTGGATCGTGGGAAGGCTCGACCACAATTCCCGGCGGTGGCGGATCATAAATGTCCGGCATTTCCAGGATTTCGCGCGCATCGCGCTTCCATTGCCATTCCAAACGGCGCGGCAAACGCAGGATCACCACATTGAGAAAACTACCAAGCAACAACCCCAAACCGGACGCAAGGGGATAGCCGAGTCCGGGGTGCTGATCAAGAAATGCCATAACGTTTTATCCAACGACAGAAGCAAGCTTAAAGATCGGCAAATACATAGCAATGACCATGCCGCCGACGATAACACCAATAAAGACCATGATCAGCGGTTCCAGCAAACTGCTGAGTCCATCGACCGCGTTACTGACTTCCTGTTCATAGTACTCAGCGACTTTAAACAGCATCGCGTCCAGAGCACCGGCTTCCTCACCGATGGAAGCCATCTGCACCACCATATGAGGGAAGATACCAACTTGCCTCATTGACATATTTATAGAATAGCCAACTGAAACATCATCACGCATGCGGAACACAGCATCCGAATAAACCTTATTGCCGGTTGCCCCAGCAACGATACCCAATGCCTCTACCAGTGGCACCCCTGCACGGAAAGTAACAGCTGTTGTTCGCGAGAACCGAGCAAGCGCGCTATTGTGCATAATTGCCCCGATCACCGGGAACTTCAACACCAACCTATCCAACAGATGTTGCATGGATTCAGAGCGCTTGTAAGTAAACAAACCACCACCGATAACAACAATCAGCAGAGCCAACATGGCCCACCACCACCGCTGCATAAAGTTGGAAAAATTGACAATCATCTGAGTGAATGCAGGCAATTCCGCTCCGAATCCTTTGAACACATCCTCGAACTGCGGCACCACGTATATCAATAAAATCGAACTAACAATGAGAGCAACCGCGACAATAGCAACAGGATAAAACAACGCCTTGCGAATTTTTCCCTTCAGAGCCTCAATGTTCTCCTTATAACTAGCAACCGTATCAAGCACCGTCTCCAGCACGCCCGCGCGCTCACCAGCCCTGACCAGATTGCGATAAAGCTCATCGAAATATACAGGGTGCTTGCTGATTGACTCATACAGCGAGGAGCCGCCTTCAATATCATTTTTAATTTGATTGACCATCGTACGCATACGCGGATTCTTCTGACCGTTGGCCAAAATATCCAACGCCCCGACAATGGGGACACCGGCTTTCATCATCGTCGCCATCTGGCGACTAAAAAAGGCAATGTCCTTCGGAGTGATCCGCTTCCCTGCCTGACCAAACAGCGGCTTAGGCCTAGGCTTAACCACAAGAGGCGTGATGCCTTGACGACGTAGCTCAGCACGCAACAAGTTCGCCGTGCGTGCTGTCTGTTCCCCCTTGATTTTGACACCGCGCTTATCCGTCCCTTCCCAAAGAAACGAAGTCAACGGCGGGCTGGTATTCCCAGCACGCGAAGCATTTACCGCAGTACGTGTTGCAAATATCAATGCTGTTCTCCCATCCACCGTCCCCAAGCGGACCGATGACGCATGGTAACTTGTTCCTGAAACCCTAGCAGCAAAATCTAAAAAGCTCGTGCACCACACCCATAAGCGCTCTTCATTCAACACCCCCATAAAGTGACATTCAATGACATATATTGACCATTTACGACTTCTGGAAGAATGGATCGCAATTATTAAATAAAACCCTTCCAAAGTTTATTCATTCGGGCATCATAATTTCTCCATGAAGCCTATTTTTTCTGAATTCTGAATATAGCTCGCATATCCAGTTTAACTGGCAGCGCAGCAATAAACCCCCACACATGAATTCTCTTCATCCATACGTTTAATGAGTGACCAAACTTTTTATTGAAGGTATACACATGAAAAAGCAACAAGGTTTTAACTTAATCGAACTAATGATCGTCATTGCAATCATTGCTGTTCTGGCGGCCATCGCTCTGCCCATGTACCAAAATTATGTTGCCAGATCCCAAGTCACCGCGGGACTGGCTGACATTACACCGGGTAAGGTGCAAGCCGAGTCTCTGATTGCTGATGGGAAGAGTACAACCAATGCGAGCGATATTGGACTGCGCACCGACACCACTCGTTGTGGGATTACCGTTAAAGTCGAAAACACCGGACTTGCCAACATCACATGTACGATTAAGGGCAATTCTCAGGTGAATGGTCAAACCATCGCTTGGAATCGTAGCGTCGATAACTCCGCGGGCACCAATGGCGCCAATAATGGAGGTCAGTGGACATGCAACACCACTGTGACATCCGATGCACTGAGACCTTCCGGCTGCACTGCCGCTAAATAATGAATACACACAGCAACACGATCAATGCTGAGTGACCACGTTCGCCTAACGTGATAGATCCGGTGAGAAGCCCGCCTTGATGGCGGGCGCTTTGATAATATTATTCTTATTCAATACATAGCCCTTATACTCAGCTGACATTTCAAAGCCTGATTAATTATATTTTTTATGGCATTAATATTATTATCGAATACACAAGAGTGAGCCGTTACAACTATTATTAAAAAATCGATAAAGCACCGATTTTAATATAAAAACGCAATACATTTCACTTTGACTTCACCCGAAAATTTAATCATTAAAAAATATTTACAATAATCCCCCTGACTTTCAGCAATACTCATACTGGCACTTCCCGAAAAAACCGCAACCTGGCGAATAAGTGCATCCGGAAGCATCCAAGCCCTTGGCGCTGACTCTATCGACACCGCAAACAACACCACATAGCGCACCATGTGAATCTTAATCAGCACCCAGGAACCATAGACTGCACAAAAACCTCAGGAATCATCCGTAACCCGCCGGAACACTTCATCTTGCCGAGCGCGGCATCTTGAAATTCAGTCTTCAACACCCTCTAACAACATGATGAAGCACCGGCCTTCCCGTCCAGGATGATCAGGAGCTACGGTGTGCAATCACATGCACACGTTTGTTCTGCCCGGAAACCAAGATATCGCTGGCACCACATGCGACCGGCACTCAAAAATGAGCGGACCGCAGCAGCGATCATGACTACCAACATCGCGAGCCTGAACCAAAGCTTTTATTCACTACATCATTGACAACAACAGGACATTGCCAAAGCCCACAGCGCCGCAGTGGATCCATGTTGCGTGCTCACGCATTGAGACTTCGCCTCAGGTCACTCCATCTGCCTTACCTGTCGCAAAGTACCTTCCATCGTTTCCCTGCGCAGACAACACCCCGACCAGGCAAACGAACCAATGGAACAAACGCAAGCAGTTATCAGCATCCCTAAACCCATCCCCTGGATTGGCGATAGGCCCTGCCAAGGACCTGTGTTGACGCTGCCATCATCAAGCTACGCTCTCCTCCCATCCCGCAGCCATGCTTTGTATTGCACCCTTCAATATTGGGATGAATAACGCATAACGGCAGGTCCTGACCCAATACGGCGTTTTTAACACGCCTCTTCTCCAAAAAAAGAAAGAGTGACAAATATCAATTCTATTTATTGATATAAATCACACTATTGGCACGCCTCCTGCTTAAGTCATCTTGCCAGTGCTGGACAACGCATTCAGCAACGCTGGATTTCTTACCAACGCTATTTAAGGATTCATCATGAAAAAGCAACAAGGCTTCACTTTGATCGAGCTGATGATCGTCATTGCGATCATCGCCATCCTGGCAGCGATCGCTCTGCCCATGTACCAAAATTATGTCGCCAGGTCTCAAGTCGCAGCGGCACTAGCCGAGATCACACCGGGCCGAACACAAGCCGAAATCCGTATGGCTGATGGACAGGCTTCAAACACTCCTAACGCTATTGGACTACGCAGCCCGACCACTCGTTGCAGCCTCGTTGTGGTGGACATCACAACTACTGGCGGCGCAATCGTATGTACGATGATTGGTAATGGTCAGGTCAACAATCAAACTATCACCTTGACCCGCATCGCTGATAACAACGCAGGCCAAGGTGGCGTCAATACTGGGGGGAACTGGACCTGCACCACAACCGCGCCTGCAGCGTTAACTCCAGCAGGCTGCACTGGAACTTAATTAACACCAGCAACAACACGATTCATGGGTAAATGCTCACATTCACCTAAGGTAATCGGTGTCAAGTAAGAAGCCCGCCATCATGGCGGGCTTCTTGGTCAATACGTTAAAGACGCCGCCAATTTAGCTAGCGTGGCTGCCTTTGAAAGGCAGACCGATCCACCCAAACAGTTCCTCAGCACCACAGCACGTGTTGAACGCTCTCTCTCTTGAAACCATTGTCTGTGAGAGACACGGCCATCCATGCAGCGTTTCCATCTGCATTTCTGGACATCTGGGCTGGCCATCGCTGACCGCAACATCCTTCACTCAAGCAACAAGATGATGATTTCAAAGCAATCTCTGATGGATCACCTTGAAACCATGATCTGTCCGGCTTCGGTTTCCCTAAGGTTTAAAGAATAAAAAATCAGCTGGACTCTCCCCCATCGAACATGGTTGAGCATCATTGCACTGGCAGTGATCGAGGTCGCACTGACCAAGCCTATATCGCCAACGACTCTGGAAGATATCCAGGCGGAAGGACCCTTTACCGGGATGCTTCTACTATAAGAACAGCCGCAGGTTGCCCTGATCGACACGACCCATTCGGGTTTCTACACCACTCACCCGAATTCGAAGATTCAAGCACACGTTAACAACACGCAGGCCAGTAGAATCATCTTCACAATAGGTTAGAAAACCGTTTCATCCATCCTCTAAAATTGACGCTCAATCGCACAACCAAAGAAAATTGGACATACGACACAAGCGCCTTCGATTGACGTACCCCTCCCGATAACTGCTCATTGGAAAAGCCAACGGGCACCATACTTTAAAGCAGAGTAACCAGAGAACTTTTCATGAACACACCTCATTCAGCCAATCTTGTCGGCATCACCGGTATTGCCCGTCGCCTGGTCCAGGATGGCAGCATTGAGGAAGCCACTGCACGCACTGCTCAAAATCAGGCAATGGCCGCAAAAGTGCCTTTACCACAGTGGTTGATCGATAAAAAACTAGTGAGTGCAGCAAAATTGGCCGCGGCCAATGCACTTGAGTTCGGGATGCCGCTACTGGATGTGTCCGCATTCGACCACAATCACAATGCAATGAACTTGGTCGACGAAGAATTACTGCAAAAGCATCGAGTGTTGCCATTATTTAAACGCGGTAATCGACTGTTCGTCGGGATCAGCAATCCAACTCAAACACAGGCCCTGGACGACATCAAATTCCACACCAATCTGGTCGTGGAACCGATTCTGGTCGACGAAGACCAGATACGGCGCACACTTGAACAATGGCAATCTAGGAGCGGCGCGCTCAGCTCCGCATTGGATGAAGAGGATAACGGCATTGAAGGGCTGGATATCGGCGGCGGAGACGACGACGGGGCCAGTGGC
This sequence comes from Xylella fastidiosa, assembly GCF_011801475.1. Lineage (NCBI taxonomy): Bacteria > Pseudomonadati > Pseudomonadota > Gammaproteobacteria > Lysobacterales > Lysobacteraceae > Xylella > Xylella fastidiosa. Next base: position 2,306,002 of record NZ_CP044352.1, read on the forward strand.
GATACAGGGATTGATGCCAAGAGCGATGACACACCTGTCGTCAAATTCGTCAACAAAGTGCTGATTGATGCCATCCGACGCGGCGCATCAGACATCCACTTTGAACCATACGAAGAAGATTACCGCGTCCGTTTCCGGATTGATGGTCTGCTGAAGGCTGTGGCAAAAGCACCGAACAAGTTGAATCAGCGTATCGCCGCACGCTTGAAAGTCATGTCGCAACTGGATATCGCGGAAAAACGCGTCCCTCAAGACGGACGTATCAAGCTTAATCTGTCGAAAACCAAGCAAGTCGATTTCCGCGTCAGCACCTTGCCAACGCTGTTCGGCGAGAAAGTGGTACTGCGTATCTTGGATGGCAGCGCGGCAAAGCTGGGTATCGACAAACTCGGTTACGAAGCTGACCAACAAACGCTTTTTATGGAAGCAATCCACAAACCCTATGGAATGGTACTGGTCACTGGTCCGACCGGTTCGGGCAAGACAGTCTCACTTTACACTGCGTTAGGCATCCTCAATGACGAAACACGCAATATCTCCACAGCCGAAGATCCTGTAGAAATCCGGCTGCCGGGTGTCAATCAGGTACAACAAAACAACAAGCGCGGTATGACGTTTGCCGCAGCATTACGTTCGTTTCTGCGCCAAGACCCGGATGTGATCATGGTCGGCGAAATCCGTGATCTGGAAACCGCTGAAATCGCCATCAAAGCCGCACAGACCGGCCACATGGTGCTCTCCACCCTACATACCAACGATGCACCGCAAACCATCGCACGCCTCATGAACATGGGGATTGCACCATACAACATCACTTCATCCGTGACCTTAGTGATTGCACAGCGATTGGCACGGAGATTGTGCAACAAGTGCAAGCGCCCGGCTCAATTGCCGACAAACGCATTACTGGCCGAAGGATTCACTCAAGAACAAATTGATGCGGGGCTGGAATTATACGAGCCTGTCGGTTGCGACGAATGCACTGAAGGCTACAAAGGCCGCACAGGTATTTATCAAGTGATGCCAATTACCGAAGGGATTTCCTCGATCATTTTAGCCGGCGGTAATGCCTTACAAATCGCCGAAGAGGCACAGCGCATCGGCATCAACGACCTACGCCAATCGGCGCTACTCAAAGTCGCTCAGGGCATCACCGGGCTGGCTGAAATTAATCGAGTCACCAAAGATTAGGCATCAACAACACCTGTTAATGACTGAATCAAAGCACGTCATGACACCATGCTGAGAAGAAGCAAGGCAGGCTATGTTGCCTGCTTCCTCTCATCACTCCATACCCAGCTTCTTTAGTTTGTAACGTAATGCACGGAAAGTGATGCCAAGTTTTGCGGCTGTCTTTGTTTTATTCCAGCGATTCTCTTCCAACGCCTTTTGAATGGCAGCACGTTCCAGCTGCTCCATGTACGAGGGCAAGGCAGCCGGCGTATTCTCACCCTCCACCGATGCTGATGCGTCCGCAGGCACAATCGGGAGAACTGTGGGCACTAACGGGAGCGGCAATCCCTGTCCATGCAAACTGCCCTGGGGCAGGTGCAGATCCGCGGCACCGATATGATCATCTTCAGTCAGTGCTAGAGCACGCTCCAGAATGTTCTCCAGTTCACGCACATTACCCGGGAACGAATAATGTTCTAACGCCTCCAAGGCGGAGGGTGAAAGCAACGGGACCGCCCGCCCATGCGTGTGTGCCAAGCGAGCCACAATGGCTGCAGCAAGATGCGGCAAATCGCCAGCACGCTCACGTAGCGGTGGAACACGTATCTCGATTACATTAATGCGGTAGTACAAATCGTGACGGAAGCGGCCATTGGCAATCAGGTCACTCAGATCTTGGTGAGTCGCCGATAAAATACGCACATCTACTGGTACCTCAACGGTTGCACCGATTGGCCGTATCGATTTCTCCTGAATCGCACGCAGCAATTTAACTTGCATGTGCAAGGGTAATTCGGCAACTTCATCCAGGAATAAAGTACCGCCGCCAGCACTTTGGAATAAACCTGGCTTATCAGTATGCGCACCGGTGAAACTCCCTTTCTTGTGACCGAAAAATTCGCTTTCCATAAGATCCACAGGGATCGCACCACAGTTGACCGGCACGAACGCCCCAGCAGCACGCACACTCTGTTCGTGGATCGTACGTGCAACCAGTTCTTTACCAACTCCTGATTCACCAAGGATATAAACCGGGGCTTGACTACGCGCCACTTTAGCGATGGTGGCCCGAAGCTGAGCCATCGGTGATGATTCACCAAGGAGACGTTGGCTGGGGCTTTGTGGCTGACTTGACACAACAGAGCGTTCACGATTGTTCAATTCCAAAGCATGACGGACCATGCCTCGCAGGACGTTCAGATCAACAGGTTTGCTGACAAAGTCAAAAGCACCTTCCTTGAGCGCCTCTACCGCCAGTTCGATACTGCCAAAAGCAGTGATCATGGCCACCGGGGTGCGTGGATAATGACGCACAATCTTTTTCACCAGCTCAATGCCACTGCCGTCAGGTAAACGCATGTCGGTGATACAAAGATTGAACGAGTCAGACTCAAGTAACGCGTATGCTTGTGCCAGATTAGCTGCCGTTCTGATACGCAGCCCCATACGTCCTAGCGTAAGGACCAAAAGTTCACGGATGTCGCGCTCGTCATCGACAATCAGAGCACTGCGGGATTCATTCATGAATGCCAAGATAACGCAGCAGACTGAAGATGGACAATTCCCATCGTCTTCAGACGCACGGCAACGCATCGAAGATGCCAATATTAACCGCCCATAGGGTTGCAATCTGCAATAGCGACGCTAACACGCCGCAACGGCCACGCTCTCTCTAAATGCGAAAGAATGTGAATGAAATACCGGGGCACTCAATTCGGAATCAATGCATACGGACCCGGCAAAGTAATCCGGAAACAAGCCCCTCCCCCTGGAATGGCCACGTACTCAAGATTGGATTGATTCGCATTGCACAGCTCACGAGCGATATATAGACCAAGCCCCGTACCATGGTCGGAAGTAGTGAAAAAAGGCTGAAAAAGCTGCAAAACAGCCGCATCGGGTATACCAGGCCCCTGATCAAGGACATTGATCCCCACGCTGCCTCCGGTATATACCACCTCAATACGCACCTGTGCCGGAGTATCCGGAAAGCGGCCATAACGCAATGCGTTGTGGGTAAGGACAGCGAGGATCTGGTACAAGTGGCGTGGATCCACCAGTGCCTGCACGGTACTGTGCAACGTTTGTATCTCCAGATTGTCATACTCGCTTGACAATGTCTGGCGGTATTCATCGACAAATCGCGACACAAAACCGACCAAATCCAAATTTTCCGGGTTAGCACGTTCGCGTCTTGCCAAACCAAGCACGCTCTCCACAATCCCATTGGTCCGCTGGCACTGCTTTAGAATAATGTCCAACAGCCTTTGATCGCCTTTGTCAAGATTGGAGGACTCTTCCAACAGCTGCGATGCATGTTTAATTGCAGCCAAAGGATTACGAATCTCGTGCGCCAAACTGGCTGAAAAACGTCCAAGCGCCAACAAAGTCAACGATTCGGCACGGCGTGAAACAACACTGACATCATCAAGGAAAATTAATGTCAATCCACTGTCGGCAAGCAAACTCACAAAGCGAGGCTGAACCTCAGGTTGATCAGGCGCTAATCGCAACGGAGTATCTTCGTAGTGTCGACCAATACGCCAACACTTCAGACGCATTATCAACTCCGGAGCAACCGTAGCGAGATCGTAATCACTCTCGACCAATTGTCTGTCGTATCCCAGCAACGCAGCTGCAGTTTCGTTACTCAAACCGATTCGATTAGCAGCATCCACCACCAACACACCCGTCCGCATACGTCGGATAATCAGCTCATTGATCTCTGCCAAGTTGACTATCTGGGCACGGCGCTTTTCAGCCAGAGCTTGGCTATATCTAGCCCGCTGCGCGGCCTGATGACACATATACGCCACTGCAGTGTAGCTGGTGAAAAACATAAGGAGCTCGGCCAGTGAACGTGAGGAGTCACCCTCACTGAGTACAGTCCAGATGTATTCCACAAGCATCGCAACCCCAGCAATCCAAGCCAGGATCATGCTGAAACGCAACCGCAATAAGATGGCGGCGGCAGCAACGTTAAACAACAACATCATCGCAATGCCGGCACTGGCTTTAGGCAGAGCGTGAATAGCAAGAGTGGCAGCCAAAATGTCGGCGACAGTACTTCCAAAGACTAATGGCGTGAACCAACGCTCATTACGACCCCAGACCAACAAAATGGTAGCCAACAGCAAATAACCGACAGCGACAACCGTGCCCAAATGTGGATCACTCTCAGGATCCACCAATAGCGACACCGGACTGAACACCAGGGCCGCGATCAATCCAGCCTCCAAGATCCGATACAACGCGAGAAAATAAAGTTCACGCTGCGGGGCAAATTCGATCCGATGAATCAGCGAAGCGCTGAACAACACGTCACGGTGTCCTAAGGCAGAAGAGAGATAGCCGAGTATAGACACGACCGGCGACACTATGCCCGATTAACTCCAACTAGCCCCGCAAAAATTACAAGAAGTACCAATCAAGACTATGAATAAAAACACAATAATTTTGCGCTCCATCATCATAGTGAGCGACAATGAGCAGCCCGCTTGCACCCATGACGGTGTCTGCCATTGGCAAACATCCAGCCTTGCATAGCGATCGTTTCCATTCTCGACGGTGACGCATGAATTTCCACGAATACCAGGCAAAACAACTATTTGCCGAATACGGCATCCCTGTTCCGGCCGGACGCATCGCGTCTTCAGCCGATGAAGCGGTCACAGCCGCCAAATCCTTGGGCAACGGCCCCTGGATGGTAAAAGCTCAGATTCATGCGGGCGGTCGCGGTAAGGCCGGCGGCGTGAAATTCTGCAAGACAACCGACGAAGTGAAACAGGCCGCAGCAACAATGCTCGGTACCAAGATGGCTACTTACCAGTCAGCAGGTGTCGCTCTGCCGGTGAATCTGGTCCTGGTCACCGAAGCCGGTGAAATCACTAAAGAACTCTATCTGTCAGTGTTAGTGGATCGCGGCACGCGTTCAATCACCTACATCGCCTCATCCGAGGGTGGCGTGGACATTGAGCACGTTGCAGCTGAAACCCCTGAAAAAATCCAAACGCTCAACGTCGACTTTGTCGAAGGCCTACAGCCATACCAAGGACGCGATATTGGATTTCACCTCGGCTTAGAAGCAAAACAGGTTAATCAGCTGTCCAAAATCATGATTAGCCTCTATCAATTGTTCAACGACAAAGATTTGTCCTTGATCGAATTAAATCCATTAGCAATCCTGAGCAATGGGGATTTGTACGCACTGGATGGAAAAATTAATTCCGACGACAACGCCACATTCCGACATAAAGAATTGGCCGCAATGCGCGATAAAACTCAGGAAGACGAAACCGAGGTTCTAGCTTCAGAAAACGATCTGAACTACGTCACCATGGATGGCAACATCGGCTGCATGGTCAATGGAGCCGGACTTGCCATGGCCACGATGGATGTGATCAAACTCAATGGCGGCGAACCGGCAAACTTCCTTGATGTCGGTGGCGGCGCTACCAAAGAGCGCGTGACGACCGCATTCAAACTGATCCTTTCCTCAAACAAGGTCAAAGCCATCTTTGTCAATATCTTCGGTGGCATTGTCCGCTGCGACATGATTGCCGAAGGCATCATCGCTGCAGTGAAGGAGGTGGGTGTCAAAGTGCCTGTTATCGTACGCTTGGAAGGCACCAATGTAGACGCTGGCAAACAACTGCTAGCTACATCCGGCCTCGCCATCATCCCGGCTGACGACATCAACGACGGCGCCAAAAAAGCCGTGGCCGCTGTCACCGTCTGAACTCACCGAGACCCTTTAGGAATTCAACATGTCTGTACTGGTTAATAAAAATACGAAGGTGATCGTACAAGGCTTCACCGGTCAACAAGGGACCTTCCATGCCACTCAAATGGTGGAATACGGCACCCAAGTCGTCGGCGGTGTTACCCCCGGCAAGGGAGGAAATACTCATATTGATCTACCGGTATTCAATACTGTGCGTGAAGCAGTCCAGAACACAGGTGCCGACGCCTCAGTGATCTACGTACCACCACCGTTTGCAGCGGATGCAATCTTGGAAGCAGCTGCAGCAGGCATCAAAGTCATCGTAGCGATTACTGAAGGTATCCCCGTGCTGGATATGCTACGCGTTAAAAATGTACTTAAAGCATCACCTGAAATCACCTTGATAGGACCAAACTGCCCAGGCGTCATTACACCAGGAGAGTGCAAGATAGGCATTATGCCTGGCCATATCCACAAGCCAGGTCATATCGGTATTGTGTCCCGCTCCGGTACCTTGACTTACGAAGCAGTGAAGCAAACCACTGACGTCGGCCTCGGTCAATCAACCTGCATCGGTATCGGTGGGGATCCAATCAACGGGCTGAACTTCGTTGATGCGCTAAAACTGTTCAATAACGACCCGCAGACCAAAGGCATCATCATGGTAGGCGAGATCGGCGGGGATGCTGAGGAAGCCGGGGCTGAATATATTAAACACCATGTGAAAAAACCGGTGGTTGGCTTTATCGCTGGTGCATCCGCACCGAAAGGCAAGCGTATGGGTCATGCTGGCGCCATCGCCTCAGGAGGCTCAGGAACAGCTGAAGGCAAGTTTGCTGCAATGGAAAAAGCAGGCATCAAGACAGTACGTTCACCGGGAGATTTAGGTGCAGCGATTGCTTTGCTCGTAAGATAGAACCCTCAAGTGAGGGCATATGATGCGTTGTTAAGAAACTATTTTTCAAAGTTTCTCCACACATTCCAGACGTATCGCTGAAAAACGCCTCGACAAATAACCTCAATAAATAACGATGCCTCCAGAAACACGGAGGCATCGTTGTTCATATCGTTGGCTAGCACTCAGGTATCTTCAATGCTTACCACCATCATCCAGATGATGCATCCCACATAAAGCACACACAACACAATGATTGCACTCATCCCCATCTATTTATTAATAGGGATGTAACCGGTTTGCACCGGTTAATTCGGGCGGTAAAGATCAGACTTACGAAGCCGGAAGCCGATAACCTGCCGCATCGCTCACCGGCATATGGCGTACAGATTCGGCCAAAAAAACAACAACGCCGATAGGCTCTTGGTAGTTTGGAATGCTCCGTCAGTACGGCAAATCAAGTTCCGGTGGCGTCAGCCGGGCGGCGGTGAGGTTCAGGGCACCGATGATGTCAATGGCCGCATTTCCATCGCTGATGATGAAGGCATTAGTGGTGTTACGCAGGGCGGCGACGCCAATGTCCATGCACTGATGGGTGGCGATGACGGCGGTGTGGGTCTGGCCGTCGATGGTTTCATCGCGGTGAGTGAGTGCCTGGACTTGGAGGGCAAGGTGGTCGCCGTAGAAGTTTCCAGTGCCGAGGTTGTCGATGATGCCGCGATTGGTCAGGGTATCGGTGGCGGTAAATTAGGCACAGTCGCCGACCACTTCCAGGTAACCATGAAGTTAGGTAGGAGTCTGGCTGTTGACTTCATTGAGGATGACTTGGGCGGTGGCGATGCCAGCGATGCTCACCCAGCCGAGGCTGAGCCAGAGGCCAAAGATGATGGATGTGGCACGCGCGGTGGGAGTTGCGCTGCAGGAGCAGGACCTGCGGTACCGCCGGGTGCGGTGGCAAGTGCTGAGGTGACTTGCCACAAACGCAGAGCACAGTTGTAGATGAGACGCTAGAGATCCTTGTTCATGGTATCCCCATTAAGTGAAATGTTTTGAGAGCGGTATGTGTTTAGAAGGACCAGTTCAAGCTGAATCCGGTCACGGTATAGGCGTTTGAGAAGGTGCGTGGGCGGTTGATTGGGGCGCCTACGAAGACATCCCAAAATAGGCTGCGGTGGCCTCCACGCAATCCCAAGGCGGTACCGGCAAGGTGGTTGCCTTGTTGTAAGTAGGCCGACGCCCCTCCGATGTGTGCATAGTCAAGGGCGAGGTACGCTTCTTGGCCGCCTCCAAGGGATAGCCCAAGATCGTTACGCAACAGCCAGCCGCGCTCGCCGATCAAGGTAGTTTCGCCATCGAAGCCACGGACGGTGTAGCGCCCGCCGATGGAAAAACGGTCTTGGGTAATCAGAGGGGTACGGTTCCATTGGGCACGCCAACTACCGGTATAGCGCAAGGATTGGTGACCCAGTTGAAAGGGAAGGTTGAACTGTAAGTCAGCAAAGTAGATTTTGGGACGGGAGGTGCCTTCATCAAAGAGTTCTTCTGGGGCGGGTAATGCACCAAAGGCACCGGTACCGCGCCGGAAACCCAGAGTAGTATCCAGTGTTGCGGTATTGATGTAGCGGCGATAGGTGAGGCCCATTTCCCAACCTGCCATGCGACGGCGTTGTACGAGGACTTCTGTATCGTCGATGAAATTTTTCGAGTCACGGGTCCAACCACGTAGGTAGATACCGCTTTTGCTGCTGGCGGTACGGATGAGGCGCCGGGATAGTTTGAGTTCGCTGTTATGGCTTTCACCGCTGTAAATATAGGTTTGTTGGCTGCCTGCAATGCTTTGGTGGTAGTTGTAGCCGCTGTGGGTGGCGGCGATTAACCAGTTACCTAAGGGCATGGAGTAATGGAGGGTGATGCCTCGGGTCCCGCGTTTGCTGCCGTTGAAGGCAGAACGGTTGAGGCTGATGTAGAAGAGGTCATTTTGAGTCAGGGCATGGTCCAGAGAGAGAGTGACTCCAGCCTGGGTTTTGCCGGTACTTTTGCTGCCTGAGTCGTCAAAACTGGCATTGAAACGGACAGGGCGGCCTTGGGTCCAGGAAATAAGTAAATCGCTTTGACCGGGCTGAGAGTTGTCTCCTTCGGTGGGAACGATTTGGATATCCGCTTCGACTGTGGGAACGCGTTTGAAGTTCTCTAGACCTTGTTCTATATCGCGCAGGTTGAGTAGGTCGCCAGGGTGGGCGGGGATGGCGTTCCAAAAAGTGGCATCGGGTTTGGTGCCGGGAGCAAAACGAATGTGGGCGAGTATGCCGGGAATGAGGGTGAGGTGAAGTTCTCCGCTTTTGAGGTCTTGTGGGGTAGCAAGGACGCGTGTGGTGACGTAGCCACGGGAAATGATGGCGTTTTGTACGCGGGAGATAACAATGTTGATGCCTGCGGTGCCGAGGCAACGCCCGATAGCTGGATCATGGGGTGGGTTGGCAGCGGTCAAGGCCCATTGAAAGCGGGCGGCTTTGTCACCTTCGAGAAAAATTTTCTGGATAGGGAAGCAGGGGGTTTCGTCATGTGGCAATAAGGAGGGGATTTTTCCCGGTACTTCTTGTAAACGGGTATCGGTGCCGCGCTCCAGTTGTTCACGGAGTGCGCGTTCACGTTCTTGTTGGCGGAGCAATTCTTGATCGGGTGGTGCGACTTGGGCGTATGCGCTCTGTTGTTGGAGCAGCGCTGCGATCAATGGGAGCAGGCACCATCGAATATATGGTTTGAATCGTATTGCCATGGTGTTCAAAGAAGACGTTTTTGTATTCTGGATCATCCCTTTACCTTGCTTGTGTTGCTGTGAAAGGGAGCGCTCCAAGTGCCATGCACCCTATTCATTCAATGAATAGTGAATTTTATCGAGGTATGAGTGGGGAAGAACATAGGAGTTACCAGGAGGAAATCGCTGAAAAAACTACTGATTCTGATGTAGGAGATTTCCTACGGGCTGGAGTTTGGGAAAGGTGTGAATTTTTTCACAGAATGGCTTGCATACGAGGGCTAGCAATCGTCTGCAGGGGCTGACAGTGGTTGGCAGGTGGGAACCGGGGCTGTGTGCCGGAGGGTGTTGCGTGGCCCATGACAAGGGGGTATCGGGCAGGTTGAAGGAAAGAAGCCGAATCACCCGGTGGGCGTTTTAGGATGGGGACTCAGCCATGGATGGCTAGGTCAATCATGGGCAGGCGGGGGCTCTTAGGGTGCGGTGTTTCGAGAGGCAGCGTACCGGAATCAGTACGCTGCAAGGTTTGCTTGGAAGGGCTGGAAACGTTCGAAGGTTTGGATTGATCGAGCGTTGCCCAAGGGATAGCAGGTCACTCAATGGGGAGGTATCAAGGGCGGTGATTCAGGTTTACGGGGGGCCTGTTTGACGTGGGTATCAAACCAATTGAGCATTTCGTAGACGACCTGTTGGTTCGATTCCAAGGCGGTATACCAATGTGGTTCATGGGGCAGCATGACCAGTTTGGCAATACCGCCATTGCCGCGGATTGCTTGGTAGAACTTGCGGGATTGGAATGGTTCGGTGCCAGGGTTGGCGTCATCTTCGCCATGGATCAGGAGTAATGGGTGTTTGATTTTGTCGGCATAGAAGAAGGGCGATGCTTTCAAGTAGACGTCTTTGGCTTGCCAAAGGATGCGGCGTTCGTTCTGGAAGCCAAAGGGGGTGAAGGTTTTGTTGTATGAGCCGCTGGTGGCCACTCCAGCACGAAACAGGTCGGTATGGGCGATCAAGTTGGCTGTCATGAGGGCACCGTGGCTGTGTCCGGTGATGCCGATGCGCTCACGGTCGACGACGCCCAAGGCGACGGCTTTGTCTACAGCGGCCGTGGCATCGGCTTTGAGTTGTTCGAGGTAAGTATCGTAGGCGGTTTTGGGGTCGCCAACGATGGGGAAGGATGCGTTGTCGATGATGGCGTAGCCGGCCAGGAGGAGCAGTCGGTAGTAGGGTAAGCGGGTGAAGGTGTGTTGGGAACCGGTGACTTGGCCAGCCTGGGTGCTGTTGGCAAAGTCAGCGGGATAGGCGTAAAGGATGGCCGGTAGGCGTTGGCCTTCTTGATAGTCGGGGGGAGTATAGAGGGTGAAGGAAAGGTCGACGCCATCATTACGTTTATAGGTCACAAGGCGTTTTTTGATCTGACGCACTTCGGGGGTCGGATCGGTGATATGGGTAATGCGGGCGGTGCTGGAGGCATAGTCGGGTTCGCTCTGGGCAGGGGTTGGGTGCTGGGGACCGAGGGTGCGTAGGAAGGCGTTAGGGGGGTCGATGACGGTTTGGTGCCAGGTGAGGAATTTTCCGGGTTCGGGAACAAAGCCAAGTAACTGTTCGTAGGCGTCGCTGTTGCTGCGGAATAGGCGTTGGGTCTTGAGTGTTTTCAGGTCCAGGCGGTCTAAGAAAGGGCGGTCGCCCTGTGGGGAGGCGCCCTGCCCTCTCAGGTAGACGGCATGACCATCCTGGCGTACGACGGAGGTGCCGTTGGGCAGGAGGTGGTAGATAAACGCGCCTGGGTCTGCATAGCGTTCATCGCTGGAAAGATCCCACAAGATGCGTTCGGGATGGGCTGGGTGGTCAAGGTCAACAATACGGGTGCGGCGCCAGTGACGGTTCTCATCTTCTTCACTGAGGAAGGCAATATCTGGCTGTGCGGTCCAGTCAAAGCCATCGAAGCGTTGTACGGTACGTGCAATCTCAACGGGTTTGGTGGTGAAGGGAGCTTGCAACAGCATGAGGTGGTCACGGTGCGGGACGTTGATGTTCCAGTCGCCATGATCCTGGGCCTCAGCCCATACCAAGGTGGCCGGATCAGTGGGGCGCCAGTCGAAGTCGCGCGGGCCTTCGGGGACGCCATGCACGGGGACGCGGTCCGCCAATGGCAGACGGGCGATCGGTGCGGAGGCATTTTTGACGAGGTCAAGTACGGCGATGTCACGGGCGAAACGCTGGTAAGTGACGGCATGGGAGTACGGGGGTTGAATGGCGACAGTCAATACATGTAGGCCGTCAGGAGCACCTTTGACGCTGTCGTACAAGGCGGGAACTCCAACGGGACGTAGGACGCCGGTTCCAATATCAAGTACCGCCAATTGGGAGGCGCCGTAGTAGGCGAATAAGGAATCATCGTAAATGCTGGCAAGGGTGTCGCGAGTTTCATAGGTGCTGCTCTGGCCTTTGCCGCCGAAGGTTTCTTGAATATCCGGACCAGCGGTGCCGGGAGTGTTGGCCGGCGGTAATCCCTGATGAGGGGGCACGAGTTTGAGGAGGAGTTTGCTGCTGCCGCCAAGCCATTGGACCGTATGTCCAAAAATGGGGTTGAGACGTATGCCGGGTATGTGGCGTATGTGGCCGGTGGCGGCATCGCCAATCCACAATTCAACGGAGTCGGATGTAACGTTTTGGAAGACGAAGCGCTGGCCATCGGGGGACCACAAGGCCATGCCGGGACAGGCTCCGGGAGGGAGCTGAACGGGGATCTCGCGACCGCCGACAATCTCGATCAGGGAGAAGTGGGCAACGCAAGATGGAATACCGTAGCCACCGGGGGTGTCGTGGCGGCTGCGGTTACGAGGTTCCAGGCGCACGCCGGCCAGTTTCAAATAGGGTTGGGCAACACGGGTAATGGAAGGATAGGTCTGCTGAGTGGTCAAGAGAAGACGGTGGCCGGTGGGGTCCAGGCTCGGTGTTGGTGTCAGTGGTGCTTTGAGCACTTTGAGGATGTGCTCTGGGGGGGTACGGTAGTCAGCAAAGGCAGGGATGACGCCGAAGGAGGCCGTCATCACAAGGATCAGCAGTGTGGAGCAGAGGTCTCTACGGGAGGGCATAGCGATTGTCCTTAGGATCATGAATTGAAACGCTGAAGACGTGGCAAGGGATGCGACACGCAGCAAACGGGTTGCAACAGGGATGGTTCGCTGAACATGATGGCATGATGAAGGTCTGGGACGCAGACAAAGGGTGGTATCCCGGACGGTAGGTGAGTCGCAGAGGTTCAGGAGATGGGACATGGCGAGTGTGCCATGTCCTCATGGGCTTTTAATGGGAATTTAATTCAGATCCGGACGGATGTTGCCTGTTCAGGCAGGGTGTACGGTGCCGGGATCGTCCTCTGTCTCATCCGGGATACTCAAGGAAGCATCCAAACGCTCGACTGCCTGAAGTTTTTCACCATTGGATAAGCGGATTAGGGTGACGCCTTGGGTATTACGGCCAACGCGCGAAATCTCGGAGCCACGGGTACGCACCAGGGTGCCGCCATCAGAGATCAAGAGGACTTCGTCGGTGGCACCTAATAGGACGGCAGCAACCAGGCGGCCATTGCGCTCGGTGGTCTGGATACCAATGACGCCTTGAGTGCCACGGCCTTTACGAGGGTAATGGGCCAGGGGGGTGCATTTGCCGTAGCCGTTTTCAGTGGCGGTCAGGATGCAGAGGATGTCATCCTGGGTGGGATCAATGTGCACGCTCTCGGCAGTGTTGGCTGTCTGGATGTCGTCGTCTGCGGTTTCTTCCGCTTCTTCGAGCATATCCACGCCAGTTGCCGGTTCGGCAATGATGAGGCTGACCACCTCTTCTCCTTCGGTCAGTTTGATACCGCGCACGCCCGTGGCGGTGCGGCCCATTGAGCGGACAGTGTTCTCACTGAAACGCACGGTCTTGCCATTGGAGGCAAAGAGCAGGACATCACGTTCGCCATCGGTCAGGGCAACACCAATCAGGGCATCTCCTTGATCAAGGTTGATCGCGATTTTGCCGCGCGCTAAGCGGAATGCAAATTCACTCAAGGGAGTCTTTTTGACGGTCCCTTGGCGGGTGGCAAAAAACACATAGTGGTTCTCAGCGTATTCGCGTACGGGAAGGACGGCCTGCACTTTTTCGCCTGGCTCCAAGGGGATCCAGTTGATGATGGGGCGACCGCGGGCGTTGGAACCGGCCTCTGGCAATTGGTACACCGACAGCCAAAATACTTTGCCGGTGCTGGTGAAGGTCAACAGGGTGTCGTGGGTGTTGACCAGCCAGAGATGGTCAATGAAGTCTTCTTCTTTTGTGGTCACAGCAGCGCGGCCACGCCCTCCCCGCTTTTGGGCACGGTAGGCTGACACGGGCTGACGCTTGGCATAGCCGGCGTGGGACAGGGTGACGACGACATCCTCTGGTGCAATGAGGTCGAGGATGTCTAAGTCTTCTTCGCTATGGCGGATCTCGGTACGGCGTACATCCCCATATTCTTCACGTATCTTGAGCAGTTCATCGCGAATGACCTGTAATAGGACATCCGGGCTCTCCAAGATGCGGATCAGGCCGACAATGATCTCCAGCAGCTGCTGGTACTCTTCGGCAAGCTTGTCCTGTTCCAGCCCGGTGAGGCGGTGCAGGCGCATTTCCAAAATCTGTCGTACTTGGACTTCAGTCAATTGATAGGAGTCGCCAATCAGCCCCACGCCTTGGGGGAGATCTTCCGGGCGCGATGCTTCACCACCTGAGGCACTGAGCAATGTGCCGACCAATCCAGGTGCCCAGGTTTTGGCGAGCAGGCGCTCTTTTGCTTCTTGTGGGCTTGGCGAGGTTTTGATCAGGTGAATCATCTCGTCAATGTTGGCCAGGGCAACCGTCAAACCTTCCAGGACGTGGGCACGGGCACGGGCTTTGCGCAGTTCGAAGATGGTGCGACGGGTGACCACTTCGCGGCGGTGACGGATGAAGGCTTGCAGTATCTGTTTGAGGTTGAGTAGTTGGGGGCGGCCGTCAACCAGTGCCACCATGTTAATTCCGAATACCGACTCCATCTGGGTCTGCTGGTAGAGGTTGTTGAGGACAACCTCGGCAGACTCGCCACGTTTGACTTCAATATAAATCCGCATGCCGTCCTTGTCGGACTCGTCACGCAGTTCGCTGATGCCATCGATTCTCTTTTCCTTCACCAGCTCGGCAATTTTTTCGATCAAACGTGCTTTGTTGACTTGGTAAGGAATCTCAGTAACAACGATGGCTTCACGACCATTGTCGGCAACTTCAATATCCGCCTTGGCACGCATGCGGACGCGACCACGGCCGGTACGGTAGCCAGCAACAATGCCAGCGGTGCCGTTGATGATACCGGCGGTGGGGAAATCCGGACCGGGGATGTATTCCATCAATCCATCAATATCCAGTTCTGGATTATCAATAAGGGCAATGCAAGCGTTGATGGATTCGACAAGGTTATGGGGCGGGATATTGGTGGCCATGCCCACTGCAATCCCGGACGATCCATTGACCAATAGATTCGGGAACCGGGTCGGCATGACCGTTGGTTCCGTTTCTTTTTCGTCGTAATTGGGCTGGAAGTCGACGGTCTCTTTATCGATGTCAGCAATCAGATCGTGGCTGATCCGCGACATGCGCGACTCGGTGTAACGCATCGCGGCGGCAGGATCGCCGTCCACCGAACCAAAGTTACCTTGACCCTCTACCAGTAAGTAACGCAACGAGAAGGGTTGCGCCATACGTACCAGGGTGTCGTAAACAGACTGATCACCATGCGGATGGTACTTACCGAGAACTTCACCGATGATACGTGCAGATTTGAAGTAGGACTTGTCGCTGTGAGCACCAAGTTCATGCATGGCGTACAGGACGCGGCGATGCACAGGCTTCATGCCATCGCGAGCATCGGGGAGTGCACGACCTACGATTACGCTCATCGCATAATCAAGGTAGCTCTTACGCATCTCGTCTTCCAGATTGACCTTGATGATTTCCTTGGCGGTCTCTGCCATTCGGGTCCCGTCATGTAAAGCGGCGCACAAGTTCACAAGCAACCATGGGATGGGCTGCCGAACAAAGATGGCCAGGGTTCAATTTAATCCGGTGATTTTATCATGAAGGCACTACGGCCGCTGATGCTTACCCCAAAGAAACAAACACTTGATGGGAGTGTGAGGATGGAAAGAAGGTGGTTCCCAGGCGCATTCAGTTGCCGAATGTGGCACGCATCTGTGCCGCATCTGGAGATTGAATCACACCGCGCTCCGTGACAATGGCGTCAATCAGGGCACCCGGTGTGACGTCAAAGACTGGATTCCAAGCAGCAATACCTTCGGCCACGGTACGCACACCACTCACTCCAAGCAGTTCCTCCGGATCGCGCTGTTCAATCTCGATCGCCTCTCCAGCGACGGTGTCCATATCGACAGTCGCAGCGGAGGCAACCACCATGAATTTAACTCCATGATGGCGAGCGGTAATAGCCAGTTGGTAGGTGCCAATTTTGTTGGCAGTATCCCCATTGGCACAGATTCTGTCAGCGCCAACAATGACCCATTGCACCTGGCCAGATTTCATGAGGTGGGCAGCGGCGGAGTCGGCAATCAAGGTGGCGTCGATCCCGTCTTGCTGCAATTCCCACACGGTGAGACGTGCACCCTGTAGCCAGGGACGGGTCTCTCCTACGAATACGCGTGCGATGCGCCCTTGGGCGATGCCATCACGGATGACTCCCAAGGCAGTCCCGAACCCTGCAGTCGCCAAAGAACCGGTATTGCAATGGGTCAACACGCCACTGCCGATTGGAATGAGTGCGGCACCGTAGGCACCCATGCAACGGTTGGCGGTGAGGTCCTCCCTCGCAATGGACTCCGCTTCGCACTCCATCACTTGGCGCCAATCAGCGTGGGCAGCGCTCAGGGTCCGGCGCATGCGGGCCAGGACCCAAGCAAGGTTGACCGCGGTTGGGCGTGCGGCATGGAGACGTTGTAATGCGGGTTCTAGCTTGCAAAGTGCTTCAATGCCATCGACCGCTTCAATCTCACGCGCTGCAAGGACGGCGCCCCACCCTGCAACAATGCCAATGGCCGGTGCACCACGAACGATCAGGGTGCGGATGGCCTGTGTGACATCTTCGCTACTGTGGCACTCCACATATTCGACCACAAACGGCAATTTGCGCTGATCAAGTAATTTCAGGAAATGGCCGGTCCAAAGGATGGGACGAACCTGGTCGTAAAGTGTGTCATCAGGGGGCAAGGGATGGTGCATTGGAGCATTGTACGCATCCGTTGATAGACATTGAGGCCTGTCGAGAATAGGAAAGGTCGGTGTGTGCGATCAGGTGACGCTACACAGGTGTTGGTGTCGGTGGGATGCGGTTTGCAGATGGAGAGCGGTTTCAATAGACGAGAAATTCGGCACGGCAGCCTCCATCGACCCAGATTCGGTCAGCATCCCAGCCCCAATTACGATCTTTTTCGCAGGGTGTGGTGGAGAGTTGCAGGAATACACTCACCTCGTGCTGTACCGATGTGCCACAGCTCATGCGTTGACGTTTTTTGGATTCACAAATCAAGCGCCACGGCATATCAACAAATCCAGATCCATCTTCGGCACCGAGTTCAAATTCACCTTTGCAGCCACTGGACACCCAGATTTCATGGTGTTTTCTCCCCCAGGTAACATTTTTCTTGCAGGGAAATAAGGAAAGTTGGCGCAGTAAGCGGACAGGGACACCGCGTAGCACCACGGGGCAACTGACGACAGAACCATCTGAGGCGCAGCGCAATATCCGCCGTTGTGGATGCACAGGATCAGGCAGGGGAGCAAATTCGGCCTGGCACCCCTGCTCTACCCAGACGCCCTCTGGGTCCACATCCCACTGACTGCCATGCTCGCAACTGTTTACGGAGAGTTGGCGCACGAGCTGCACTCCATGCGTGGTCAGCATGGTGCAATGGACGCGTTCTTGATCGTGGGACTCACAACGCACTACGTCAGGAGGCGCTTCATAACGATCTGCAGCGATCCCAAACCAGGGAACGCCTCCGAGCAGCAAGAGGGAAATGCCCCTCTTGATGGCAGGCATCCCCCTAGAAAGAAGGTGTGTGCTGCTGCATTGGGATCCAAGAATTGGGGGCATAAGCAAATCAATTAGGAACTCACATGGTGAGACAAAAGTCCTTTAGACAAACGTCTAAGTGAAACGGCACTCGCCCATCCACAGTCGACAGAGCAGCGCTGGTACACATGTTGGACGGTATCAACCCACCAACAGACATGCAACGCAGGCTAAGCAGAGATAAAGGAAAACGCCAGGACGTCGGCAATGGATGCGGTTGCGCTCATGGCCATCAGTAATCGATCCACACCGACGGCGACACCGGCGCAATCAGGAAGACGGGACAAGACGTTCAAGAGAGGTTCGTCAAGAGGCATCTGCGGCAATCCGCGTGCGGCACGGACTTGATTATCGTGTTCAAAACGACGGCGCTGTTCAGTTGCATCGTTCAATTCATGGTAACCGTTGGCGATCTCGTGAACACCTAAGTAGAGTTCAAAGCGCTCCGCCACCGGGGGGTCATCGGAACGGATCCGCGCCAAGGCACACTGTGTGGCTGGCCAGTCGTCAATGACGGTGATGCGGTCGGTAGGGAATGTCGGCTGGATGCGATGCGTCATCAGTAGGTCAAGCCAATCATCACGGCTCAATCCATCGGGGTTGATCTCGCCACCGTCCAAGGCTTGACGCAGTACGGTTTGCGGAGCACGTAGGGGATCAATGTCAAGGATGTCAAGGAACAGTTGACGGTACGTGGTGACATGCAATGTAGCTGTGCGTTCGACAAGAGACAGCGCTTCACGGACCAAGGCGGTGGTTTCCTCAGCCAGGCGGTGGTGATCCCAGCCGACGCGATACCACTCGAGCATGGTGAATTCGGGGTTATGGCGACCGCCCGCTTCTCCGTTACGGAAGACGCGCCCCAGTTCGTAGCAGTCGCCGATACCAGCAGCAAGGAGACGTTTCATGGGGTATTCCGGCGAAGTACGCAGCCAACGTTGTGCTGCTCCGGCATCACAATGCCCAGTAAAGCAGGTGGTGAAGCTGTGGATGTTTGGCTCGGTATTTCCGGCGGCGGAGAGGAGGGGTGTTTCAACTTCTAAGACGCCGCGATCTGCAAAGAAGCGCCGGATCATGGTGTTTAAACGGGCGCGCAGCCGCAAGGTGTCGATGAGGGTCATCAAGATGTTTCGTTCAAACGACGGCTGAGCAGGTCACGGTGTTCATCGCGGTAGCCTAATGCTAGGTAGAAGCGCTTGGCCGCGTTGTTATGGTGGTTCACTTCCATGCGCAGCAGGTCAAAACCGAGTGCCTGCACTCGGGCTTCCAGATGGGCGATGGCGTGACGGCCGTAACCACGACCACGGACCGCTGGCTCTAGGTAGAGTTCATCCAGCAATACATAGCGTCCGCCTAGTTCAAGGCTGCAACACAGGGTGAGGACGGCGTAGCCGACGTGCTCTCCTTGCGACGTCAGCCACAACAGGACTTCGCCGGATGTAGGATCGGCCAGGAGGGTACGCAAAGCAGGCAAAGAACGTAGGGAATCAAAAGGGGTGGCGTCTTCGGCATAGAAGCGCCGGATCATGGGGATCAGTAGGGGTTCATCGACAGGAGTAGCAAGACGCCATTGCAAGGTAGCCGTGTCCATGTCTGTTGTTCTATTGGGCACTGTATTGTTCCAGAAAGGCGAGTAGACGGGCTTCATCCCAAATATCGACATGCAAGGCGTGGGCTTTGTCGAGTTTGGAGCCTGGATCTTCTCCAGCAACAAGGAAGCTGGTTTTTTTGGACACACTGCCGACAATTTTGGCTCCCAAGCTTTCTAGTCGAGTGGCGGCGGCTTCACGGGTCAGTGACGCTAATTTGCCTGTCAGTACGACGCTCTGGCCGTTGAGTGGGGCAGTGTGGGCACGATCGGGAGATAGCAGTTGTGCCAACAGTACGTCACAGCAGTGCTGGAGGCGGCGGGCTAAGGAGATGTTATCAGGAGATTGGAACCATTCGGTCAATGATTGTGCAGCAGGCTGGGGCACGCCCGCCTGAAGGAGTGCATCAAGGTCGGCTTCAGCCAATAAGGGCAATGTGGGAGCGAGGGTGGCTAACTGGACAGCACGCAGTGGGGTGATTTTTGGAATCTCCAAGTGTTCCAAGAGGCTGGCCAGGGTGAGTTGATCGCGCAATGTAGATGTGGGGGGATGGGCATCGGTGATACGCACGCCACGCTCCACTAGGTCATCAATGGCCTGTTGGTTGGCGGGCTGATCCATAAAGTGGCCGATGGCACGTGCCACTTCGCCTCCAATATCCGGGACGCATTTGAATAAGGGCCAAGGGAGTTGCCGAATGATTGCTAAGTCCCCGAAGGAGTGCGCCAGTGCTTTGGCGGTGGTTTCGCCGACATGGGTCATGCCAAGGGCAAAGAGGAAACGCTCCAAGGTAGTCTGCCGTGAGCGGTCAATGGCAGCAATCAGGTTCTGCGCCCACTTGGTGGCAATCTTTTTGTGGTTCCAATCAAAGTCCGGCCATTGGGCACGCAATACGTCAATCTGCCAATGCTTGGGCACGTCACCTTCACCAGACAGGTCCACACCCACGGTGCGCAGTATCTCTTCTAATTGTTGGTAACGCATGCCGGTCACATGGTCGCGCGCTTCGCGCAGGAGCATGGTGGGGGTTTGGGCATTGGTGACGAGGCGGAGCCGCAGCAGTTGATCCAGGCTCAGGTGATACAGGTCAGCGACGCCGTGGACAACGGCGGCATCCACCAGTAATTCAATGCACTTGACGCCCAGCCCTTCGACATCCATAGCGCGGCGGGAGACGAAATGGCGGATGGCCTCTTTGCGTTGGGCGGGACAGGCGAGTTCACCGGAGCAACGCCATACAGCGGCGCCTGTTTCACGAACAATCTCGGAACCACAGACGGGGCACGCCATCGGCATGCTCCATGCGGTGGCTCCAGGGGGGCGGCTGTCGGTGATGACTGCGACGACTTCAGGAATCACGTCACCAGCACGGCGCACGATGACGGTATCACCGATGCGTACATCCAAGCGGGCGATCTGGTCAGCGTTATGCAAGGTGACGCTGGTAACGGTGACTCCAGCGACTTGTACGGGGGTCAGGCGTGCGACTGGGGTGGCCGCACCGGTGCGGCCAATCTGGATTTCAATGGCTTCAACAGTGGTGGTTTGTTCTTGGGCCGGAAATTTATGGGCAATGGCCCAACGGGGGGCACGGGCGACAAACCCCATTTCATGCTGGCCAGACAGGTCGTCGAGTTTATAAACGATGCCATCAATATCAAACGGTAAGGTATCGCGAATGGTTTCCATCCGGCGGTAGTAATTCAGTAGTCCTTCACTGCCATACACCAGCTCCACGAGGGGGGAGACGGGGAATCCCCAGGCACGTAGGGAGGCCAGGATTTCGGAGTGGCGGTGGAACGCTACGTCATCGGTCACTTCGCCGATACCGTAGGCATAGAAGCTCAGGGGGCGCTGTGCGGTGATGTGTGGGTCCAGTTGCCGCAAGGAGCCGGCGGCGCCATTGCGGGGATTGGCCAGTACTTTCCATCCGCGAAGCCGGGCCTGGGTGTTGTAGGCTTCAAAGTCAGGACGTGGCATATACACTTCGCCGCGCACTTCCAACACGGTTGGCCATGTGTCGCTTTGCAAGCGTTGCGGGATGGTAGGCAGGGTACGCAGGTTGGCGGTGACATCTTCGCCGGTGACGCCATCGCCGCGAGTCGCTCCTTGGATAAAGATGCCGTTCTGATAGCGGAGGCTGATCGCCAAGCCATCCAGTTTGGGTTCTGCGGAAAAACCAGGGGCTGTTTCTCCCAGACGCGCGGTAATACGGCGCACGAATTCAAGGACTTCGGGATCACTGAAGGCATTGTTCAGGGAAAGCATCGGGACGGTATGGCGCACTTCGGAAAATGCGGTGGCAATGGTGTGTCCAACACGCTGAGTCGGTGAATCAGGCGTCGCTAGGTCTGGATAGGTCGCTTCGAGGGCGTCCAGTTCACGCAACATGCGGTCGTAGTCAGCATCCGGAATACGTGGTTGGTCGAGGACGTGGTAGTGGTAGTTGGCCTCTTGAAGACGACGACGCAGTTCAGCGGCACGCTGGGCAGGATCCAGGGGGATCATGAGGGCGGGATCAGTTATTTATAAAACAGGAAATGATTGTATAAGTGAGGCGCTGTGAGATGTTGCAGGGTTGTTCGGTGCGTTGGGCATGGTTACAAACATCGAAGGGTTGCAAGGCACCTTAGACACCACCAGAGCCGTCGCAGTGGGAAGCTAAGCGGGGTACGGTGAGGATAAAGACTCCGGGGAGTGTTCAATGCGGTTGGGTGTCCTCGGGGTTATTGCATTGCTGATGTGTGGTGTAAGAAGGTGGCTGAGGTGTCAGGAGGACACGGTGTGATGGTTGGTTGGCTCATCAGGTCTTGGAGGTCAGAAGGCGGGGGCGCATCGGGGAAACGGCAATCAGGGAAAGGTTGAGCCGGAGGTTGCAACATCAGTGCGATGCGGCGGCATGTCAGGCGGGAGGACTCTATGCACCTGGGGCATCCGTCGATGGGTATCAGGCAGGCGAGCCGCGTCCGGGGAGGGTCACAGATGCGGAGCGATTGGACATGGTGATGTGGTCAGCAAGCAGTGGGATTGGAGCAATCCAACACTTCTCCAACATTTTGGGCATCTTCAATGGTGACTTTAGATGTTTGTTTCAGAGCACGGTGCAGTCAACGCGGTGAAGCACTGGGATGACTTTTCATGGATTGTTCCGGTCCAGGTCAGGTGCTTCAGAGACACAAGGCAGGCGGGGTGTGGGGAGAGGCTGCGTCCCATCACGCTAGATCTACGATCTCTTGGCACTTCGCCTGTGCTTCTAAGGTGATGTGTTGGGTTCGGTTTACCAGCGTGAGTTCTTGATCAGTGGGGGCACTTGTTGTTGGCGGTCGTAGGCGCGTAGTTCATCTCGGATATGGGCGATGCGCTGGCGACCCAATGCATTACGGCTTTCGTCCAGTACCACGCCATCCAGCAGTTCGGCCATACGCTGGACGGTGGGCAGCATTTTCTCCCAGGCATCAAGCGCAGTCATTGGTGCGGGCAATGTGAGGAAAAATGAGATGGCGGGGATCTGCATTTCGCGGATGTTGGCCATATCAAAGCTACCAGGCTTGAGGATGCTCGCCATGCTGAAGATCGGGCCGCGCTCCGGATAGCCTTCAACGAGACGGTGAAATACATTCATGTATCCAAAGATCATCCCAGTTTTCTCTGCGGCCACGACGATGTCCTCGCCGCGCAAGGTGTGTTCTGCTTTGGCGGCAACAAACAGGAGGATGATTTTGTCGAAGTGGTTGGTGGGCCGCTTGCCTAGCTCAATTTCTCCAGGTTTAGTGGCCTCAGGATTCACTTGCTGCTGCGGAACGGAGGCAGGCACTTCGTCGACGCTTTGATGTGGGGAGTTGTCCACTTCGGTAGACAACATCGGCTCACGCCGTTCGCGGGGTGGCTCTTCTTTTTTCGTGCGTACTCTGTGAGCCGATGTCTTCGGTGTGCTGAAGAAGAAGACAGCGGCAACGAACAGTATTCCTACAATCGCAATCCCGATGCGTAACAGGGTGACGTCAGACATTCAGTGTCTCTCCAGCGATGTACTTATCAGGTCATCTTATTAGGGCAAGGATGGCACGTCAGCTCCCGTCAACCAAACGGGCCGCTTCGGCCAAATCCACGCTGACTAGGCGGCTCACTCCGGGTTCACGCATGGTGACACCGGACAGTTGCTGGGCGGCTTCCATGGTGGATTTGTTGTGGCTGACAAACAGGAACTGCACTTTCTCGCTCATTTCTTTCACCATGCTGGCCAAGCGCCCAACATTGGCTTCGTCCAGGGGAGCATCCACTTCGTCGAGCAGGCAGAAGGGTGCGGGGTTGAGTTGGAAGATGGCAAACACAAGTGCAACTGCTGTCATGGCTTTTTCACCGCCAGACAGTAAGGAGATGCTGGAGACGCGCTTGCCTGGGGGGCGGGCCATGATCGCTATGCCGGTGTCGAGTAAATCTTCACTGGTCAGCTCCAGGTAGGCGTGACCGCCACCAAATAAACGGGGGTAGAGTGTCTGTAACCCCGCGTTGACGCGATCGAAGGTCTCTTTAAAGCGGCCTCGGGTTTCACGGTCGATTTTGGAGATGGCATCCTCAAGTGTCTGTAGGGCAACGGTCAGGTCCTCATGTTGGGCTTGGAGGTATTCGACACGCTGTGCGGCTTCGTTGTACTCGTGAATGGCCGCCAGATTGACAGGTTCCAGACGACGGATACGTATATCCAGTTGTTCTATCGCGGCCTCCCAGTCAGCTGGGTTGGCAGCTTCAGGAAGGGCATCCACAAGGTGCTGTAAGACGAAGCCGGCTTTCTCCACCGCAGCCTGCCGCTGTTCAGCGCCCAAGGCGAGGGCCTGTTGGTCAAGGCGGCATTGAGAGATGCGCTCGCGCTGGGACAAGGCCTGTTCATCGCGCTGCTGACGGGTGTGTTCAAATTGGCGCAGTTCGGCATCAATGCCGTCAAGATGAGTACGTGCTTGGACCAAGAGGTGTTCGGTACGGACTCGTTCGCTGAGGGCAGCCTGATGTTGTTGCTCCAGGATCTCCACCGGGGAATCACCTTCACTGAGTTGGTTCATCAGTTCTTCTAAGCGTGCGTCGAGCTGGCCGCGCTGGTTGTCCATGCGCTGCAATGTCTGACTCAAGGACACCATTTGGGTACGCTGTGACTCTAAGGTCAAGGCTAAGGCATGCATAGCTTCACGGACGCTGCGTGCGGCTTCACGCGCTTGGTCACGGGTCAGGTTAAGTTGTTGCCGCTCAGCGTGCAATGCCTGACGTTGGCTCTCTAAGTCACCCATGCGGGTGACTGCCTCATCCAGTGTGGCGCGCGCAGTACGGGCTTGGTCACGGCTGGTATCCAAGGTTTCTAATAACTGGGCAATCTCGGCTTCAATGTGCTGGATACGGCCACGGGAGGCCTCTAGTTTGCCGTGGTGGGCCTGGCGCTGGCCGGCCAGTTCGGAGACGCCACGATGTGCAATATAGAGTTGGCGTTGTGCATCTTCGCGGTGCTGTTCGGCCATCAATAGGTGGTCGCGGAAGTGCGTCAAGCGATGTTCCAATTCAGCTTCGCGCTCTTGCAGGGTCTCAATCTGGGCGCGCAGGGTTTGAATGTCACGTTCACGCAGTAATGCGCCTTGCTCAGCGGCTCCAGAACGGGATACGCGTAGCCATCCTTCACCCAGGCATTCACCGTTGCGGGTCATCACCCAGTCGCCCTCGCCCAGTGTTGCTTGCAGGGCGCGGGCAGCGACTAAATCTTCAGCGCCGTGCAGATGGGTCAGTAAACGGCGGATCGCAACAGGTCCCTGGACTTTAGCGGCCAGGGATGTGGGGGCCACTTGGATCTGTGTCTGGGTGTCAGCCACCAATGCGATGTGGCCTTCGTTAAGGCTGTTCAATGCTTCAACCAAGGTCTGCGGGTCATCAACAAGGACGCCTTCAATCATGTGACCAAGGGCGCTTTCAAGGGCGTTTTCCCAGCCGCTCTCGACACGAATACGTTCTCCTACGCGGGCGGCCGAACTCAATCCATGGGCCTGCAACCAGGTCATGGCGGCACCTTGTTCCTGGCCAAGGGCGGCCTGTTGCAGGGTCTCAAGTGAAGATAGGCGACCACGGGCGGTCTGGGCATGTTTACGGACATCGGCCAGTTCGGTCTGCGCAGTACGCTGCTGGTGCTGTACGTCCGCCAATGTCTGTTTACGTTGTTCAAGTTGGTCGTTGAGGCCGTCTAGTGCGGCTTTCTGGGTTTCGTATTGCACTTCGATCTGCTCGAAGGCTTCGGCCAATGCGTCCAGATCAAGTCCGGCACGTTCGGCAAGCAATAGGTCACGCCGCCGCTCGGCGTCCAGGGTCTGACGGTCCAAGTAGTCAACACGGGTACGTTCAACTTCACCAGCACGCGATGCTTCGCTGGTCTCTCGGTTGTGGCTGTCCCAACGCTGCTGCCAGTCTGTCAACGCTGCTTCGGCGTCGCGCAGTGCGTCTTGTTTAAATTCGCTCTGCTCACGCAGCACGTGCAACTGGGGTTCGTTGTTCTCGACGGCCTCACGTAACACCGCCAGTGTGGCGGCATCGTCACCCATGTGACGGGTCAGGTCGATCAGTTGTTTCTGTGCTTCATCGCGTGCTTTGTGCAAACGCTGCGACATTTCACGTTGATGTTGGATCTGTTGTTCGATGCGGGCCAGTGTGGCACCTACTTGATAGACATCGGCCTGTGCGGTTGCCAAGGCTTCGGCAGACTCTTCACGCCGCACGCGGGAGGTTTCGATCCGCATCTCGGCTTCACGCTGTTCGGCAAGCAATTGCTGTAAGCGGGTTTCCTCTTGAAGTAATGCCTGGCGCAATCCTTGGAGACGGGTGTCCAGTTCACGGAACTGCAAGGCCTTGCACTCGGCATCTTTAACACGGCGTTCTTCTTGCAATGTCTGATATTGCTCAGCTTGGCGCGCTTGGCGCTTGAGGTGTTCAAGCTGTTTACCGATTTCTTCACGCAAATCGTTCAGGCGATCCAGATTTTCTTGAGTATGACGGATGCGGCTCTCGGTCTCCTTACGCCGTTCTTTGTATTTGGATATGCCGGCAGCTTCTTCCAGGTAGATACGCAAATCTTCAGGGCGCGCTTCGATAATCTGACTGATCATGCCCTGTTCGATGATGGAGTAGCTGCGCGGCCCCAAGCCGGTGCCTAGGAACAAGTCGGTAATATCGCGGCGGCGGCACTTGGTGCCGTTCAGGGAGTAGACGCTGGAGCCATCACGGCTCACGGTACGTTTGACCGAAATTTCGTTGAATGCCGCGAATTCTCCACTGATGGTGTGGTCGCTGTTATCAAAGATCAGCTCAACGGTGGCCTGTGCCACCGGTTTACGGGCGGAAGATCCGGAAAAAATCACGTCCGTCAACGAATCGCCTCGTAACCGGCTAGCTGAGCTTTCACCCATCACCCAACGCACCGCATCAATAATGTTGGATTTGCCGCAGCCATTGGGACCAACGATACCGGTCATGTTGGTTGGTAGATGGAGCGTGGCAGGATCAACAAACGATTTGAAACCGGACAGCTTGATCGTGGACAGGCGCATAGGCTGAAGGTTCCAGGCACCACAGGCTGATGGTGCCCAAACGTAAGGAATTCCGTTGGAAATGTGTCCTTAGGAGGTCACGCGCCAAAGCGGCACAACCACCACACCGATATAAAACGGGCAGAGTATAGCCGCCACACCCAGAACACGGGGACAATAAAGAAAAAACGACAGGCGCAGTCAGGCGCCTGTCAGACACGATGGAGGTCAAACGAATCAGGGGACGCCCTGAACAATCACCTTAACAGTACTTTCAACATCAGCGTGTAGGTGCAATAGGACGTCGTATTCGCCAATCAGGCGGAACGCACCCTCGCCAAGAATGACTTCTTTCTTTTCAAGCGGTAAGCCGACGGCAGTGAACGCCTCAGCAATGTCGCGCGCGCCCACCGAGCCATACAATTTACCTTCGGTGGAGGCATGCGCAGACACCGTGACACTGGCGCCCTCAAACTTGGCGGCACGCGCCTGAGCCTGATCCAGTTCCGACTTGGCTTTGGCTTCATACTCAGCACGCTTGGCCTGGAAGGCAGCAAGATTGGCTTCTGTGGCAGGCACAGCTACTCCGTTTGGGAGGAGAAAGTTGCGGCCATAACCTGGTTTGACAGTGACTTTGTCTCCTAAGGCACCAAGGTTGGCGACTTTTTGCAGCAGTATGAGTTCCATGGTAAGTGTTCCGTTATTCGTTAGCGCCAGGATCTGAAACGGCGCAACGGATGCTGTCCGAATAGGACGGGAAAGATATCGATATTGCGGGGGTGTTTCACGCAGGAAGCATGGTCAAAGCAGAGACCAGCTTCTCACGCTAAGGGACCCGTCTATCTAAATATCATGGTTATCAGTGTAGGGAATCAACGCAAGAAAACGCGCAAGTTTCACTGCAGTTGTCAATTGGCGCTGGTATTTCGATTTTGTGCCGGTCACACGGCTTGGAACGATTCTGCCATTCTCTGTCAAATACTGGCGTAGGGTATTGAGATCTTTATAGTCGATCTCTTTAATGCCCTCGGCAGTGAATTTGCAGAATTTGCGGCGTCGGAAGAACTTAGACATGAGGGGACTCCTTAAGCAGCTTCGGCGTTGCCGCCATCGTTATCACTATCGTTAGAAACGCCGACATCACCATTTTCATCGTCGTCACGGCGGCGGCGCTCCGGCTTGTCGCCTTTATCATCCTTGCTCTTCATGATGAACGACTGCTCGGTATCCGGGCCACTGCGTTTGATTGCTAAGTGACGCAAAATCGCATCGTTAAACCGGAATAAATCGACTAGTTCGTTCAATACAGACTGCTCAACCTCAATGTTCATCATGAGGTAATGGGCTTTGACGAGTTTCTGAATGGGGTAAGCCAGCTGACGGCGTCCCCAGTCTTCCAAACGATGAATTTTGCCATGGCCGTTCTCAATCAGCGCCTTGTAGCGCTCGAGCATGGCTTGCACTTGTTCGCTCTGGTCCGGATGGACCAATAGCACGATTTCGTAATGACGACCCATTATTATTTAAACCTTTGTTTAATAACCTTGTGGATGTAGCCCTGAGAGGGCAGACAGCCCCCCAGCAATGCCGGTGGAGCAAGGCCCCACCAAGAATCAGGCGGAGGGCTGGGGAGTATGGCGGTTCCTTGCTCTGGCCGCAAGAAGACGCCTTGTGATTCCATAACAAGCAGTCACCGGCTCAAACACAGCTCAGGCGAAGCATCAGCAGGCCCATTCCGGCCAGGATGAGGCAGCAATCAGGCCTTGTCGACGTCTGTGGTGAAGCTCTCGCCACACCCACATTCAACGGCGGCGTTGGGATTAACGAAGGTAAATGTTTCGCTCAAGCCGCGTTTACTGAAGTCGATACAGGTCCCATCGACCAAGGGCAAGCTGTGTGCATCAACGAAGATGCGTACGCCGTCCTGTTCAAAGACGCTATCACCTTCGCGCTGTTCGCACGCTAGATCAGTAAAATGCCCCCAGCCGGAACAGCCAGTACGGGTGACGCCAAAACGTAGTCCCAGCGTACCGGGAGTCTGTTGGATAAAACGACGCACACGATCCAAAGCAACCGGGGTAAGCGTGACAGTCATACGGAAACTCCCAAAACTCTGCAGCTATTCAAGATGAATTACAAAGTATAACGGCGGCGCTTCCGAAAGACTTCGCAAAGCATTGAGTACGACATAACGACATCAGGCAGCCAAAACACATCTTCGAAGGAATCGCCACAATCGCCGCGCCAAGGCCATCAAGATACACTCGCGCGTTCAAGAAGAAAGATTCACTACGAATTAATTAAGGTGGAGCGTCATGACGGTGGCTAGTGTTGAGCAAATGTTCTCCGGGAAAATTCAGGTGGGCAGTGAAGTGACAGTCCGTGGCTGGGTACGAACCCGGCGCGATTCTAAAGCGGGTCTCAGTTTTGTCAGTGTCAGTGATGGTTCCTGCTTCGCCGCAATTCAGGTCGTCACTCCAGCGCATCTTCCAAATTACGAAACAGAAGTACGCAAACTCACTACAGGTTGCGCAGTCATCGTGATCGGCACCCTGGCACCCTCTCTGGGCCAAGGTCAACAGTTCGAAATCCAGGCCCAGAGCATTGAGGTCGTCGGTTGGGTCGAGGATCCGGAAACATATCCGATCCAACCCAAACAACATTCATTGGAATTCCTGCGGGAGGTGGCGCACCTGCGTCCACGCACCAATCTGTTTGGTGCAGTCGCTCGTATCCGCCACTGTCTATCGCAGGCGGTACACCGTTTTTTTCACGAGAATGGTTATTACTGGATCACCACACCGATCATCACCACTTCCGACGCCGAAGGTGCCGGACAAATGTTCCGCGTCTCTACGCTGGATTTAGTCAATCTACCGCGCACGGAGACCGGCGGAATTGACTTTTCGCATGATTTCTTTGGAAAAGAAACGTTCTTGACCGTCTCCGGGCAACTCAACGTAGAAGCCTATGCACTGGCACTGAGCAAGGTGTATACCTTCGGCCCGACGTTCCGAGCTGAGAATAGTCACACGCCGCGTCACCTTGCGGAATTTTGGATGATTGAGCCAGAAATCGCCTTCGCGGATCTGGCTGAGGATGCACGTGTGGCCGAACAGTTCCTCAAATTTCTTTTCAAAACGGTACTGGAGGAACGTGACGACGACTTGGCATTCATTACCGAACGGGTAGAGAAAACCACGATCAGCAAGCTGGAAGGGTTTATCAATTCACCATTCGAACGGATCGAGTACACAGATGCCATCAAGCTGTTGGAAAGGTCGGGGAAAAAGTTTGATTTTCCGGTTGAATGGGGACTGGATCTACAAACCGAGCACGAGCGCTGGTTGACCGAGAAGCACATCGGCCGTCCGGTGGTGGTGACGAACTATCCCGAACACATCAAAGCTTTTTACATGCGGCTGAACGACGATGGGAAAACGGTCGCGGCGATGGATGTGTTAGCCCCGGGCATCGGCGAAATTATTGGCGGCAGCCAACGTGAGGAGCGTTTGGAAATGCTTGATATACGGATGGCGCAATTCGGTCTGGACCCGGCACATTACCAGTGGTATCGGGATTTTCGCCGCTACGGCTCGGTGCCGCACGCGGGGTTCGGCCTGGGGTTTGAACGTCTCGTGGTCTACGTCTGCGGGCTGAGCAATATCCGCGATGCAATCCCCTACCCGCGTGCGCCAGGCAGTGCCGAGTTCTGAAACAGGTCCGGCGACTGTCTGCGGCATGCCAATGGCGAGTGCGAACGTCATCGTCGTTCGCCACAGTGTACTGAACCATCTCTGTCACATCATTTTAATCACCTAGTGTCCGTCTGTGGTGAGTAGGACGGACACCACATCCTCTGCGGCTAAGACTGAAGCACCTTGGTCTTTCAAATCACGCATCACCGTTGGTCTTAAATCATCCAATGGGATACTGGAGTAACAGCACATTGAGTCGCGGTAAATTCGGTCGTCATCATCACAATGCAATCCTTACTCACTGCAATAGAGCGGACAATGTTTCTTGATACATGGTCCGCTGTTGCCAAGGGATCCACTTCACTCAGATCACATGAACCAAGGGCACTGCACCGATCACTACTCAGTAGAGTGAGGACGTTCAGTTCTTCGTGAATAACTGATAATGTCGCTTTGGCTGTTTTCCGAAGGTAAATCGCATCGTCATGGCATACCCTGCAGCGATATCGCACGAAGGACGCTATCCATAACGTCTCTTCAGTCGTTAACACACAACCGCTGTAGAGTGCTCGGCAGATGAATCTGCATATAAAAAGGTCGATGTGGTCGCACTATCAAACACATTGATACATGTTTCGCAATACTCCAGAAGCAATCCTTCATCATGCAAAATGCAAAGGGTTAGCTTCCATTGCAATAGTGATATGGCACAGATGCACATTCCCTCGGTGAGATCATCCAAGCGGAGACGTTCATTGGGTACATCGGATGCGCCTATCTGCTGTTTAATCAATAAGACGTGAAAGTGAATTGAATGATGAAAGATTTTCCTGCCATGATCGCACTCTCAGATATTGCTGCTGCTGTCAGGAAATATCGCCTGGTGGGCATGCTCGGTTGGCAAGACGTGCGTCAGCGCTACCAGCGCTCCGTGCTCGGGCCGTTTTGGCTGACCATCAGTATGGCCGTGATGATTGCAACGATGGGACTCGTTTTCGGCCAGATACTCAATTTACCATTCAGCGATTTTCTACCGTTTCTCACCGCGGGCATCATTATCTGGGGCTTTATATCAACAACCATTAATGAAGGCTGCGGCGCATTCACCTCTGCAGAAGCAATCATCAAGCAGCTGCCAATCCCACTGTTCGTACACGTCATGCGTACCATCTGGCGCAATATCATTATTGTGCTGCACAACATCGTTATTCTGCCTGTGGTCTTTATCGTCGTTGGGAAGCACATTAGCTTCACTGCCCTGTTGAGCATCCTCGGCTTTTTAGTGCTGGTGTTAAATCTTGGATGGATTGGCTTAATCCTGAGCGTGATTTGCACACGGTATCGCGATTTGTCGCAAATCGTATCCAACTCAACCCAAGTCGCGTTCTATTTGACACCGATCATATGGATGCCAACGCACCTGCCCGCAGCAACAGCGAACTATTTGCTTAAGTGGAATCCGATTTATCACATTGTTGAAATTGTACGTGCACCGCTTTTAGGCAATGTGCCCAATGCTTTGAACTGGCAGATATCTATTTCACTTGCAGTCTTTGGATGGATATTGGCAACCTTTTTTTACAACCGTTACAAGCGCCGCATCGCCTATTGGCTCTAACAAAACATGGCTCTTATCAAATTTGAGAACGTCTGCGTCGATTTTCCAATCTATAACGCAAGCAGTAGATCACTAAAAAAACAACTCATCCAGGCCGTCACCGGCGGTCAGTTGCGCAAGGAAGAAAGTGGTCGTGTTGTCGTCAGTGTATTAAAAGAGTTGACATTCACGTTGCAAGACGGCGCGCGCGTTGGTCTGCTCGGTCACAATGGTGCGGGAAAGAGCACCTTGCTGCGCCTATTGAATAACGTCTATTTCCCTTCCTCAGGCCAAGCGCTGATCGAAGGAACCACCGGGTCGTTGATCGACATTTCACTAGGAACGGACCCAGAAGCCACAGGACGGGAAAACATCTATCTACGTGGCGCACTGCTTGGGATGACCAAGAGCGAAATAAACCGCTCTGTGAATGAAATCATCGAATTCTCCGAACTCGGCAATTTCATCGACATGCCACTACGCACGTATTCGACAGGCATGCATCTACGCTTAGCCTTTTCAGTATCCACCATCGTATGTCCAGAGATCCTGTTGATGGACGAGTGGTTATCTGTTGGCGACGAAGGCTTCAAGCAAAAAGCGGAAAAACGCCTTTCAGAACTTGTACAAGCAACCAATATTCTCGTTGTCGCCAGTCACTCCAAACAACTGATTCTAAATACATGTAATCGTGTGATTTGGTTGGAACATGGCCAGATACGGATGGATGGCGACGCACAGGAGGTATGTACTGCGTACTTTGGGTGAGGAGTGTGATATGTCACTCACGTGTTGCGTGTTCCCATCAATGGTAGATCCCATGTGCAGCACACGTCAGCACTGTGTTGAACACGACTACCACCTTCCGTGAGCAAAGCCACACCATGTTCCTTTCGAGCCTGCACAACTCTGTAACAAAGCATTGCCGCATTGACTCCCCCACTGGCTGCAATGATTCCCATTGGTGGTTTGTCACTGGCCAAACGCATTGATTGTTCGCATACGGCTCCCCTCAAGGGGCTGACACCTAATCGCCATGATGACCGCTATCAGCGCATTGATGCACATCAGGCAGGAATGATCCGTGATAAAATTTCCACTTGTTTTTGATATTTGATCACAATGGACATCATTCAGCAGAGCACCAACGGACAGCAGAGAGCCAGCCGACTCGCCATCGCTAGTCTAGTCACCAGTATCCTCGGCATCAGTTTTTTGCCCTTCATCGGAAGTTTGTGTGGGATCATCACCGGCCACATGGCACGCGCTGAAATCCGGCGTCAGCCCGACACATTGAAAGGCGATGAACTAGCGATCGTTGGTCTGATACTTGGTTGGCTTGCATTATCCTTTTTATTGATAGTTATGGCCATTATCTTTTACGTAGGCTTTTTAGGTTCGCTCGCCAAACACTAACCTCCTAGACTCATAAGAAATTTCCAATATTCGCAGCAACGCTTCCACACGCTAAGCAACGCTGCTCGGCAATATTGATTGACTGAGTGAAAGGTACAGCAGCTAAGGTTTCGAAACACTGTCCTGACACCGCACAATGACCATTCAAACATCCCTCTCCATCCCACATCTCAGACCCTAAAACAGACAGACCTACATCCTTTGTCAGAGATGGACATACAGCTATCCTATCGGCATAAATACCTGACAGACGCCTTTGCCGGGCGCTAATTTGAGCAATATGTATTCCCTTTTCCGTCCCCTCCTGTTCACCTGCGACGCAGAGCGTGCCCATGACATCAGCCTGCGCACCTTAGATATCGCCTACCACAGTGGAGCATTACCTCTACTGACACGCCACACACGACCTTTACCCACCACAGCCTTCGGTCTGAACTTTCCCAACCCTGTTGGCTTAGCCGCCGGACTGGACAAAAACGGGACTCACATTGACGCTCTATTCGCCTTAGGCTTTGGCTTTATTGAAATCGGTACCACCACCCCACGTCCACAAGCGGGGAATCCCAAGCCTCGCCTTTTCCGCCTGACGCAACAACAAGCAGTGATTAACCGCATGGGGTTTAACAACCTAGGTGTAGATGCGCTGGTACGTAACGTTGCAGGCGCGCGGCGACGCAACGGCCCGCTTGGGATCAACATTGGCAAGAACAAAGACACCCCTAACGAACAGGCCAGTAACGACTATCGGTATTGTCTGGAACGGGTCTATGCACTGGCAGACTATGTCACTATCAATCTCTCCTCACCAAATACTGCTGGTCTACGAGCGCTGCAAGAGGAACAGACATTGCGTCGCTTGATCGGAGAATTACGTGAAACACAAGAAACGCTGGCAGCGAAACACGGCCGGCACGTACCCATGCTCATCAAGATGGCACCAGATCTCAGTGACAGCGACATTGATGCAGCAGCACGTGTACTCAACGAGATGAGCGTAGACGGAGTGATCGCCACCAATACCACCGTGACGCGCCCGCTCCTAAGACAACATCCGCTGGCAAGCGAAGCGGGGGGGCTGTCCGGTGCACCCCTCCTGGGACAGTCCACCTTGGTGCTACGTCGGCTACGTACTCACTTACCTGAAACTATTGATCTCATCGGCGTGGGCGGCATCTGTTGCGGTGCCGATGCCGGCGCCAAAATGGCTGCTGGTGCCAGCCTAGTACAGTGCTACACCGGATTGATATTCAAAGGCCCACAGTTGGTTGGAGAATGCGTGGAAGCCATTCGCCGCCGCCTCGAAGCCTCCAGTAGCGGAAGGGAAAACACTCAATGAGCAGGCAAATCAATACTCCTGACTGGATCCTCCATGCCAACGCGCCTCTGCGTGAGCTGAACACTTTTCATATCCAGGCACAAGCGCGCTGGCTACTAGAGATCATTCATCCGACCGCACTACCACAAGCATTGACGCACCCTCACATCGTCGGCTTGCCAATCTTGGTGCTTGGCAGTGGCAGTAATGTTTTGTTCGCCGCCGATCCTGAGGAGTGTGTGCTGCGCTTTGTTAACCGCGAAGTGACGATCCTTGAACATCGGATCGATCACACGCTAGTACGTGCAGGTGCAGGGATGGCTTGGCATGACTTGGTGCTATGGTCACTGCAACAGGGACTGTCTGGACTGGAAAATCTGGCACTAATTCCAGGCACAGTCGGAGCCTGCTCAATTCAGAACATCGGTGCGTATGGGGTGCAAGTCGAAGAATTCGTGCACATTGTCGAAGCCTATGATCAGACCGAAGGCAAGTTCGTAAGGCTGACCGCATCCGAATGTGAATTCGCTTACCGCAACAGTCGATTCAAGCGAGAACCAAACCGCTACCTGATCACAGCGGTAGAATTCCGTCTGCCGCTGCTGCATGAACTCAACCTCAACTACGCAGGGATCAGCGAAGAATTAGAGGCGCTACAGATCACATTGCCAGAGCCATGCGATGTCGCCCAGGCAGTTATCAATCTGCGTCGCCGCAAACTGCCGGATCCAGAGGTGCTCAGCAACGCCGGCAGCTTTTTCAAGAACCCACATCTGCCACGCGAACAAGCCGAACAGTTACGCCAACACCACCCCACACTCCCCATTTACCCGGGCGAAACACCAGAATCAAACAAGCTATCAGCGGCTTGGCTGATTGAGCAGTGTGGCTGGAAAGGCATCCGCGAAGGCGACGCTGGAGTTGCGCCACAGCACTCACTTGTACTGGTTAACTACGGCGAAGCAACCGGCGCCGAGCTGCTGGCGCTGGCACGACGCATCGCTGCTTCGGTGCAGGAGCGCTTCGGTGTGGCAATCGAGCCAGAAACACGCCTGATTGGGGCCCAATGGTGACTCAGAGACAGCTGCCGCTACGTGCGGCAATGCTGATGCTATTCAGTACACTGTCGTTTGGCATGATGGCAATCACTATCCGTTACGCTTCCACTCAAATACCCACGACAGAAATTGCATTCTTCCGCAATGCATTCGGCCTGCTTGTCCTGCTCCCATTGATACTTGGCCCAGGCAAGCCGCTACCACGTACTCAACATGGGCCACGTTACATAGCACGCTCAATGCTCGGGCTGATATCAATGCTGTGCAACTTTTGGGCCATTAGCCATCTGCCCCTCACACAAGCCATCACCCTGTCCTACTCCACCCCGCTGTTTGCGACCATTCTAGCCTCCCTACGGCTGCACGAGGTCGTGCGGCTACGGCGCTTGCTAGCGATACTAGCTGGCTTCGCTGGCATCCTGGTGTTACTGCAGCCCTGGTCGAGCACGTTCAGTCCAGCCCTACTGGTCGCGCTGGTCGCAGCGCTGTTGAATGCGATCATTACAATCCAAATGAAGCAACTTTCGCACCTTGATCCACCAGATACCGTCGTGTTCTATACCTACGCGTTCTGGGTTCCATTATCGCTGCCACTCGCGCTGTGGCAGTGGCACTGGCCGGAAGGAGTGGAGTGGGTATGGCTCATCGCCACCGGCATATTCGGCACGATAGGGCAGCTCCTGTGGATCCGCGCATTACGCCTGGGAGAAGTCTCGACATTACAGCCAATTGGCTTCATGCAACTACCGCTGGTGACACTGCTCGGATGGTGGTTATTCGGAGAACATTTGGATCGCTACACCGCGTTAGGCGCATCCATCATTATCGGCGCGAACGTCTACATCACCCATCGAGAAGCAGTGCTGGCACGACGCACGGCGACCGAAACGATACAAAAAGGTGTCCAATCCAACGGAATCAATCGCGCTCAGGGCCCGTCCTAGAGCGCAATGCTAGCAACCGATCCGCATCGCGAAACATCAGCAAATACAGCCCGATCACCCAAACCAGCGCCGCACTCCAGCCGCCAAGAATGTCGGAAGGGTAATGCACACCGAGATATAGACGCGAAGCACTCAACAGCAGCACAAACGTCCCTGGAACCATCATCAATAATCCACGCCAGCGTACACCCCGCAGCAGCACAAGCAACACTGTCAGCATCGCCATCGCATCCATCGCGTGGGCGCTGGGAAAGCTGAACCCATGAGCCGGAGCAATTGTCTCCCACAGCATGGGCCGCTCACGCTGGAAGAGATGCTTGGCAGCAATATTCAAGAGCTTCGCACCAACAAGACTGGATCCAGCAAACCCAGCGACATACCAACGCCGCTGCCCCAACAGGATCAGCACAATCAACACATCAATACCCACCACCCCATACCAGTAACCCTGCTGAGTCAATGCGACAAAAAAGGCATCAAGATTCGGCGAGGCCAGGGTACGTATCCAATACAACAACGGCAGATCGAAGCAGAAAGACTGACGTTGGTAAACGCCGACAGCCAACACAACGCACAGACCAAGAGGCAGCAACACCCCTAAGCACAGCAACTGGTGATGCCGCACATGAGCGCGTCGCCAACGACAGAAGCCGACAAACGCATCAGTCGGGGAAACGGGCATACCTGCGTTCTACGTAATCGTCAACTAAAGTGATGAAGTCCTGGGCAATGTTTCCGCCACGCAAGGTTACCGACTTCTCACCATCAATAAACACCGGCGCAACCGGCATCTCTCCCGTGCCAGGCAGCGAAATACCAATGTTGGCGTGACGCGATTCCCCCGGCCCGTTCACCACACAACCCATGACGGCCAAGGTCATAGTTTCCGCACCAGGGTGAGTGATTTTCCACACCTGCATCTTGTCGCGCACGTGCTGCTGCACCGTCTTGGCGAGTTCCTGGAAGAATTCCGAAGTGGTACGCCCACACCCCGGGCAAGCAGTGACCATCGGAGTAAAGGCACGATGACCAGTTGTCTGCAACAACTCCTGGGCCACAATCACCTCTTGGGTACGCGATTGCCCCGGCTCAGGGGTCAACGAAATGCGGATCGTATCTCCGATCCCTTCTTGCAGTAATACTGCCAGCGCCGCTGAGGACGCAACGATCCCTTTACTCCCAATACCAGCCTCAGTGAGGCCAAGATGCAAGGCAAAATCACAGCGCGCTGCCATATCACGGTATACCGCAATCAGCTCCTGCACACCAGACACCTTGGCCGAGAGCACAATGCGATCACGCGGCAACCCCAACTCAACAGCGCGCTCGGCAGAGCCTACCGCCGAAAAAATCAATACCTCACGCAACACCTGAGCGGCATCCCATGGCTGCTTGCGCCGATTGTTCTCATCCATCAATTGCGCCGCCAACATCTGATCCAATGATCCCCAATTGGCGCCAATCCTAATGGGTTTGCCATAGCGGATCGCGCATTCAATCAATTGGCCGAACTGCAAATCCCGCTTCTTTCCAAAACCGACATTACCAGGATTGATCCGGTACTTGGCCAGCACTTCCGCACACGCCGGTTCGTCAGCCAATAATTGATGACCGTTGTAATGAAAATCACCGATCAAGGGGACTTCAATGCCCATCATTGCCAAGCGTTCGGCAATACGCGGGATTGCAGCAGCCGATTGGGCATTGTTGACGGTCAACCTCACCATCTCAGAACCGGCACGCCACAATTCGGCAACCTGCTTGGTACTAGCAACAACGTCGGCTGTATCCGTGTTGGTCATCGACTGCACCACTACTGGGTGTCCCCCTCCAACGGTCAGGTGACCAATATTGACTGCCTGCGTAAGGCGCCGCGGCCAAGGTACGGCGGAATCAGAAGCAACTTGAGGAGTCACGATGTCGTGCATATGCGTAGTTTAAACCTTGAGCCACTGAATCACTCACATCTTTGTGCTGGATCAACATCGACACCCACATACATATCGTCAACACATCTGACCGCAATCGCCCTGCCTCGCACAGCACACTCAGCCAGCACACAGACAACCCACATCAATCATATGCTGGTCATGCAAAAGTTTCTCCCAAAGCACCCCACAACCTAAATATGATGCAGACGCATGCATACCTCTGCCACTTCATTCTTACGCACTCTGTGTACCTTGCGCTGGGTCGCCACTGCCGGACAGGTAGTGACCATCCTGATGGCCACCCATGCGATGGGCTTAGCATTGCCACAGGGGCCGCTGTGGGCCGGGGTTTGCACGCTGGCACTGTTTAACCTATATGCACAGCGACGCATTTCACACACCCATGTCACTTCACCGAACATCGAATTCAGCCATATCCTGGTCGATGTCACCGTACTCACCTGGATGGTCGGCTGGAGTGGCGGCATCAGCAATCCGTTCGGCTCACTGTTCCTGGTCCTGATCGCACTGGCAGCGTTAGCGTTGCCGTTACGCTGGGCCATGGCAGTCGCGGCCGCTTGCGTCAGTGGCTACTTAGTCAGCGCCGCATTCGGCCTGCCACTACCACACAACCACTTCAACCCTCTCACCTTGCATATGTGGGGGATGGCGGCTAACTTTCTGCTCTCAACGGTAATGGTCCTGGTATTCACCACATGGCTGGCACAGGCACTACACGCCAGAGAACGTGAGATCTCGCTACTGCGTGAACGTTTCACACGCAATGAAGGCATCATCGCCCTGGCAACCCATGCAGCATCGGTTGCACACGAACTCAATACTCCATTAGCTACCATGACGTTGCTCGCCGACGATGTCGCCGAGCAATGCCAGCAACTTGAGTTGTGCGAGGATTTGGAAACGCTACGCGAGCTACTGACGCAATGCCGCAACCGTGTGCTGACACTCGCCGCACCCGCCGACAAGCTCAACGTTGATATCCAAGTGCATAACGTTCTAGATCAGTGGCAACTAATGCATCCGACGATCCATCTGAAACACAACGAGGATGCACCGCTACAATTGATGCTGGAACCTGGAGTAGGCCACCTCATCATGGTGCTTCTCAATAATGCCGCCGACGCTGGCGAACGCAGTGACAGGCGGCAAGTTGATTTGAATCTCCATATTCAGGATGGCCAGTTATACGGTGAGGTGCGCGACTATGGCTCTGGTTTCGAAACGCCCCAGGGACTCTTACCAGGGATGCTGTTCCACACCCAAAAAGCAAATAGCATGGGCGTTGGTCTGGCATTGTCCCATGCGACCGTCGAACGTCTGCAAGGCGACATCTGGATGCAACCCGCCAAAGGACGCGGCACACGAGTAAGCTTTCGAGTGCCCTTGAAGGAAACATCCACGGCATGAATCACTCCGCCGCCAAGATCGGCTTGCTAGTCGACGACGACACACTCTATCTGCGCACCCTACAGCGCAGTTTGGGACGCCGTGGCGTAGACACCGTGACCGCCACCGATGCAGTCAGCGCATTAACCGCTGCGCGTAGCGCGCTCCCAAGTTTCGCCTTGCTCGACCTAAAGCTCGGCCAAGACTCAGGGTTAGCGCTCATCCAAGAACTGCGCGCCATCCGCAGCGATATGCGAATCCTGCTCGTCACCGGCTACGCCAGCATTGCCACTGCGGTAGAAGCCATTAAACGCGGTGCCGACGAATATCTACCCAAACCAGCCAACATCAACACCATTCTGCGTGCAATCAGCGAAGACACAGCAAACAGATTAACGCCGGACAAGGACGAATCTGCTTTACATACGATGACTCCGCTCAGTCGCCTTCAGTGGGAACATATCCAGCAAGCATTACACGAGACGGACGGCAACATCTCCGCCGCCGCACGGTTACTTGGCATGCATCGGCGCTCTCTGCAGCGCAAGCTAACCAAGCGCCCCAGCCCTGGAACGCTGCACGATTCAGATCATTAAAGCGTGATAGCCCAAAACGCTATATAGAGCGTTCAATGAGACATCGCCGCTTCCCAACCAGGACACTACTGCACATGAATACCACAGCCCTGGGAGTCCTGCCTATCGCAGGCTAGGGAAGGATCAGCATATGACGGATTCACAGCAGCGCATGAGGCGCTCTAAGACGCTGCCTGACAAAACAACCGTGGCGAACACGCGACCACACAGCAGGGGTGTACCACGGTTCCTCAAACAAACACACGACCTAGGGAGAAATCAAGAAAGGCCGGCCTGCTTCATCACTTCAGAAGCATAGTCTTCGACGATCTTTTCAATCCCTTCGCCAACCTCCATGCGCTGGAAACCAATCACATCAGCACCTGCGGCCTTCACAACTTGCTCGACACTTTGATCGGGATTAAGCACATACGGCTGACCATACAAAGTCACTTCCTTAACTATTTTGTTGATCTTCCCACTGATAATTTTCTCCAAAATATCGGCAGGCTTAGATTTGTCTTTCTCAGACATCTTACTCAGCTCGATCTCCTTTTCCTTTTCCAGAAATTCAGCCGACACATCAGCAACCTTGTTATATGGGGGGTTCATCGCTGCTACATGCATTGCAATGCCGCGAGCCAACTCAACATCGCCTCCCTTGACTTCAACCAATACACCGATACGGCCACCATGTACGTATGCGGCCACATTATTTGCACTATCAATCCGCGCTAGACGACGCACCCGCACATTCTCGCCAATCTTGGCAATCACCGCAGCGCGGGTTTCCTCAACAGTCTCTCCAGACGGAAGCTTGACATGCTTTAGCGCTTCAACATCAGCCGCCCCAGCAACTAACGCAGCCTGCGCAACAGCCTCGGCAAATGCCAGAAAATGACTGTCTTTGGCAACAAAATCGGTCTCCGAATTGATCTCGACCAGGACAGCCTTACAGCCATCATGAACTACCACAATGCGGCCCTCAGCAGCAATACGACCAGCCTTTTTATCGGCCTTTACCAAACCGGATTTACGCAGCCATTCGACAGAAGCATCAATATTGCCTGCATTTTCACTCAGCGCTTTTTTGCACTCCATCATGCCTACGCCGGTGCGCTCGCGCAGTTCCTTGACCAGGGATGCAGTGATTTCCATAGAATTACCTCGTATATACAAAGGCCGGAGGCGAGCAATGATCGCCGGGGAGGACAGGCGAGAATCCGCCCGTCCCTATGTAGATGAAATGCTGTAATCGTCCAGGAAAATGGGTCCACAAAAAATAAACAGAGATTCCCAAATACCGCCGAGAACGGCGCTGCAACGCAGCTGTATCGGACTGCCGCTTACTCAGCCGCAGCGTCGCTAGCCCTTTTACCCTTCTTGGGCTGAGCTTGACGGCCCTTCTTGCCCGCATCTGGGGCAGAAGCAAACTCTTCCTCGCGCACAGCAGCAGCATTTGGCATCGCCGCCTTACCTTCCAAAACAGCATCGGCAGCG
This sequence comes from Xylella fastidiosa, assembly GCF_011801475.1. Lineage (NCBI taxonomy): Bacteria > Pseudomonadati > Pseudomonadota > Gammaproteobacteria > Lysobacterales > Lysobacteraceae > Xylella > Xylella fastidiosa. The sequence goes on from NZ_CP044352.1 coordinate 2,348,271, forward strand.
GCACGCGCATAGAGCTGTACGGCACGGATAGCATCGTCATTGCCAGGAATCGGGTAATCCACAAGTGAAGGATCGTAATTGGTATCCACCACTGCCACAACTGGAATGCCGAGCTTCTTAGCCTCCTTGATCGCAATATCCTCATGACCAATATCGATCACGAAGATTGCATCAGGAATACGGTTCATATCCTTAATACCACCCAGCGAAGCCTGCAATTTACCGGACTCACGGCGCAGTCTCAGCACTTCGTGCTTCACAAGCTTGCTGAAAGTACCGTCTGTCTCGGCTAGCTCGAGCTCCTTCAGACGGGCAACCGATTGCTTCACCGTACGGAAGTTAGTCAACGTGCCACCGAGCCAACGCTGGATCATGTAAGGCATACCACAACGTTCGGCCTCTTCCTTGATCGCATCCCGCGCACTGCGCTTGGTCCCCACAAACAGAACGCTTCCGCGCTTCTGTGCAACTGCGGAAAGGAAGTTCATCGCATCGTTGAACAGAGGAACGGTTTTTTCGAGATTGATGATGTGAATTTTACCGCGGGCACCAAAGATGTTAGGTGACATCTTGGGATGACGGTAACGGGTCTGGTGGCCAAAATGGACCCCAGCTTCCAACATCTGACGCATCGTCACTTGAGGCATAACAGTCACTCCTAGAGAGCGGAATCTCGTATGTACGCTATGCACACACTATTTTGCGGGCTTCTTACCTTTAAGGAACCCGCAATGATTCCTGGGTTTAAACTTCCCTGCCACCTCCATGCCGACCCCCTAATGGAAGCACCCCGACACAGAGCAACGGTAGCAGGTGTAGATTCGCCAGTGACGTCTGGCGTGGACGCTGTTTTCACAGCAATAAGCACTTCAACTGCGAAAACTAAGGAAGTCTAGCTGCTGAACCACGCCTAGCACAAGAGAAAATCACACGAAAAGCACCGATTTAACCAAGGTCTATTCATCCTAGATGGTCTTGAATTGATGTCTTACGGTCATCAAATGCACATTGGTTCATCAAACACATTCAAATGAACAACACGCGCCCAGAAAAATCTTAGGCGACTCTACCAACGCATCATCATTAACGCCTCTTTAGAAACTAAAAGTACACGAATCGTGTACTTTTAGTTTTATCGTGTACACGAATCGTGTACTCTGTACACAATTCGTGTACTTTTAGTTTTATCGCGTACAAATATTGATGCTCATATGGATAGAACCTCACGGATGATTTTCATACTATTTTTCTAAGAAAAACGCGCCCGTAGCTCAGTTGGATTAGAGTACCTGGCTACGAACCAGGCGGTCGGGAGTTCGAATCTCTCCGGGCGCGCCATATTCTTTGGAAACCCGCCAACAGGCGGGTTTCTTTTTTCGTGCATCGAAGATACGAGAGAGTCGCAATTTTCAGATGAATGCCGGCACGTCATCGTTTCGCGGAATCACCCCTCTTCCAAGTGAACACCTCTGACCGTGCCGATGGATATTCAGCTATCCACTGGCAATCTTCGCTTCTCCCCAACGATAGCACCTGAGTGCATTGCGATTTCAACTGCAATGGCAACTTCTAACAACACCGTTCACGCTCAAGCAAAGCAATGCGAAGGTACCCACCTGCACATGCCTTGCCCACTGGATCAGCTCCATACATTGAAAACTTGGCTAAGCAACACCATCGGCCCCCTGCTACAGCCTGTAGGAAACTCCCACCCATGCCTGCACCACACATCCCCAACCGCCTACAACGCCTGAACCATCTGCGCATCTTGTGGCCATTCATGCGCCGCCATCTTGCCTTGTTCTCGGGATGGCTGATTGCGTTGGCGGTCTCCTCGGCAGCAACGCTGACCCTACCAAGCGCCTTCAAACAAATGATTGACCACGGTTTTTCCAGCGAGGGGCAAATCAATCGGAGCTTCGCTCTACTGTTGTTAGTCGCCGTGATTCTGGCAGTAGGTACAGCAGCGCGCCTGTTCTCCGTCTCGCTACTGGGCGAGAAGATCATCACCGACCTGCGTAGCCAGTTATACGCACACCTCATAGGATTGGATGCCAGCTTTCACGATCGTAATCGCAGCAACGAGCTGGTGTCGCGTCTGGCCACAGACAGTGAACTGCTACGCTCAATCATTGGATCCACAATGTCAGTAGCGACGCGTAGCACCGTGACTGCAATCGGTAGCCTTATCATGTTATTCATCACCAGTCCACGCCTCGCCAGCCTTTCCCTGGTGGTCATCCCATTCGTGATACTTCCCATTTTCTTAGGCGCACAACACCTCCAAAAAGCCGCCCGTACCAGCCAGGATCGCATTGCCGACACCAATAGCTTCGCTGCTGAAACATTACGTGCTTTACGTACAGTGCAAGCCTATGCACGTGAACATTACGAACGTACACGCTTCGACCGCGCACTGGAAACGAGTTTGCAGGCCGCGCGACAACGCATTCACATCCAAACATGGGTCACCGCTGCAAGCATCGTGTTGATATTCAGTGCAATCGTCGGAGTGTTATGGGCAGGTGCACATGATGTCATTGCTGGCCGTATGAGCGCGGGCACACTCGGTGAATTTGTCCTATACGCACTGATCAGCGGTGGTTCCATCGGCTCCCTTGCCGAAGTGTGGAACGAACTACAACGTGCCGCTGGTGGCATGGGCCGGATTTTCGAATTACTCAAAGAGAAAAACACGCTCAGCGTACCAGCCACACCTACCTTGCCACCCCATCCATTGCGGGGAGAAATCCGCTTTGAACGTGTCGGCTTCCACTATCCACAACGCCCAGAAACACCTGCACTTGATGGCATTGACCTGCATATACGTCCGGGGGAAACCATCGCTTTTGTCGGCCCATCCGGTGCTGGCAAAAGCACCCTGCTATCACTATTACTACGCTTCTATGATCCCACCCATGGACGCATCCTGATTGATGGTGTGGACCTACGCCAAACCGATCCGAAAGTATTACGGACACACATTGCACTGGTACAACAACAACCAACACTGTTCACCGCGAGCGCAATGGAAAATATCCGCTATGGACGACTGGACGCCACCACTGCCGAAATCGAGATCGCCGCACGCTCTTCCGAAGCAGATGGTTTCATCCGCGCCCTGCCACAGGGTTATGCCACCGAGCTAGGCGAGCACGGCCTGTCCCTGTCCGGCGGCCAGCAGCAACGTATCGCAATCGCTCGCGCACTCCTCAAGGAGGCGCCGATTCTACTCCTGGATGAAGCGACCAACGCACTTGATGCACAAAACGAGCAAGCAGTACAACAGGCACTGGAACGACTGATGACAGGGCGCACCACATTGATCATTGCACACCGCTTGGTCACCATCTTGAAAGCTGACCGGATCGTGGTGATGGACCAAGGCCGGATCGTCGCTCAAGGCACCCACAGCGAACTCATCGCCGCTGGAGGCCTATACGCAAAGCTGGCACGCCTACAATTCATAGAATAAACAGGTGATCGAAATACGGCTGCAAACACCTATACTCTCTCCACACGATACAAAGTCACGGCAATCACCTGTCGCGAACGCTCCACCATCAGCACAGACAGCGAGATCAGCATCGTCATCGCACCCTGACACAACCAAGCTTACAACTGAATCACAACATGCCCCACCGTAAATAGCATCAATACAGCAGCTATCACACCACAAGCAGACATCATTGCTCATGTTCATGCATAGCATCTGCATGAACAATGCACCCAGATGATTCACCTGCGCACTGCTATTTTTTCGATCAAAACAGTAGTTTTACTGAATTTGAAAACCCCAGTCAGCGAAAATAATCTTTCGCCATGAATAACTCCAAGAATCGAAAAGATCATTTATTCATCAGGAATTTCTTATTGAAGATATACCAATCCATGATTGATCAAATCACGCAAAGAAATTACGCATATAGACAGCAATATTCGGAAAATACCAAGACAAAACCCTGCTGCATTTAACTCCTAAAATGCCATACATACAGCAACAAAAAATCTGCTGCAACCTTCCAACATCATTCAATCCTGTCTCTTTTAAACATCCCTGCAAAATACAGATTTACCACTCCACCTAACCTGATCGTTATACCTCCCCGAGTCATCAAGACTTTCATGAAACTTCGCATTCATGCACAGGCCAAGCAGAGATAAGGAGGATTCCATCTACAGACATGCTTGCCTCCCAACGTTACAGCAACACCACAAAACACTTACTTGGCTTTTTCAAATGCCATCAATCACACGATGCTATTCCTTCCTTGATAAATCTCATCTGTATCACCCTACCGCTGTTCACCACTTATGAAGTGAAACGTACAACATATCGCGCATCAGCAAACGGACCTGTACAGGTTCCTGCATTACTGACACCTATCAACTACACCAACTACGCATCCATCACCACCTGTCACCTGCTGATCTTGCTAAACAAGTAACCATCATTGCCAGCCCATGTACCGTGCTCGCAGATCAATTGCCACCTTATGAACATCCGTATCCTGGTTTCCCTAAATAAGGATCAAACATCGACATAACACGGGCATATAGCATCCAACGCAACGTGTTCAACATACCACTTAGAAGGTTACGTCTCCCGCAATACCTGCCCCATCTATCAGCACCAAACTTGGCAAGCACAATCAACATCCTCACGCCACCCGGCACCAAAAGCGCACAGATGTACGAGATATCTTGGAATACCCCCCCAATCGTACTCAACAAATACTTGGAAACTTCTTAAAAGCACAGCTCGCCTCTTGGCGAACTTGGAATCCTATGTCTAACATCAACTTTTACAAAACCCTTCACACTGACTTAAAGACGTATTACACGTAATTGATAATCTATGATCTGATATCGCACTCCAGTACAGTGCGGTTCCTGGCACATACCAACACCAACGTGGACTCTATTCCTAAAGTAAAGACACAATGCCATACACGATGACAATGACTTCCAATAGTGCAAAGCAGACGCATAGACCACACAGATCAAGAGCCATGACCCCACATCAAAGCACGGCTAAAATGCGTGTCCCACCGCGTCGAAAATTGACACCATGACCATTGATTTTTCCATAGCCCGCGAAAAAATGGTCGAACAGCAGATCCGTCCATGGGATGTGGTGGATCTGCACGTACTTGATGTACTGGCACACATCCCACGCGAGGCGTTCGTCCCTGAACCATACCGTACCCTAGCCTACGCAGACCTTGAAATCCCCTTACCCGGCGGACAAACAATGATGAAACCCGTCATTGAGGGGCGCCTACTTCAAGCCCTGATGTTGTCACCAGAAGAGGACGTATTGGAAATCGGCACCGGCAGTGGTTTCCTCACTGCCTGCTTGGCTTCACTGGGACACGAAGTAGTCAGCCTAGAGATCAATTCCGCACTGGCCGCATCGGCACGTACCCACCTAGATACCATTGGCCTAGGCAGTAACGTACACATTGAGCAGGCCGACGCTTTCACTTGGCAACCCGAACGTCAGTTCAGCGTCATTTGCTTGACTGGTGCAGTGAGCACGCTGCCACTGCAATTTCTGCAATGGCTACACCCCAACGGCCGTATGTTCGCTATACACGGCCACTCCCCAGCGATGCAAGCTGTTCTGGTGCGTGGAGATGCCTCTACCCCAAACATCACATCCCTGTTTGAGACCGATCTGGCTTACCTCAAAGGTGGCGAGCCAGCCCTCCAATTTCATTTTTGATACCTGACTCAAGGATAACGCTATGATCCGCCGCTGCCTCGCCTTGGCCGTGACCACCGCCCTATTTCCCGTCGTTTCACAAGCGACAAACCTATTACAAGTCTACGAAATGGCACGCGCTGCTGACCCTCAATTAAGCGCAGCCGAATCCACTCGGCTATACAGCGTTGAAGGGCAAGTTCAGGCACGTGCAGCGCTGCTGCCGCAGATGAGCGGCACAGCCACCCTGGCACGTAGCCGCACTGAATACGACGGTATCAGCGGATCAGCCATCAGTAAGAACCGCCAATACAGCATCAACGGTAGCCAAACTCTGTTCAACTGGAGCCAGTTTTCCAACCTTCGATCACAACGCGAGATCGCCAAAGCCGCCGATTTCACACTGGAATCGGCCAAACAAAACTTGATTGTGCGCAGCTCAGCTGCATACTTCAGCGTCTTGATCGGGATTGAATCGCTGATCGCCGCCGAAGCGAATGAAGCATCAGCTAAGCGCCAGTTTGATTACGCACAGAAACGTCTTGAGGTTGGCCTATCACCCATCACAGACCTTCATGAAGCACGTGCCAGCTACGACCAAGCCCGTGCAGACACCATCACTGCACGCAACACACTGCAAGACTACTACCAAGCATTGGCAGAGATCACTGGACAACCCGTCACTGACCTGCGTGGCCTCCCTGAAGACTTCCGACCAGAAGTGCCAGCGAAATTCAGTAACATTGACCAGCTGGTCACTGAAGCCATCTCCAACAATCCGTCGCTAAAAGCGCAGCAATTGCAAGTCAATGCCGCGGAATCCAGCATCTCAGCCGCACGTGGCGAGCACTACCCAACACTGTCACTGAGTGGAAGCCTGGGGAAAAGTAAAGCCTGGGGATCCTCCAGCGGCGCAATGAGCGCACTCATTCCTGACAGGAACCAACCGATTAGCGACACCAACAACTTACAATTAACGCTGTCAATACCACTCTTTGCAGGTGGTGCAACCCAATCCAGGGTCCGTCAGGCAATCGCACAACGCGACATCCAACAGGATAACTACGAGCAGAATAAGCGCACGCTAAACCGTAATACCCGCAATGCCTACCAAAATATGATTGCAGGCATCAGCGAGGTCGAAGCGCGTCGCTTGGCAGTCGTCTCAGCACAAGCGGCCCTAGATGCTTCTCAAGTCGGCCTGGAAGTCGGCACCCGAACCCTGCTGGACGTGGTACAGAACCAACGTATCCTTTTCTCGGTACGGCAAGCCTATGTACAAGCACGCTACAACTTCCTACAAAACCGTCTACTACTTTCCCAGAACAGCGGCACCCTGAGCATTGAGGATGTACAAGAGATCAATCAATTGCTGACGGCTGATTCCGAGAGAAAACTGTAAGGAGAAGTAAGGAGAAGCATACGATCAGGTGTGAGGACGCACGAACCAATGCCATTACAGGAACGTGGTCCGTGTTTTCTGCTGCTTTACACACGATCGTAAAAGGCAAAGGCATCCGGGCATTCTCGCTGCAACGATCAGCATCAAAGATACATTTGGTAACAGCGATTTATGCCAATGCGATTCCTTACACACCTCAGCCCCCCCCCATCGGCAGTAATTATGACTCTGTTCATGGGATGATCTGGATTTGGTATTTTTCGGGTCGAGTGAGAAGACGATCTATCACAAAGTAAAAGAACTTATCTACACCTCGAAGGTCATCCTACTATCTTGGATAACACTCAAGATAATGATCCCTTTTTATGTGATCGCGCCGCCTGAAAAGATGGCTGAACCGCTACGCGACGCCTGATGATCGTCAATATTTACCTATAAAAATGCATTGCACTGCTGCTGTCAAAATCAAAAAAATTCATCACAAAGCATCCAACCGCTACTCAAGCAGCGACAAACTATTGCGATCTTTTTCTAGGAATCAAACAAAGATTTTTGAAAAAATCGCTGAGGCCAATACCAGCTAAGCAATTGTTTCTCGACTCTTGTCCCAAGAAATGCAACACAAACGCATATTCAACCTGGCAATAACAACTGCTCCAACACAAGACCATCAGCATCCACACACAACACTGACCCTTGCTGATACCAATCACCAAGCACTACACGCGTGCACGCACACTCAGCCACCTGCAACATGTGCAACGCTGGGCGATGCGTATGGCCATGAATCATTCGATTGACCCCATAGCAAGCAAACATCGCTGCAACATCAGCAGGTACTACGTCAGTAATTTTTTCAAACTGCGTGGAATCATTTTCTTGTTTCAATCCAGACTGGTGCGCGTGACTGGCCAGACGGGCCTGCTGTGCAAAAGCAAGACGCGCGGAAAGCGTCTGCGTCAAAAACTGCGCAATGAATTCCGGGTCACGCGTCTGCGCACGGAACGCTTGATACGCGATATCGTCTGTACATAACAGGTCACCGTGTAACAGGAGCGTGGGTTCCCCATAGAGATCAACGACACATGGATCCGGAAGAATCCGGAAACCAGCACGCGCTGCATAATCGGCACCCACCAGAAAATCACGGTTACCTGGCATGAAGTACAGCGGCGTACCCGCATCGGCGTGGGTACGCAACGCAGCCACCACCATGTCGGCGACTTCTGAAGGCATATCGTCACCAATCCATATTTCAAACAGGTCGCCAAGAATATAAAGCGCATCGGCACCAGACACCTGTTCCCGCAAGAATCGCAGAAATAATTCAGTCACCACGGGACGCAACGGATCCAAATGCAGATCTGAAATAATCAAAGTCGTCATTCAATCATTGTAGTAGACCCAGAGAGCAGGATTACATGTAAAACCTGACGCAATCACTGAAATATTGAAAGAAAATTTAAAATACCGTATCGCAACCAAACAGTTGGCATGCCGATACACACATGACTGGCTCTGGCAATGACTATCACATTATTCTTGGCAAGCACACTGCTAACCCTCGTCACACCAAGAAAATCAATGGGATGGGCAGCCTATACATATTTCAACTAGCCCCGCTTTTTAAAGCAGGCAATACCCCAGAACGCATCTGCATCGTGCGAAAAATAGAACATCACAACACGCCAACAACACGCATTAATACACCCGCGCCATTAGCTTTTGTAGTGACATAACAATCCAAGGCGCACCATTTGAATACGCTGTTTCTTGTCGTAGGACAACGAAGGCGTTACACCACATTGATCTCAATAACACAACAATCACAGCAGTATTGCAACGCAATATATCGTCATTCAGGGGACGCGATAACCATTCAATAAAAAAACGGCTCTGCAATACGATTATCACCTTCCCTACTTTACTATCGGCAGCAGACGCTTTGGTCAAGAGAGATAACGGCCAACACAGGCATACCCAGGCCACAGAAAACGGAAAACGGAAAACGGAAAACGGAAAACGGAAAACGGAAAACGGAAAACGGAAAACGGAAAACGGAAAACGGAAAACGGAAAGGCTGACCTAACTGCAACGAACAACGCACTCTCTTGCCCATATCAGCATGGAAGATAAGTCAAAAACCGCATGCGCAACAATACGGTACGCTCAACCGTACACAGCATCTGTCTCAAACGACAGACAGTTTGAACACGATTCCTAAATCCACCATTGCTTCAACCTCTGCATTCAAGTCACTATGCAGCAGCGGCCGTGAGGCCAAGCACCCCTTGGGAACGGTCAACATCAGCACATCGCCATCGACATGCAGATCCAACGTAGGCACCCAATCGGGTTCGCGCGCACGATGCAGCAATGCCGCCAGACGCAGCAGCGCAGCTCTGCGGCGAACCGACACCCGTAGGCGGTCAGGTAACACGTCAAACGCGTTCTTCGACACATGACGACGATGCGTACACACGAGCACAGCTAGTACTTGCTGCTCCTGGCGAGAGAAACCTGCAATATCGGAATGCTCCAGCACGTAGCTGCCATGCACGTGGTAGTGACTATGCGCAATCACTAACCCCAACTCATGCAAGCGCGCCGCCCAACAAAGCACACGGGCATCGTCAGCATCCAAGGCCCAGGGACCACACGCCTGCTGGAACAGGAGCTGTGCAGTCGTCTCCACACGCAACGCTTGCTGTTCGTCAATGGCATAGCGGTGCATCAACACGGCCACCGATGTGTCACGCGGGTCGTTGTCACCAGCTCGGCCGAGCATGTCGTAGAGGATACCCTCACGCATTGCTGCCTTGCTGACCAACAGCTTTTCCAGGCCAAGCGTCTGAAACACGGCCTCCAGCACCAATATTCCACCAGCGATGATGGGACGGCGATGAGCAGACAAACCAGGCAAATGAATATCTTCAATACGCTTGGCTTTGAGTAATTCCTCACGCAATACAGGCAACGCTTCGGCGGTGATTTCTCCCTTGGCAAGCTTCATCTCCGTGCAGATCTTGGCAATCGTTTTGTGCGTCCCCGAGGAACCCAGTGCCTCCTGCCAACCTAATGCATTGTATTGAGCCGCAAATTGTTGAAACTCAGTACCGATCTCAGTCAGTGCATCATTCCACCGCTTTTTGGACAATTTACCCTCTGGGAAAAAACGCCGCGTACTGGCGATACACCCGACCTGTAAGCTCTCTCGCTCCAGAGGCTCGAAGCCTTTACCGATGATAAATTCAGTCGAACCGCCACCAATATCAATCACCAACCGATGCTGATCCAATCGGGGTGGCTGCGCATGAGCAACACCAAGATAAATCAGACGCGCCTCTTCGCGGCCACTGACAACCTCAATCGAATGTCCCAAGGCGGTCTCAGCCAACACCAGGAAGGCCTGCGGCGAACGGAGTCGACGCACCGTATTGGTAGCCAAAGCACGCACATGGGGAGAAGGCATATTACGCAGACGCTGACCAAAGCGCGCCAAGCATTCAAGTGCACGCTCACATGCTTTGCTCGACAATCCCCCTTTAGCATCAAGTCCATCGGCAATACGCACTGCTTCACGGAGACGATCGACCACGTGTAACTGACCGAGCAGATAACGTGCAACCACCATGTGGAAACTATTGGAGCCAAGATCAATGGCGGCCAAGAGGTCACCGTCCTTCAGCGGGGGATAGGATGGCAACGTATTGAGCATAGAGGGCATATTTTAACTGAAAATCCCACCGGCGCTGTAAACATCACCGGCATAGTGCAAAGGAACATCTATAAAGACTCCAGTAGAGCCACCTGGGCCGAGTATGGCGCATGATCTGTCTCGGGGAGCAGTTTCCGGTAAACGCCATCACTCCCCAATTCCCAAGCATTGAGGTTGTCATCCAAGTAACTCTGTAAAACATCAGAATAAATACGTTTCGCCAAATCCGGATTCAAGATCGGGAAACAGATCTCGACCCGACGTAGCAAATTGCGCTCCAACCAATCGGCGCTGGCGCAGAACAGTTCAGGCGTACCGTTATTAGCAAACCAATACACCCGGCTGTGCTCCAAAAAGCGGCCGACGATTGAACGCACGCGGATGTTTTCGGATATACCCTGCACGCCAGGCCGCAACGTGCAAGCCCCACGCACAATCAGATCAATTTGCACACCCGCCTGCGAGGCGACGTACAGTGCGCGTACGACCTGTGGCTCATTCAGCGCATTCATCTTGGCAACGATGCGGGCAGGGCGCCCCTTCCGTGCGAACGTGGTCTCACGTTCGATCCGGAACAACACCCCTGCATGCAAGGTAAATGGGGACTGCAATAAGCACTCCAGCTTCATTTTGGGTGCTAATCCAGACAATTGCAGAAATAGTTGATGCACATCTTTACCGATGGCCGCATTAGCCGTCATCAAACTCAAATCGGTATATATCCGTGCCGTACCACTATGGTAGTTGCCAGTGCCCAAATGCACGTAGCGACGTAGTTTGCGGCCCTCACGGCGTACAATCAGCAACATCTTGGCGTGGGTCTTGTAACCAACCACACCATAGACCACTTGTACCCCAGCCTCCTGCAGCTTATCGGCCAAACCTAGGTTGGCTTCCTCGTCAAAACGCGCGCGCAACTCAACCACCACAGTGACATCCTTGCCACTACGTGCGGCTTGGATCAGCGCATCAACGATAGTGGAATCCTTGCCGGTACGGTAGAGGGTTTGTTTGATGGCCAGTACATCCGGGTCAGCCGCCGCCTGACGCAGCAAATCAAGGACTGCGGTAAAAGCATCGTAGGGGTGGTACAACAACACATCCCCCTTGGCAATGATCTCGAAAATGTGATCACTGTTACGCACCGTGCGTGGATTGAACGGGGGATATTTCAGTTCCGGACGCAACACCATGTCATAGACCTGACTCACTCGGCTCAGATTGACAGGACCATTAATCCGATATACAGCGTTTTCTTGCAACCCAAAATTCTGCAGTAATGTACGCACAATCGGGATTGGGCAGTCCTCAGCGATCTCTAACCTGACTGCAAGACGATAACCGCGGGTCACCAATTCATTACGCAACGCCAGCGCCAGATTCTCGACTTCATCCTCATCCACCACCAATTCAGAATTACGAGTAACCCGAAATTGATAAGCCCCCTTGACCACCATGCCAGGAAACAACTCACCGACAAAAGCAGACAGTACTGAGGACAAGAAGACGAAGTTTTGAGAGCCATCTCTGGACAGATGTTGGGGCAACTCGATAATACGCGGCAACGAACGCGGGGCACGCACGATAGCCAAATGACCAGCACGACCAAAAGCATCAATACCGTTAAGTACCACCACAATATTTAAGGTTTTATTGAATATTTTCGGAAATGGATGCGCAGGATCTAAACCAAGTGGCGATAACACCGGCATGATTTCGTTGCGAAAGTAACCACGTAGCCAACGTTTCTGACGCACGTTCCAACTGTTATGACTCAGTACACCCACTCCAAGGGAGGCAAGTGCCGGACACAGCACTTGGTTCCAGCAGTTGTACTGATCATGGACGAGTTTGGTTGTCAGGTCGTGAACAGCGTTGAGGATTACCGTCGGTCTCATCCCATCAGGCGCTGGCGGCAAACCGAATTCCTGAGCATGGCGCACGGTAGCAACACGGATTTCGAAGAATTCATCCAGATTGGTGCAAGAAATACACAGGAAGCGCAACCGCTCTAACAACGGCACCTGCTCATCCAATGCCTGTGCCAACACTCGAAAATTGAAGTCGAGCTGTGATAGCTCCCTGTTCAAATACAGCCCAGGATCACGGAACTGCTGGCTGACATCAGATGCTGAAACAGGTTCAATGGGAGAAGATTTAGACATAGAACGTCTTGAGAAAAAAGAGACTAGGAAAGAAATATAAGTAGGAAGGAACAACAGTGAGGCCACAGTAAATCCACGCCACACGAGCAAGGATTATTTCAAGCAGGGACATCTAAGGCTGTATCGGCACAGATTCAGATTCACGCATGGCGACTCGGGCTGCAGCAAAGTGGCAGGAGAATTCACTCCCCTTACCAACTTCACTGATGATGTCTAAGCGTGCCTGGTGGAGTTCCAACACATGCTTGACGATCGACAGCCCTAAACCAGTCCCCCCTCTCTCACGCGAGCGACTGCTGGAAACCCGGTAAAAGCGTTCGGTGATTCGTGGTAAGTGTGAGGTTGGAATACCATAACCAGTATCGCAAACCATCAGCGCCACGCCATCATCTTCGCGTTGGAAGCACACCCTAACACTACCGCCAGCCGGAGTGTAACGCACTGCGTTGGTAATCAAATTGGAAAACGCACTGTGAAGGTCCTTATTGGAGCCGAAAAGATCGCAGCCAGCATTGTCGACCACTTCAATCGTATGACGGCCTTGACTGTGTGCCTCAGCCTCACGATGCAACGTCGCCAACATCGGCACCATTGCCACCTGCTCCTGTTCAAGTTCCTCCTGGGATTCCAACCTGGAGAGTGTCAGCAGATCCTCAACTAATTGAGTCATGCGCTGCGACTGCTTACGCATCTCATCCAACATTGGAGCAGCATCCGGAAAATCATCCGGATCGAGCATGTCAAGATAACCATGCACCACGGTCAATGGGGTACGTAATTCGTGCGACACATTCGCCACAAAGTCACGTTTCACCTGCTCCAGACGCAACAGTTTGCTAACGTCACGTGCTACCAGCAACAAATAATCGTCGAAATAAGGAATGAGGTGCAGATTCAAGCGCACGTCAGGATTCACTGGTGAAGGCACGTCCAACATCGACTCAGCGTTACAACCCTGAGTCAACCATGATGCTAACGGCAACGGCTGCAACCGCTCGACAACAGGCCTGTCCAGGTCGCTAGGGTAACGCAGGCCCAGCAAGGTATTCGCCGCCTCATTGAACCATTGAATGCACTGACTATTGCAATCGACAACAACCACTGCATCAGGGAGCGCAGCTGCTGCTGCACGGTAGGTACGCAACATCTCCATCAACCGGTGAACACGCGCACGCATGTCGGTTTGATTACGGTAAATCAAGTGATCTAATTGTTTCCAAACACCGATATCCATCGAACGTGTCCAGCGCCGACGCACGGCCAATTGATACAGAACTTGATGCAGCCTCCAGTACTGCCAGGCAATTTCTGCTAAGGCTGTTAAGGTCAGTACTATCCACACTTGGCCGATCAACAGACCAACAAGCAGTGCAGCGAACAAAATCAGCGCCAACACTCCCAGGGTCTTGAACCAAGCGAACCGAATACGGTGGAGTGTGGAGACGATACTCACGGCATTCGATGGAATATTCAGATCTGGATCGCCCCGGAGAAGCGATAACCGGCACTACGTACCGTCTGCACCATATCGTCAAGGCCGAATGGCTCCAACGTTCTACGCAAACGGCGGATATGCACATCAATCGTGCGCTCCTCTATATATACGCCGCTACCCCAAACATGATCTAAAAGTTGAGTACGCGAGTACACGCGCTCCGAATGTGTCATGAAAAAATGCAGTAAGCGGTATTCAGTCGGACCAATTGGCACTTGCACATGACCGGCATACACACGGTGCGCAGCACCATCAATGCGTAATTTTCCAATGGCAACACTACCATCCTCCTCATCATCACGAGTACGGCGCATCACCGCGCGGATGCGCGCCAACAGTTCGCGCGCCGAGAACGGCTTGACCATATAATCATCCACCCCCGCTTCCAAACCACCAACCCGATCGTTCTCCTCACTACGCGCGGTCAGCATGATGATAGGTATTTCACGGGTCAGCGACGCTTTACGCCAACGACGTGTCAACTCCAGGCCACTGGTACCAGGCAGCATCCAATCCAACAAAATCAAATCCGGAACGCAATCTGCGATAACGGCCTGAGCCTCGCGCGCATCACTAGCTTGCAAGGATTCAAATTCACCCTTACGCAAAGCGAAAGCAACCATGTCACGAATCGCCACCTCATCATCGACAATCAAGACGCGTTTTTGCACGCTCAGACACCGCCTTACTTAGGATGTTCGCCAGTAAACTACAAATTCATGACAAAAATATGGCTGATATGACACACAGAGATCATCGATCCAAATCCGGATCGCGGATACCCTGACGACGCATTTCCAGCACCGCTGGAGTAATCGCCGCAATACGCGCATCCACTCGCGCACGTGTCACATAATCCAGATTCTTCTTCTTCAACGCCTGCAACTGAATCAATGCCTGCTCCGGACGTCCGTTCAGAAACGCGGCTTCCGCATAGGCCTCACTGGCGCGTGCAGTGGCACCGGCCAACTCGCAGGAGCGCGCGAAAGTTTGTTGAAATAACGCATCCTCAGACAACTGACGCAGTAACGGCAATAACAACGCCTGAGCACGCTTACCATCCTGAAGGTTACCGCCTTCGTTAAGCATCTCCGCATACATGAGCACCACTGCACGCTGCCCAGGCAAGCGCCGCAACAAGGCATCGAAACGTTCACCAGCCTCGTGACGCTGTCCAGCCCGCGCTTGGGTCTGCGCCAATGCCGAAGCAAGCCAGACATTGTCAGGGTGTACCTCAAGCAATGTACGGAATTCATGCATGACCTCGTCCAGATTGCTGCCATTACGGAACTTGGCCAACGCCATCCCATAGCGCTGAAAATCATTCAATCCCCCCTTTGTGTTGCGACGCAGGGCTTCATACTCACGCAGCGCACTCTCTGGGGATTTCGCACTCAGTACGCGTAAGCGCTCTTTGGCCCAACCGAACTGACCACTAGGCCCACGAGATAACTCGCTATACGCTGGCTGTAGAACTTTTGGCAACAACGGATTAGCAGGAACACCAGGCAAAACATGATGCAAATTCAAACGCTCCCGGGACATTAGGTCAACCTCGCCCCCCGTGAGTCCCTTTTGTTTCTTGAGTTGCTCAGCACGTGCCTTCGCCTCGCTGATGCGGGTCACGGTCACAGGATGGGTCTGTAAATAGTCCGGCGCCTGATCACCGCCAGAATTACCGCGTGTCACCAGCGACATTCTCTCGAAAAAGCCAGCCATCGCCTCTAAGTCATACCCACTACGCGCCAAGGTGTGAATTCCAAGACGATCTGCTTCAGCTTCGTTGGAACGGGTGTAATTGATCTGGCGCTGCTGCATGAGTCCCATGGCACTGGTAATACCAGCCATCGTCGCATCACCACTTGAATTACCGCCAACGTGCTGTGCGGCGATCACAGCCGCCAGCATCCCTAGCAGAATCGGAATCTGATCACGCTGTGCACGCTCAACGCTACGCAGCACATGCTTCTGAGTAATGTGCGCGATCTCGTGGGAGAGCACGGCTGCAACCTCATCCTCACGCTCAGCGGTCAGCAACAGGCCGGAATTCACCGCTACATAACCGCCCAATGTGGCAAACGCATTAATTTGACGTTCTTTTAACAATACAAAGGTAAATAGTTGGTGCGGTTGATCACTGTTAGCCGCCAAATGTTCTCCTATGCTCTGCAACCACCCCTGTAGTAACGGGTCTTCCAACACATAGCCGTAGTTACGTAACTCAGCCATCATCAACTTGCCATATTCGGCCTGACGTGCCGGAGTCAGTAATTGCCCCGCCGAGGAACCAATGTCAGGTAAGCGGCTTTCCTGAGCATTGACACCAATACCACCCAGAGGCAATACGAGAGCAGTGGCAATAGCAAGTGATAGTCGGCGCAAAGTGAAGCTCCTGTCGCGAAATTCTGGGGAGGTCACCAGGGGGAGGTCACCAGTTTAAATGTTGCAACCGCCACCTTCGACATGCGGGGCATCGGTTACCATTGGACCTCAAAATCGACACGGAGTTTCCTAATGAAACAAGACTCTACACGTGATGAAGCAGGTAGCACACCCAAGATTACTATTTACTCAACTGCTATCTGCCCCTATTGCGTGGCTGCTAAGAATTTTCTAAAGAGCAAGGGTTACACCTGGACAGAGATCATGATCAACGTGAACTCAGCAGAACGCGAAAAAATGATTGCACGCACCCAACGTACCAGCGTGCCCCAGATTTTCGTTGGGGATACCCATGTTGGCGGCTACGACGACATGATGGCACTTCATCATGCAGGCAAGCTGGAACCACTGCTGACCAATCACAGCCCGCAGGGATGATCGCAATGGGGGAAATGGGGGAGCGCAAGCAACGCTTCCACCGCTCACTTTGAGCGGGATCTACCAGCATATGCACTCACGCATTCAGTCCAGAAAAACCATACATTCAATCTTTAAACTTCCTCAAACTTGCCACACCGATGCATCAAAAATAAAAACATATTCGCTACCAACCGTTATGTGGGATGCTTGATACTGCATCGCATCATCTACCACGTTGTACACAGCTCGTTATATAACAATATATTAACTACCAAGCCCTCTCCAACGCCTTCTCGCACGATGCCAACCCAGCCTGCGCATGAGTTAAACGGCACTGAAACAGTGCAACCACAGCCCAGGCGCGCTTGCGCATAAGGTATTGAAGACATCCAACAACACAAACAAGCACAAGCAGGACTGTCTTATTGCCGCCCTGCAGCGCTAACATCCCTCTTTATAAACGTCACGCACTAGAAGACACCAAAGAGATCTTCATGATGGCTGAACAATAGTGAATCAAAGCAACGAACATCACACCAAACTTCTGTCCGCAATTTAAAAGATATAACGGGACGTCAGATATAGTTAACGCTTAAAGTATTATCCACTGAAGTCATCTATAGAATTCAGGCATAATACTTCGGAAAAACCCTAGCATCCGCACTTTGGACAGCTAGCTTGCGCTCCCCCTTTTCAGTTCGGGATTCAACTCTCATGACGCAAACAATTACGGTGATCCGCGGTGATGGTATCGGCCCGGAAATCATGGATGCCACCCTGTCGGTATTAAACGCGTTACAAGCGAATCTGAATTACGAATTCGCAGATGCAGGCTTGAGCGCACTTGAAAAACACGGAGACTTGCTACCGGAATCCACCCTGAATTCAATCAGCAAGAACAAAATCGCGCTAAAAAGCCCGCTCACAACCCCGGTAGGTGAAGGTTTCAGCTCGATCAATGTCGCCCTGCGACGTAAATTCGACTTATACGCCAACGTTCGCCCCGCAAAATCTTTCCCAAATACCAAGTCACGCTTTAGCGATAACGTAGACCTGATCACCGTACGGGAAAATACCGAGGGTGCCTACCTGAGCGAGGGTCAAACCATCTCTCCTGACGGAGAAGTTGCCACTTCAAGCGCACGAGTGACCCGTAAAGGGTCGGAACGTATCGTCCGTTACGCATTCGACTTAGCCCGAACAACGGGCCGCAAAAAGGTCACCGCAGTACACAAAGCCAACATCATTAAATCAACCTCTGGACTATTTCTGAAAACCGCCCGAGACGTCGCAAGCCAGTACCCAGAAATCGATTTCCAAGAAATGATCGTCGACAACACTTGCATGCAACTTGTAATGCGCCCAGAACAATTCGACATCATTGTCACCACAAACTTGTTCGGTGACATCCTCTCAGATTTGTGCGCAGGCTTGGTCGGCGGTTTAGGCTTGGCTCCGGGCGCCAACATTGGTAATGAACAAGCCATCTTCGAAGCCGTACATGGCTCGGCTCCAGACATCGCTGGACAAGGTAAAGCCAATCCATGCGCGCTGCTGCTAGGTGCTGTACAAATGCTGGATCATATCGGTCAACCACAAAACGCCGAACGCCTACGCAACGCAATCGTGGCCACACTGAATGCCAAAGATTCGCTGACTCCCGATCTGGGGGGTAACGGCAACACCATGGGATTCGCCAAGGCAATTGCAAGCAGACTCTAAAACAACGCGTTAGTAACCTCAGATCCAGTGAAGGAGAAAAACTGATCCAATGGTTAGCAATACCTCAACGGTTATTTACTGTCACACAAACGGACCAATGCCAAGCAGTACTGCTCACAACAACAGCCTTTCAATCCTAAGCGGTTGATGCACACACTTATCTAAATACGGATGGGATAGGGAACAACCGCGTCAGTTGAAGTACTCCTGGCGCCCAATCATAGCCAGGAAGATGACACTATAAAGATCCACGCTGTAAAGCACAGCGGTCTTCAATCCACATCAGCAACATAAAGCAAAACTTCAAAATGCGGCTTCATTTCCAGGCGCACGCAAGCTATAACCCGATAAGCGCCAAATGTTGTCTTCGTCCTGTCGAAACGAAATTAACTCACGCAACGGCTGCGACGCATTCGCAAACTTAACCGGGAAACTCACATTGAAGTAAAGGCCAGCGGGCAGCTGCAGGCTGGTATCATATTTGACCCGAGTCACTACGCCATGACCGCGCGCGATCACTGTGCCGAGACGAACACGCTCGACACGAATCTGCTCAATAAATGCATCACGCCTTACCGCTTGCTTAGCCACCATTGAGGCACCATCCCAGATCTTTGCAATCTGACCAGCATCAACCAATTGCGCAACCTTTAACGCTACCTGATTCATCATCGCATTCTGCTTATCCAATTGTGCTTGCTGGGCTGGCGTTAGGGGAGATGCAGCAACGATTGGCTTCACCTGAGGCTGGACGTAACCAACCAAAGGAGTAAGGAAAACAAACGAAAGCACAAACAGACGGGCAGAACGAAACATTCTCCGAACACTTGTAAACACAACAAGCCTAGCGAGTTTAAGCAGATTTAATGCGGGCATAACCACTCGGAGTGGATAAATAAAGCGCATAACACATACACCAAAAGCAATCAACGATACGCAGCACAAGCTGGGTCAACAATAGGACGCAACACAAGGTTTGGAAATATTCAACATCCTAGCATTGTATGTTGAAATGCATTTAGAAATAGTACTGCAATGACTCGTATTTCGGCGATCCATCAACTAAACCGTAGCTTCCAAGAATACCAGGAACTTACTTCAATACCTGATTCCCAAGATGCAAGACTTTCACATTAATTAATGATGTGCCTGCATAATTGGTCGAACGAGATCAGAAATCCCTATTTACAATGACAAACCCTCAGAATCCACCTAAGAACGTTCCGCATCGCATTCAACATATCCTCAGTTCATCTAAATAACTACAAATATTCAGTGAATAACTCTGATGGAAATGCAAGCAAGCTTGTCATCATGGGACAGAGAAGACACGATGCAGTGTATGGGCTAAATGTTTCTCTTACGCTTCGGGAAAATCGACACTGCACTACGCAAATACCAAGATATAAATCAAGCATTCCAGGCAGTACTTGTGTTTCTATACATGGGCACCTAACTGCACGTACTATCACGCGTCCTGGAACTTGATGGCCGTAGAAGATTTTTATTTTGCTAAATCGATACTACCTAGCCGTGACCCTAAAGAGGCCTCATGATGTCGCAACTGTGCTATGACATCTTTGATAGTCCGATTGGAATACTGACAATTGTCGCCGATACAGATGCACTATGTCGCGTGATGCTCCCAAGCAACGATCACACAACAAAAGAGCACGAATGCTGGCACTATGCTCCGAGTACAACACTATTAAAGCAAGCACGCACCCAGTTACTCGACTATTTGCACGGCGAGCTCCACACATTCTCGCTACCGTTACGACCACAGGGCACACCATTCCAATGTGCGGTATGGAAGGCACTAGCCCACATCTCATTCGGCCAGACTTGGAGTTATGCGAAATTAGCTGCTCACATTGGGCGACCAAGTGCAAGCCGTGCCGTAGGAGCCGCAAACGCTCGCAACCCACTGCCCATCGTATTACCTTGCCACCGTGTGATTGGCAGCAATGGCGCGCTCACCGGCTTCAACGGCGGACTACATATCAAACGCTCCCTGCTGTACCTGGAAGGTACCAAACCAACTCATACGTGCAAGACAATCATGACATCGTGACATCACTACTACTGCTGATATTGCTGCAATGATGATCGCACGCACGTTATCTATATTCATCGGCACCCTGCTATTGGCGACCTGCTCGATTCCTACTCGCCTTAACATACCAACCATTGCCATCACAGACCACCCAAAGTACAAATTACTGCTGATCTTGATTGATGGCCTCCGCGCTGACGCACTTGAACATGGTCAGGCGCCGCAACTAGCACGCTTAGCAAGCGATGGCGTACACGCACGCTGGATGACACCTTCGTATCCTGCGTTGACCCTTCCAAACGCCTACACTCTAATCACTGGGCTGCGCCCGGATCATCATGGCATTGTGCATAACACCATGGAGGATCCGCTCCTGGGGGCATTCGAATCGGAACGTCAGGAAGCAATCAGCAACGGACGCTGGTGGGGAGGCGAACCCATATGGGTCAGTGCTGAGCACGCCGGCATACGCAGCGCTACATTTCTCTGGCCAGGTAGCGAAGCATCAATCGCCGGTACGCGACCAAGCCGCTGGTATGCCTATAACAAACACATTTCAGCAGATACACAGATCACTCAGGCGCTGCGCTGGCTCAATGAACGTGGCCCCGATGCACCACGCTTGGTGATACTGCGTTTTGAGCAAGTCAACACTGCAGGCGACAACTTCGGCCCCGATTCTCCACAATATGCCGCAGCTGTAAACATGATCGACAGCGCAATTGGTCGGCTGATTGATAGCCTGCGCCAACACGGCAAACTCACAGATACCGACGTGATTGTGGTCTCTGACCAAGGCATTGCACCAATCCCAGGCGATCACGCGGTACCTCTAGAACGCATCGTGCAACTATCAGATGTACATGTAGTCAGTGATGGCCAAGTACTCGGAATCACACCGTTACCTGGCCATGAAAGTAAAGTTGAAGCCATGGTACTCGGCGCACACGCCACATACGACTGTTGGCGCAAGCAAGCCTTGCCAACGCACTGGCACTACGGTACCCACCCACGGATCCCAAACATCGTCTGCCAAATGCACGAAGGCTGGAATGCACTATCAGCAGCCCAAATAACTAAGCGCAACCCATTGCAAATGGGTGGCTCATCCGGGTTCGATCCAATGCTCCCCTCCATGCGGGCCGTTTTCCTTGCCAACGGGCCATCATTCATGCCGAACCTGTTACTTAACCCGATCAACAACGTCGACATATACCCACTACTGGCACGCCTACTCGGCATTGCGATGGCACCTAACGATGGAAATCCACGTGCACTGCTGCAAGCTTTACGCACCAGCAATACAGCAAACGGCTACACGTACAGCAAACGCAATGCACTGCATTGATTCATTCACGATCAAAGTACCAATACAGTCTTTCGCTTCTCCATTAACACCGGTGAGCAACGCAACCTGTCTCAGCATTTTGGCTGTATCCATCTAACCAATCCTATATTTGCGGCTAGAAACATCAAAAAGGAATTGAGTACAGCCCTCTCACTGGATGCGTTGTATAGACACCGTTCACAAATCGTATCCTTAACGCCAATAGCCTTTTTATCGCTTTTCATCACACCAGATTTACACCACGTAATGCAGGGAAAATCAAATTCAAAAGTGACCAAGAACGATACACTTGGATTGCGTTTAACAACGCCAATGTGCACTTACCAAAAGGAAAGGCGATGCACTGTAAAAGTACCTTTCAAGTACGCCACAAGTAACAAGCAGCTGCCTTGCACATCAACAACCCGACGAGATGTGTAACTGTAGCGAATGCTTAGCACGCACATGTAATGTAAAAAAACCGTTATGGAAGCTTATCGGGCAACCACTCGCGGACTCACACAACTGATCTAGAATTGCACGACTAAACGCTGGATTTAATCATGCCATTTGTCGTTACCGAAAACTGCATCAACTGCAAATACACTGACTGCGTAGAAGTCTGTCCCGTCGATTGCTTCCATGAAGGCCCGAACTTTCTTGTCATTGACCCTGACGAATGTATTGATTGCACACTGTGTGAGCCAGAGTGCCCAGCAAATGCAATCTATCCCGAGGAGGATGTACCCACTGAACAGAAACAATGCATTGCACTTAACGCCGAGCTTGCCAAAGCATGGCCAGTAGTGACGGTACGCCGTGAACCGATGCCCGACGCCGCAGAATGGAATGGCAAACCGGACAAGCTAGCGTTGCTACAACGCTGAAGATGCTCCCCCCCCGATCAAAAACAAAACTTTATTTACCCGTTACCTGATACCACTCTCCTGCTCCTGCAATTCCTTCTTGAACGGGATGTCTGGCGGCGGACGTGCAATCGCTGGCTGATCATTCATATTCGGATTCGTCAGACTGCATCCCCCGCCAAACTGCAACAGTGACACCACACAATGGATCTTGATGTTGGTGCCTGGAATGGGGATTTCGATCTTCTTGATACCACGACTCACCCATTGCTGTAATAAAGATTCATTTGGAGTCCAGTACTGATCGAACACCGTTGGAATGTAATCGTACGGTGGCCGTTTCAGCCATTGCCCAGACTGAGCAAGACGTTCACGAGTCCAAGTATCCGATTCACTCCCAGGTGCACCGCGCGAAATCACGCCGGACGTGTCGGCTTTAGGGACACGAACGCGTCCCTGCTGGTCGAATAAACCTTGCCCATCACTCCCCTGACGCTGGTGATCACCCAAGCCCCAATCATCGTTACGCTTGAATGCATCCGAACCATTGCCGTGCTGCACTGCGGCTGTATTCCCTTGCTTCCGATCTTCTGAAGGCGCTTGTACTGGGGTGGATGCAACCGTTACTGGAGCTGACGAAGGCATGTCAACAGAAGGTTGCGCCGGTACAGCGACGGCGGGCAACTCACGCTGATGAACCTGCACCTCACGCAGTTCTTTGGGACGAAGCGTCGGAACAACCAACTGTGGACTGCTCATAACAATCTGCAGTTGATCCGGAATCACAACATCACGCTCACGCACGCTCGGAATAGGCACACGCGACGGAGGTAGCTGCGGCTCGTGTGACTGTGACTGCAACGGTCGCGAAGAAATATCAACGATCTGCACTTCACGTTGCCGTACTTGCGGCAGCAAATGCTCACGTATCCGGACCGGCATATCAGATAAATGCTGTAAAGGAGGAATCACAAAGTCAGTTGTCGGGACTGTGACTTCAGTCACTTGCAACGGCTGTTCAACTGTAGGTTGCGCTGGCTGTTTGACCTCAACGTTAGAAGGTACCTGACGCGTAGACGATGGTGACGCAGCGCTCCCATCAGCAATCTGTGTAGATGGACTTTCCACGCCAGCCAAAGGAGCAGGCACAGGAGGAATGACAGACGGTGTAGATCTGGACACAGCAGCAGACGTCGCAACAGCAACCGCTGCATCATGTGGTGTGCCTACGTCCGTACCAGATGCCGATGCACCATGACCAATCAGACTGACGCTCACCCGCCCCTCATCACTTGAAGGCGGCAAGACCCAACGGATCGCAAAGCTCCAAATAAGCAAAAAAAGAAAACACAAATTAATTAGGGCACTGCTAAACACCGCAACCCAATGCAGTAGCCACTCATCACGCGGACGTGGATCCCAGTGTTGCCACCACAAGCTTCGAAACGCCCGAAAGTATCCTAACGCCAGCTCGTCTCTACTGCGAGGACGTGACGTATACGCCGCCCAAAAGGCAATCAATTTGCTCTGCCTAAACCTTGGAGACTGCAACGGCATTCAATCCATCCACATGGCAAGCGACTAATCGACCTGAGGATTAACAAGTCCGGAAAATAAGTGTGCATCAAGATAAAAAATGCGTGAATTGAGCGTGTGTCATCGCAAAGAAAAAATCAGGGGGAAAAATCGCGAGAAATATATGGAGCCGCACCTGTACTGTGGTCGGTCGCATCACGTACTGCAATCACACCATGTACTCGGTCCATCAGGGTTTTCTCAACGCCCTGCTTAAGAGTTACATCAGCCATGCCACAGCCGTGGCAGCCACCGCCAAAACGCAGTAAGACAACTCCTTCTGCAGAAACCTCCTGTACCTCCACTCGTCCACCATGGGATGCTAATTGCGGGTTAATCTCGTTCTCCACAACCCAACACACTCTCTCAACCAATGATGCAACCTGACTAAGCTCCTGACCTTTAATCTTCGGAGCTTTGATGATCAATTGCTGACTACCAGTGGCCTGTGTAACGTAGTCGATCTCAGCACCATCCAGCCATGCCACGCTGGCTGAAGCGACATAGAGGGTGAAGTCACCACAATCTATCAACCATTCATCGCCAACCAATTCCGAGGGATCGGCAAACTCCAAGCGCGCGTCGGCACGCGGTGTGCCGGGATCCACCGCACTCAAACGTACCCCCATCCCAGGGACACCTTCGCGTTGGATCAATTTAAGGAAGTGAGACTTAGCTGTGTCAGAAATCTGGATCATGTTGGTTATTCTAAATTCACTTAGTATCGCATTCGCCTCACCCTAGTATGCACATACTAATGACACCAGGATGCTCAATGAACGATCGGATTACTCTAGCTCAAGCTCACTGCCAGCCGCGAGAAAAAAAAGAACACAAACTCGGCCAAGCCCGCTTAGCCGAACTGTTGACACAAGTCCCAGGATGGGAATTGAGTAATAACGGACATGCACTCACCCGGACATTCCAATTCGACAATTATTACCGTACCCTCGCATTCGTTAACGCGCTCGCTTTTATCGCACACTGCGAAGATCATCACCCGGACATGAACGTGCACTATGGCAGGGCTGTCGTGTGCTTTTCAACGCATAAAATAGGGGGAATCAGCGAGATTGACTTCATTTGCGCCGCTAAGACTTCCGCCCTATACGAACAAGGAATCTGACATCGCCATGAAATTGCTGCATTTTGCTGACCTGGTGGCACTATTGCTGGCACTTGATGCCTGTAACAAGCGTGTCGATCAAACGCCCGTAACCCCTCCTACTGAACTCCTTGCTGTGCGTACCCCCCCACCAAAGTATCCGGAGCAACTAGCCTGCGCCGGTATCGGCGGACGCACAGTATTGAAAGTCAAAGTAGGTCCGCAAGGAAAACCCATCGAAGTAAACTTGGTACAAAGCAGCAACCAGGCAGCACTGGATACAGCGGCAAAGGATCGTGTACGCGACTGGGAATTCAGGCCAGCGACGCGCAATGGTCAACCGATCACACAGACAATCCAAGTACCAGTCACGTTCAACCCGCCCATTCCCAAACCTGACTGGTGCTTCGCACTTGAAGAAGGTGACCATCACAATCACTGAAGTCGCTATTCACACGGGCCTCACAGCAGCGTTCTAACCGCATCTCCATATCTATACTGCGCCTGATACACATGACCTGATATCTATATCAAATGGCCATTTAGAATTTCACGCATATCTAACATAATCAAAGCGCTGTAGTGCCAGCCACTCCGCAATACAGCGGGTGGGAGCGACTCTATATCGACAGGGCAATTAGTATCACTGCAAGCAGATTCTTCATATGCCCTGGACAATTCCAGACTAGGTATGCTTTTAACGCTTAACGATAACAGCCCACAATATCTCTCACAGCACCGTAATCACAGTGCTGGAGTATTTCACCACAGACATAATGCGTGAAGCGGGAAGCTGAACATTTTTTGTTAAAGATCGCTCAAAGCTGGATCAGACTAAAGACGGTCTAAGGCGGCCACCAAGTCCTCCGCCAATGGAGCATTCAACACATAGGGCGTACTTCCAGCATCCAAAGCAAACTCCAACGACACAGCATGTAAGAAAAGACGCTGTAAACCAATCTGATCGCGCAACTTCCGGTTGACCTCCTGATCACCGTACTTGTCGTCCCCAGTAACTGGATGACCGAGATGCTGTGCATGCACACGAATCTGATGAGTTCGACCA
Source organism: Xylella fastidiosa (assembly GCF_011801475.1). Lineage (NCBI taxonomy): Bacteria > Pseudomonadati > Pseudomonadota > Gammaproteobacteria > Lysobacterales > Lysobacteraceae > Xylella > Xylella fastidiosa. Next base: position 2,375,277 of record NZ_CP044352.1, read on the forward strand.
GTTTCGATCAACACCTCGCAATACGATTGCCCTCCACGCCGCTCTAGCAAACGGAAACGACTCTTTGAAGGCTTCCCATCATGATGCACCCGGACATGACGCTCTCCCCCATGGCGCAAATTAATATGCAACGGCGCATCAACACTCATCACTCCATTGGGCATACGCCCTGATAACAAAGTCAAATAGCGCTTGGCAATACCACGCCCCTCCTTACCATTCACGCTGGCTTCGCGCATCAATGCCTGCAACTCAATGAGAACTGCACGCTTTTTTGCCATGATCAACAAACCAGAGGTATCACGATCCAAACGATGTACAAGTTCCAGTTCCTGCTTAGGACGCAAGATACGCATAGCCTCAATCACGCCGTAACTGATCCCACTGCCGCCATGGCTAGCCATACCACTGGGTTTGTTCAACGCCAACAAACGCGCGTCCTCGAACACAATCGCTGCCTCCATCCTGGCCAGAAATGCAGCCGATGGCGCGACAATCGCCCGATCCTGAATAAGACGTAACGGCGGAAGTCGGACTTCGTCACCCCCATCCAATTTGCGCTCGGCCTTGACACGACCACCATTCACTCTGACTTGCCCACTGCGCACCAGCTTGTAAATCAAGCTGCGCGGGACACCCTTTAGTTTGCTGAGAAGAAAATTATCCAAGCGCTGCCCACTGTGCTCGGCAGGCACGACAACGATACGTACGCTGAAACACTCCACGACAGACTCTGACTGGGAACGAAATGGATCGGTCATCCGACCACATATTCTGCTACACTTCGAAGCGCGAGATAAGGGTTTGATTTCGTTGAAGGTTGACCTGGGTCAGAAGCCCCGCTTCCGACGAATCTGGCATAGCACACGGCCCCCCATCAGGGACGGCAATGTTAGCGACTCGCCGACCTACCTGGCCATCGCCGGGCATTTCAGTGCCCGCGCTGAACATGTCCCGTGTGCCTCACCGGTTTTACCGGAATGTGGCTGTCGGCCCTGAAACAACTGAGAAATAAAGCGCTCCCGCGGCCTGCCGTGGTGCTGTAGCGCTGGAAAACCAAGTCGACCTGTACGCGCTTCGCGCGAAAGGGGCGATGAATACTTCCAGAGGCGAAGCGCCACGGCGTTCCGCGCGTAAAAAGCGCGCGAGGAACGCAACTAATGAAGCGAATGTTAATCAATGCTACACAGGCCGAAGAGCTTCGCGTAGCAATCGTGGATGGCCAGAGCCTGTACGACATTGATATTGAGCAACCATCTAAAGAACAAAAAAAATCCAACATCTATAAAGGCCGTATCACCCGGCTGGAACCGTCTCTCGAAGCCGCATTTGTTGATTACGGCACAGATCGCCACGGCTTTTTGCCGTTAAAAGAAATCTCCAAAGACTACTTCCAAGCCGGTCTGGACCATCACAAAGCTGGTATCCGAGAGTTATTACGCGAGGGTCAAGAGATCGTCGTTCAGGTTGATAAAGAAGAACGTGGCAACAAAGGAGCCGCTCTGACCACGTTCATTTCACTCGCCGGTCGCTACATGGTGTTGATGCCAAACTCGCCATCAGCAGGCGGAGTCTCACGTCGCATTGAAGGCGAAGATCGCGCTGCGCTGAAAGAAGCACTGGAAAAACTGAACATTCCCAACGATATGGGAGTGATCATCCGTACTGCTGGCGTGGGCCGTGACACTCAAGAGCTACAATGGGATCTGGATTTTTTACTGCACGCTTGGCGCGCCATTGCCGAAGCTGCATTGAGCAAGCCTGCTCCATTGCTCATCTACCAAGAATCGCGCCTCATCATCCGCGCCCTACGCGACTATTTCCGTGCTGACATCGGCGAAATTCTAGTCGATACAGAGGAAATGTATCAGGACGCCCACCAATTCATGCGGCACGTGATGCCGCAAAGCCTTCGCAAGCTCAAATACTACAAAGACGACATCCCTCTGTTCAATCGCTTCCAGATCGAATCGCAGATCGAAGGTGCCTACGAACGTAACGTACGCCTCCCCTCCGGCGGCTCCATTGTGGTTGATCAAACAGAAGCGCTCACTGCCATTGATGTCAACTCTTCACGAGCTACAAAGGGTAACGACATTGAGGAAACCGCATTCCAAACCAACCTGGAAGCAGCCGATGAAATCGCACGCCAACTGCGCCTACGCGATGTAGGTGGGTTAGTAGTGATTGACTTCATTGATATGTCCTCTTCAAAACACCAACGTGAGATCGAAACCCGTCTACAAAACTGTCTCAAATACGACCGTGCACGCGTGCAGCTTAGCCGGATCTCACGCTTCGGCCTGTTGGAGATGAGTCGTCAACGCCTACGCCCAAGCCTGGGCGAATCCAGCCAAATCGTTTGCCCATACTGCGACGGACACGGGCGGATGCGCAGCATCGAATCGCTATCACTGTCGATCATCCGTATAGTCGAAGAACACGCGATGAAGGAAAGCACTGGACAGGTGCTTGTCCAGACACCAGTAGAGATAGCCAACTACCTGCTCAACGAGAAGCGCCGTGCAATTAATGAGATCGAGAAACGCCATGACGCACCGATCATCATCATCGCTGACGAGCAATTACATACCCCGCACTACGAGGTGACTCGTCTACGTGAGAACGAATTAAGCGAAGAAACAGGCAAACCAAGTTACCAACGCAACACCCCACGCAAGCTACCGGTACATGCACTCACCAAATCGCAACTTAACATCCCGCCAGCACCAGCAGTGAAATCGATCACCCCACCGCAACTGGCACCAACTCAAGAAAACATACCAACAATCCGAGAGCAATCCGCTGAGAACCGAGCACACCCTATTCCGGAACTTGTATCCAGCCTAGCGAGTTGGCTAAAACGTATCTTTGGAAATACTGACAAGCGACAGACCGCAAGTAACAGCTCGCATCCTGCGCCCCTGCAACAGAACCGCAATGGCAATGTGCAACGCAACGAACGCAACCGCCGTGATGGCCAAATCGCTACTAGCAACACCCAACCACAGCAGCAAAGCAGCAGCCACCGCGACAATTATCGCCATAACGAAAGCAACAACTATCCGCAAATCCAGAACCAATGCACAGCAGACACAAACGGGAAATTGCGGAACGAATCACAAACACCAAAATCGTCAGCATATGTGTCGAAATTACCCCAGATGCCAAGGCAACCCCAACCACAGCTCCCAAAAACACCAAGGACGCAATCGCAACCGACACAAAACAGCACGAAAACGATATTAGACAAACAGCCTGCACCTGTACTCCATGGTGAAGACAACACGCTACAGAAAGCAAAACCGATCCCGTTAACTGCGGAAGCGGTGCTTAATAACATCCCTGCGCCTAGCATGACAGCCACACCGTCAGGTAAAGACCAAGATGCTTTACCAACAACATCGAACGTGACTCAAGGCACATCAAACGCGCTGATCGAAGCTAAATCAACCACAAAGACGAACATCAATACAAATACTGACATTGAACCGCAACAAAACAATCATGAAGGTACTGGGAACAACGACGGCAGCAACCGGCGGCGCCGTGGTCGTCGTGGTGGTCGTCGTCGTCGTCGGAATACTTCTCTCGGTAACGAAACCAATGCTGTAAGCGAAAGCAATAGCATCAAACTATCCAACGACACTGAAACCGACAATGCGGACAATATCGAATCACCCCAAGCCTTGCGCCCTGCCATGCAGGAAAACAAGCGCCAACCGGAGTTTGAGTTCGATGACCTAGCACCCGCAGCTCCGATCACCGCACCGTTACGTAAGGCAATAGCTGCCGAGAGAGAGGGGATATCCGCTGATCTCACAACTACAGCACCTCAAAGCATAATGGAAACCGCGTCCAGAACGCATATCGCCTCGCAAATGGCTCCCCAAAGTGAAACCAGTGCTGCGTCAACCACGCCTAATGCCTCTGTACAAGCTACTAAGACTCATACGCATAAAGATGTCGTTTCTGATTCCCCGTCAAGAACACCTTACAACGCTCACTCCAACACCACCAGACACAGTTCGGGGCGTCGTCTGGAAACTCTCTCTACGGCACATCCCTCTGCCAAGGCACCTCCATCAGAGCATATAACACCAACATCACGCTCAAACGCGAATACTAAAACCACAAAGACAGAGATACCAAACAAACCAACCAATGCGAACAGCGATACGGCAGCTCGCCCAACAACCACTGATGTGCTGGTTGTAACGAATCAACCAGTGATAGCAACCAAGCCTTCAACAACGATAGAAAAAGCACAAACCAAAGTTATTCCCTCCACTACATACAATAATGAACACATCGAAACGAAGCGAAAGATCGTTACAACGGAATCCGAAACAACCCAACCACCAGTACGAAAGCAACGCTTGCCGATGCAAAATCCACTACCCAAGGTAGTCGCTCCACTAGAAGACAAGAAGCAAGCCCCATTCGTGGAAAATACAACCCAACGTAATATTAATAACGCGACCACAACATCGCAGAACGACAAATCATTAGGTTTTACAAAAAACAACGAAGAAAATAGTGACAACAATACACTATAAAATTATTAACAACCTTGCTTCCAAACACACTCACATAACCAATGAAATAATCCCCCGCTTCCGCAAATAAGTGGAAAGCATAGTTCTGTACTCTTTGCCATCGAAAGATGGCAAAGAGCAGACTTAGGTCATTTCAAGGAACAAAAACCACACACTCAATGTCTGACACTTGAGATGCTTACATAAACATTTTTTTACAATTGTAGCCCGCCCCATAAGTAGAAAATACAAAGACACAAAGGCAACTAAAAGGCTTTAAAGAACAACGACGTTTGAGTGGAACCACATGGCGGCACTACCAAATACAACACTCTTATCCCTGATAATTGTAGTGACGCAGCACCTTATATCATCCTATTGAGTGCCTTCTAAGTACCTGTTCACTCTCTACCTGAAAGCATCATTTTGAGGAAGAAAATCTGGATTTCGAATCAGATCGTTTTATCTAAACTATATTTCTCCGGAGTACTCACCCCGTACTGAATAGCCAACCGAGCCAGAGCAATGGTATCTCGAACATCAACTTTAGCGAACAAACGCACTTTATGAGTGTTGATTGTCTTAGGACTGAGACACAACCGCTTAGCAATAGCCCCCTGACTCAGACCTTGGATTAACAACAAGGCAATTTCCAACTCACGCGGTGACAAAACATCAAAAGGTGAACATCCTCCTTCAAGGCTTGACAACACCAAATTCTGCGCAATGCTGTTACCAAGATAGCGCTTCCCTAAAGCCACTTCACGGATAGCACGCAGCAACTCATTAGCATCACCGCCCTTACCAACATAACCAGAAGCTCCAGCCTCTAACAGTCGCTTCGGCAATGGGCCGTCTTCCAACACCGAAACAATAATTACACGGCTACCATAATTCCCTTTCACCAATTTTTCTGTAATCTCCAGCCCACTCACCCCAGGGAGATGCATGTCACACAATACGACATTCGGGCGTAGCTCACGGATCTGTGGTAAAGCCGCCTCCCCTGTCTCCGCTTCCCCTATCACTTCGAGATCTAATTCATTGGATAAGATCATCTTCATGCCAACACGCACGAGAGTATGATCATCAATCAGAAAAATCTTAATAGTCATCCTTGTCCCCCTGAATCAGATAGTTTTCTAGAGATGCGAGTCAATCCAACGAATTTCTGAAACAAAACACATTGCGGTAAATACTCATATTAATGCATCGGAACGCCGCACAACGGTTTTTGAATATCGACTGAACAGACTGTTATGCAACCTCTCCCCAATAAAGCCCGCAACAACTGTTACACAAACTAGCAACTCAGGATGCAACGACCGTCGGGAAGCATGTATCAGTAGATACTGCGCTACGCATTAAGAAATTTCTGATCGCGCAAAACTTGCTACGACCCGCATGTCATACAAAGGACGCAGTTGCGGATCAAGCGCTACCCGCTTATCAAAGACAAAACAACGTCCATCGTAGCCCTCCCCACCCACTTGCTCGAAGTAACCGAGGATACCGCCCTCCAGTTGCAGCACGTTGTCCATACCATCGGCACGCATCCACAAGACAGCCTTTTCACAGCGAATCCCGCCTGTGCAGAAGCTAACCACAGTAGCATCGGATAATAAGTCACGATAGTGTGCTAGCGCCCCTGGGAATCCAGTAAATTTGGTGATCGGCAAGGTCATTGCTCCAGAAAATGTACCGTATGCAATTTCTTGCTGATTGCGAGCATCTAGCATTACCAAACGTCGGCCATTATCATCGCAACCCCGACGTAGCCAATCACGAAGGGTGTGTGCAGAGACCCCAGGTGCACGGACCTGAAGCGGAGAAATATCCCCGCGACGGAAGCTGATAATCTCTGGCCTGACCTTCACCTTAAAGCGCGCGAATGGTTTATATGCACTAACACTATACTTCACATGCAACGCTGCAAAACGCACGTCAGCACACAACCAAGCATAGAATGCATTGATAGCCTCCTTCTCGCCAGCAAGGAACAAATTAATTCCTTCATTGGCGATCAACACCGTCCCTTTCAGTCCCGCAATCTCCCCATGGGCACGGATTTGATCAGCCAGTGTCTGCGGCTGCGTGATCGAAACAAAGTGATAAGCAGCAGTATTGATAATAACCATCGTGCAATTCTAACTCAGCACCCGCATCAGGCTCACAGACTCATTGTAAAAATGCACTTGTGAATGATCGCCAGCATCTAGTCGCAGCGATAACACCTGGCGATGGAACAAACAATCTGCCATCCAGCACATGCAATCCGCGCGCGCTCGACAGAGACCAACACGTAATTAAACGATCTAACCAACAATCGTATTAAATACCTCAAAAGATGACCCAACTAAAACACTGAGAAGGCCACCGGAACTTGATGGTACTGAAAAAATTGGGCCTGTGTTTCCACACTCCAAATTAAACATAAACGTATGATGTTCTAACACAACGACTACCAGTTAACTATCTACGTGGAAAACCTACGTAACCCGGCAATCAATGATATAGCATTTATTGTTGACACAATTGCAGCATAAGCAATGCAGGATACAAACACCATCGACTTAATAAGCAATGTAGCGTCACAATAACTACCACACTGTATTCAATATAATAAATAATGAGAACTCACTTAATTCTCATAGAAAGAATTCACAACCTACCATTGGTTATGGTCACTTACACCTATTACTCAAAATAGTAACTAAGCTATATTGAAGATGAAACAATATTATTTCTCATCACCTCTACTGAAAGTAACAACGTCACATTTTTTGCGATACAAGCAGACTGATGACTACATTGGTCAAACGTCAACATCATTAATCGAAGTAACACAATCAAGAAAGAACTATCTCAAGATTATCGTCAACTGCAACCACTGATACCCAATATCTGAGCGACTCATCAATAATCCATATGACGTCATTAGAATTGATATTGACGTAAATTCAACAAAAACAAATCCATAATGAAAATGTGCGACGATCAGGTACCGACGCAAGGCAGCATGTCATTGGCAAGACACTGATGTACACTGAATCTTGATACTTCAGCCAATGTCACCGCGCACCGCATCACTACATGGATTTTCTGTCGCTATACTCCATACCTAGTCGGATAGGATGCGATGTTCACTTTACAGAGAATTCGAATATTAGTAGTAGAAAACGATGCAATGAATACAATGCTACTTGAAATGCAACTCTCTCAAGCTGGCGCATCAGTGATCGACTCTACAGCATTGATCGAAGATGCCATTGCGCTGATTAACCAACAACCTCCAGATATTGCAATCCTTGACCACCAACTCGGTAATGGAAGGACCAGTGGCATAATCGCCAAGCGTCTCAGTGAACTAGATATACCATTCGTTCTAGCCACTGGAACTCCTCCAGAATACATATCTAGTGAGTTCGCCTCAGGTGTAATACTGACTAAGCCATATCTGACTAAGGAACTGATACACGCTTTGGAAAAAGCTTACGAGAGAACTCCCTCTATAGGCATCGTACCCAAGTCTCATTAATGAGATATAGTGGAAGTTAAAATTAAAAAATCGAAAATATTTAAATAAATTCAATGATGCATTAGAAATCAAAAGATCCCTAAAGATCTTAAGCTCACTGGATTTATATTTCTGATTATTTACCCAAGTAATCAGAAATAACAATAATGAATTTCACACATCTTCATAAATAAAATTAAAACTAGTGTTGACATAAGATAAAAAATATCGTCATTATAATTTTCTCAACTCCATTACATTAAAAAAGACCCACCCATTTTCAGATCACATTAGAAAATCATCAAGGTTATCAAGAAAATAAATACGTCTATTACATCTCAAAAATAATACGAGAAACTCAAGATATAAACGATGTTCCAGGAAAGCAAGAAATCAAACTAATGCAAAAAAATCGCCACCAATTCATCATCAAATTCAACTGAATCCATCGCCATATCTTGCACACAGTGAGGCGAACATGGAATCACTGTTAACAAGCTTGTCATCATGCATGGAAACACGATAAATAAGCTGGATACCGTTAAACAAATACGCACACCAATGAGGGATACAGCATCCTCATCGCCACAGACAATGCTCCGACCTAGGGTTCGAGCGCAGCAGAAAATATCCTTAGCAACCAATGATTGAAAAGCCTCCACAAAAGAAAAAGCACTGGTAACACAAGCAATTTAGAAGGCATGTAAATACTGAAAAAAAATCCTTCAGTACATACACCACACAAGCAAGAAATCCCGCCATACGCACCGACCAACTGCAACTGACACAACTTAGAAATCAGAGATCATTATCCAACCGCAACTGGCTAGAATGATCGTGTACAACTGATACAGCCATGCAAATTAGTAACATCACGCTGAGAGAGGCTCCCTGTTTTTAGTACCCTTACCGCGTACGCAAACATTCGACACCATTAAAAATAAAACAGCAATGCAATTACGTGATGATAAAAGCAGCAACGTTAATATCCCATAGCGACATGAAAAGAGCCGGAAACGCACGCTCCCGGCTCCTGGGAAAACCCCAAAACTCTCTTTGGAATGGATCAGCTCATCGCAACCACATAGCGGCGCTCAACCTCATCCCAGTTGATCACGTTGTAGAACGCATTAACGTAATCCGCACGACGATTCTGATAGTGCAAGTAATATGCATGTTCCCACACATCCAAGCACAAAATAGACGTCTTACCATCGCATAGAGGGCTGTCCTGATTAGCGCTGCTTTCAACCACCAAAGTTTTGCTCGGAGTGACGTTTAGCAATGACCAACCGGACCCGAAACGACTGAGTGCAGCTTTGGTAAAAGCATCTTTAAATGTCTCAAAACCACCCAGCTGCTGGTCAATCGCTTTAGCAACCTCTCCTTTCGGCTTGCCGCCGCCATCCTGAGCCATCACCGTCCAGAACAGTGAATGATTGGCGTGACCACCGCCGTTGTTACGTACTGGAACCTGCAAGCTTTCCGGCAAACTTTTTAAGTTACGGAGCAATTCTTCAATGGGTAAATCCGCGTACTCCGTTCCTTCCAACGCAGCATTAAGATTATTGATATAGGTGGCATGGTGCTTGGTGTAATGGATTTCCATTGTCTGGGCATCAATGTGTGGTTCCAACGCATCGTAAGCGTAAGGCAGGATGGGAAGGGTGTAAGCCATGCGTTTCTCCTGAAGTCATACCGGCGGATGCCGACGTTTATGGTAAATGGTAAAGACGATAGGCACAGCTACCAAGGAAAACCATAGGGAGACCACACCCCACTAAAACCCATCAGCATGCTGATGGGTGTCCTTTAGATAGACTAGACACTGGCTTTGAGTTCTGCTTTTAGCGCCAATAGTCAAGTTAAAAACAACCAATCCAGACATACTCGCCACTCTTCCTCTCCGACCCGGGCATATGCTTAGAAAATTCACGCTATCGGCCACCGTTTTACTAGTGCTCGCCACGTTGTGGGGCATGCACTCATTACATGTTTCTAATCCGGAATTTGCGCCAGGGTCGCAAAACCATCACGGCGGAGTACAGATCGCACCACCGGCATTACGCGCCAAAGATGGGTTACCGGAATTTCTCCCCGCAGAAGCACGTACCTTGGTTAGACTCATTCAACAAGGAGGCCCTTTCCCTTATCGTAAGGATGGCATCATCTTTGGCAACAGAGAAAAACGGCTACCAGCACGTCCATACGGTTATTACCGCGAATACACCGTAGAAACACCAGGTTCTCACGATCGGGGTGCCCGACGGATCGTTACCGGTGGTGATCCCCCAGAGATCTGGTACTACAGTGACGATCACTACACGAGCTTCCGCAGCTTCAACGTATCAACGCGATGAATAGCAACACCCTCCGATTAGATCCCAGTGACCCCAAAAGCTCCAGGGTCTATCGGGTTGCCTCCAGCGATCTGCCTCACTTGGCCGCAGTGACCCATGCAGCCGGACTTCAAGTTATCCACGTGAACCTGCACCAGTGCCGCGACAAAGCCACGTTGCTCCTGGAGTTAGCAACCCAACTGAATTTTCCCAAGAGCTTTGGGCACAACTGGGACGCACTCGCAGACGCACTGCGGGATCTAAGCTGGCTGGCGGCGTCTGACGGGCAAGCACTGTTACTAGACGGCATCGCCACACTGGCACAACAGGCAGCCGATACACACGCAATCCTCCTAGATATCCTTGAGGAGGCAACCGCATCTTGGGCCAATGATAGCCGGGTGTTTATGGTCTTTGTGGCCGACACCGACTAAGGCAAGCAGCCGGTACACCAGACTGGGTAATGCATGCCAATACGATATGTTTTTTCAACGATCCAGTTCAGCCCAACGGACGTAGGCAGAATCCAGTTCGGCCTGGAGCATGGTCAAACGCTGTGTATCAGCACCCACTAAAGCGCTATCGCGCTGATAAAAATCAGCTGTGCTCATCGCCTCAGTCAACGCTGCCAACTCTTCTTCCAAACGCTCAATGCGATTAGGTAACTGTTCCAACTCACGCATATCCTTGTAGCTAAGCTTACGTTTGACCGACCCGGACACAGGCATCACCACTTCCGCTTTGGCGGCATGTGGCTCGCGCACCATCACCATAGTAGGCTTGGGACGCTGCCACAGCCAATCACTGTAGCCACCGACGTATTCACCAACGTTTCCTTCTGCTTCCATCACCAACGTCGATGTCACAACATTGTCGAGGAAATCGCGATCATGACTGACCAACAGCAGCGTGCCCTTGTAATTGGTCAACAATTCCTCCAGCAACTCCAGCGTCTCAACATCCAGATCATTGGTCGGTTCATCCATCACCAAAACATTAGACGGTTGTGCAAACAACTTCGCCAGTAATAACCGATTACGCTCACCACCGGACAAGCGAGTGATGGGTGCCCGAGCACGTTCAGGAGTGAACAAAAAGTCCTGCAAATAAGCGTAGAGATGTTTTCGCTTGCCATTGAGATCGATAAAGTCTGCACCTTCAGCAACGTTCTCAATTGCATTCCAGTCCTCACGCAAAGTCGCACGATATTGGTCAAAGTAAGCAATCTGTAGATGAGTGCCCATACGCACCTCACCAGCCTGCGGTAGCAGCTCACCCAACAACAACTTCAGCAACGTCGTCTTGCCACTGCCATTGGGGCCAATGAATCCGATACGGTCACCACGCAAGATTGTGGTGGAGACATCACGCACAATCGTGCGCTCACCGAATGCAAAACACAGATTCTTTGCCTCAATGACCTTCTTCCCAGAGAACTCGCCTTGAGCCACCTCAAGTTGTACATTGCCACTTAGCTCACGGCGCTGAAGACGCTCCATCCGCATCGCCTTGAGCCTGCGCACACGACCCTCATCACGAGTACGACGCGCCTTGATCCCTTGCCGGATCCACACCTCTTCCTGAGCCAACAGCTTATCGAAGCGTGCCTGCTGCTGTGCTTCTAGGTTGAGCCGCTCCTCACGGCGACGCTCATAATTATCCCAATTTCCCGGCCAACTCGTGACATGACCACGGTCGATCTCAACAATGCGCGTCGCCAAAGCACGTAGGAAACGGCGATCATGGGTGATAAATAGCACGCTACCATCCCACCCCTTGAGGAAACTCTCAAGCCAATCAATCGCCTCGGTGTCCAAGTGGTTGGTTGGCTCATCCAGGAGTAACAAATGAGGCAAAGACACAAGCGCAGATGCCAGTAACACACGGCGTTTCATCCCACCAGACAGAGACGCAAACTCAGCTTCGCCGTTTAACTCGAGACGGGTTAGTACCTCAGTCACTCGCTGATCCAGAGACCAAGCATCGCTGGCATCAATCCTAGATTGGACTTGTGCTAATGCCTCAGTGTCGAGAACTTCCGCATGACTGAGTTGGTGAAATTCAGCGAGCCATCGCCCAGGCTGACCAAGGCCGGCAGCAACCACATCGAACACGCTACCGCTCATGTCCTGCGGCACCTCTTGCTCAAGACGCGTCACCCGCATGCCCTGCTGAATACGAATTTCGCCACTGTCCGGATGCAACTCTCCAGCAATCAACCTCATCAGTGTTGACTTACCTGCACCGTTACGACCGATGAGAGCAATGCGCTCACCTTGTTCAATACTCAGTGCTGCTTTTTCCAACAACAATGGACCACCAACGCTGTAATCAACATTTTGAAGAGTAATCAGAGGCATTGGCGCATTGTACGCAGCAGCCAGTCGTTGCGTCCTGGAGGAAGACACAACGACACCCCCAAAGCAGCTTGCACAGCAATCAAGCAACTCAATACAACCCACTCCACCATACAATTGCCGAGACCAATCCCACTTTCATCAAGTACAACACCCTGGTTTTTCAGGGATTGGGACTCATAGTGCATCAGCACTCTGGAACACCACAACCAATGCAAGATTTGAATTCACTCCTGACACAGCCACACACTGTGTGAATCAAACACCTGACACTGTCTCCACTCAAGAACTGCAAGACAGCATCGAACAACCAATGCGGCTGCGCGCCCACTCTGGACGCCGCATCGCATATGCCTCACGTCCTAGCTGAAAATCATAGGGTCGGCGCATGACCTCCAACAGTGCATGTAACTCAGTGAGATCGCCTTGCTCAGCACATTCGATCGCCTGCTGCGTCAAATAATTGCGCAACACATAGCGTGGATTAGCCAAACGCATGCGCTCATGCCGTTCGGCAACCGGCAAGGGATCCACAGAAAGACGCGCTGCATAGCGCTGCAACCAATCACGCAACATGGGTGCCTGCGCATCACGTTTGACAGGATCGTAAAATGCCTCAGCCCACAGAGACAGACTGTCCGGCATGTTCGGCTCCCAATCAGCCAATCCCAGGAAAGTCAGCGTCATATCCATCTCCGCTTGGTGCATGCAGGTACGCAATGCATCAAACAACTCCAGGTCTTCATCAAAGCAAGCCGCGAAGCCGAGTTTAGCCGCAGCATCACGGCGCTCGGCCGCTAAGTACGTGGCACGGAACCGTTCTAGTCCTGCCTGCAATGACGCTGCATCACTAAACAGTGGCGCCAGAGCACGCGCCAAACAACCTAGGTTCCAGTACGCCACTTGCGGCTGAGCACCAAAACGATAACGGCGACTCTGGACATCGGTCACATTTGGAGTCCAGTCCAGATCATTATTATCGATCCAGCCGTATGGGCCGTAGTCGATCGTCAAACCAAGAATCGACATGTTGTCGGTATTCATCACCCCATGTACAAAACCAACCCGCATCCAGTGGGCAACAAGCTCCGCGGTACGTGTACAAATCTCGGCAAACCAATCCGCGTACAACGTCTCCCCTGCACCGTGCAAATGGGGGTAATCCCGTATGATCGTAAACTCGACCAGCCGACGTAGCAGATCGATATCACCACGCGAAGCCGGCAACTCAAATGTGCCAAAACGTATAAAAGAGGGCGCTACGCGGCACACAATCGCACTAGGCTCAGGGGCAGGGTGACCGTCATAAAGCATGTCGCGTATCACCGTATCCCCTGTGGCAATCAGACTCAACGCGCGCGTGGTTGGTATCCCAAGATGATGCATCGCCTCACTACACAAGAACTCACGGATGGACGATCTCAATACAGCACGGCCATCAGCACCACGCGAATACGGCGTAGGTCCAGCCCCCTTAAGCTGCAACTCGTAGTACACGCCATCGGCACCAAGCAATTCGCCTAACGTAATCACACGACCATCACCGAGCTGCCCTACCCATTGCCCAAACTGATGTCCACCATAATTGACAGCATACGGCTGCATACCCGTATATAACGCATTGCCGCTAAACACCTCGACGAAACGTGGAGTCACCAGTTCCTCTGCATCGAAATTCAATATCGCTGCCACTTCAGATGAATACGCCAGCAAACACGGCATGGGCACCGGGGTGGGTGCCACCCTGGACCAAGCTTCTAAAACCTGACGCGAGCGTAAGCTGACCTCTGGATCGCAAGGCAGTACATCAATAAAACGGTTGTTAAAACGCAGTGGCCACATATGAATCAGATACGCCATTGGTGCTGAATACCTTGTGATATTGCCGCATCCCAATTAGCGAAGGTTGCGCATATTCCACACAACCTACCCTCAGAATCACCTCTATCACTACGTAGTAATCACGCCAGCACCACTTAACAACAGGCTGGATCGAACACCAATATGACCAAGCCTGCCAATCCCACAAAAGCACAACAACGGTTTGGCCCCAACCGACTTGAAGAAAGAGATTAAACGCAATAGAAAACCTGATTTTCCTCTAGAACCACATCACAGAATAGGAAATTAAGAATCCTCAGGAGATATGAGCCATAAGAAATTCTTATCTATGGAAAACACGGAAAAAAGCCGGAAGCAGGTACTTCCGGCGTTACGAGAACAATCTCTAATGAGACCCTAGATTACAGAACCTGAACTTGGTCAGCCTGCATACCTTTCTGGCCTTGCACAGCAACGAAAGAAACTTTCTGACCTTCCTGAAGGGACTTAAATCCATTACCTTGAATTGCGCGGTAATGGACAAACAGGTCGGGCCCATTATTCGAGGTGATGAAGCCGAAGCCTTTATTATCATTGAACCACTTCACCGTACCTATCTGACGATCATCAGACGTATCAGACATTACAAACTCCTGAACAATTGAATGGATAACGGCCACCGGAGATCGGGGCCAAAACTGAGTTGCAGGCGTTGGTCAAACGGAACGATGAAGCTGATCAGGTGATCGACTGCAACAGGCCACGATTCACTGTGAGCCTAGCAAACACAGCACGTGTAACGATACTAGGCTTTTCTTAAAAAATCGACTCCCCTCTATCTAATTATCACTACATCCAGTCTACTGATTGAGAAATAACTCGCACAATATATGCGTCTCATCTCCCCTCCCATCCATGGCTCTCACCATCGCTACCACATAAGAGCACTCTGTAGAGCAAAGCCACATAAAATTGAAGCCACAATATTTGCCTTAGACAGGCTCTTCCGCAATCAGTGTAGATGGCATAAATAAAAATTGATGCTGCACACCCAAGACTTCCGCTTGTTGGCACAATCAGCATTTGAATTGACACTATAACTTCATCCAAAGGCATCGCTTCGATGACTCAAACAACCAAAGAAAATCAGTGAATTAAGTTAGACAAGGTCCTGTTGCACCAGGGGCCACTATCTTAGTAGAGAAAAAACCATGGCCAGACCTGTACACCAAGATAGCCCAACCGAGCAGCTTCACTAAACACAACATCCAGCGAAACATACTGATCCAATAGAGCTTAAGATCAATTCCAAGCAGTAAGCACAGAAACTCGAATCACACTATCGTCACATCATAGTTACGAAACACCGAAATGATGACCAAGGCAATTGAGATGCGCTATACGCATGATAATCATCTCTATGAATAGCCAAAACGGAGATGGATACAATTCTGATTTTCATCTATTCATCTAGAAGAAACAAGATTCTCAAAAAAATTTTGACTTCCAACAACAATCAGCCAACTTTACTAGAAAATGAATGACATTACTGATATTAATTACTTATTTACTCATATTTCCAAAATCAACCGCAGGAAGAAGAATTATTATTTATAGAATATTTTTGAGACGAATATATAAAAAGTTTGACTATTATCACTAATCTGAATAGTAACTGCAAATCAATTCTAAATATTTGGTTCTCAGTGAATACATAGCAACGGTCTATGTCTAAAACCTATTCCTCGAGAAAAACATGGCCACACTGGCTAAATAACGCAAACCAAGACATGTAGCATGGCTAGCCCCCCCCTCTTAGACTTGACGCAACATCGTTTAAGAGATCTGACTGCTGGATAAACCAATACGCCAACTAGATAAATACCAACTACATTCCATAGCCAAATTTTTGGCAACCTAGTTAGGAATTGATAGCACAACCAGAAACAAAAACACCGACGACATCAATTTAAGCATTAAAGAACTGCTACACCTGAGTCGTACTTCGTTCAGCCAGGTGTAGACGTATTCAGCTGATCTAGGAACTTCACAATCCATATCTGCATTTCTCGATCAAAAGGATAAAGCACCTAAGCGGCCATGCAGTGCATGCATAGATTGCTCGTGTCCCCTCTCATCCCTTGGACTAACGCATGAAAAAAAACAAAGAACGCACGCTAAGACTGATGATCATTGACGATAACCCTGAGAATACCGAAGCGATCGTTACTTTGCTGCGAAATAGCGGCATTGCAGTGCGACCATCCCGGCCACAGCACCTAGAAGACGTGACAATGATGCTCAGTCACCCAATTGACCTAGTACTAGTCGGCAATTCCTCCCAAATATCACTCAGAGCACTACATCAACAAATTTCCACTAGTGGCAAAGACGTCCCCCTGATCCAACTGACTTGGCAACTCAACGAGAAAGAGTGGATTGCTGCAACCGGTTTCGGTATCCGCTCAATCGCCTTAGGTCACCACCCCAAACACCTACTGGAAGTGGTAAACAACGAAATTGAAGCGCTGCAAATACGCCGCAGCCTACGCCGATTCGAAGCGCAAATACGGGAGACCGAACGCCGCTGTAATGCGCTGATCGCATCGTCAAGAGATCCAATCGCCTATGTGCATGAAGGCATGCACATTCAGGCAAACCAAGCTTATCTGGAAATGTTTGGATTCGAATCGTTTGAAGACATTGAGGGGCTACCACTGTTAGATTTGATTGCAGCTCCACACATGGAAGGATTCAAGCATCTGCTCAAAACACTCTCCAAAGGAGAGAAACCACCATCGCAATATAAATTAGATGCGCGTCACGTAAATGGCAACATATTTCCAGCAACAATGGAGTTCACCACCACAACATACGAAGGTGAACCCTGCATCCAGGTAGTGCTCCGTGGCTACGAAGAATTCGACCAAGAATTGACACGTGAAATCGAAAAACTGCGTCAACGTGATCCTATTACCGGGCTTCTAAATCGCCAAGCCTTCATCATCGCATTAGAAGATGCTGTAGCACGCGCCGGTATGAACGGAGATCAATTTGGCTTGCTACTAGTTGAACCTAACCATTACACAAGAATCCTACAAGAAATCGGCTTGGACTCGGCGGACACACTCATCACCTCACTCGCAAATTTCTTTTCTGAAATGATCGATTCAAAAGTAGCAGTGCGAACCGCGCGTTTCTGCGAGACCAGATTCGCACTACTGTTAGAGGGCGATTACACCCATACCATAACATTGGCTGAACGTATCCGCATTGACATCGCACAACATATATTCCTGCTTGGAAAACACTCAACCACAGTCACAGTAAGCATTGGCGGTGTACAAATAGGCGAACGCATCGCCAATTTGTGCAAAGTACTCCATCACGCCGCCGAGTCAGTTCAGATTGCCACTCAGCTTGGTGGCAACACTGCCATAATCTACGATCCAGCGGCAGCGGATCGCGCAGAGGAACTGCGAATCCAGAACTTGCTAAAACAACTGCAGCAAGCAGTGACAAACAACGATTTGACCATTTATTACCAACCGATAATGAGTCTACAGCAACAATCCCTAGAGCTATACCAAATTTACATAGGCCTGCATGGAGATGAAGAACTCATTTCGTCGGTGACACTGCTAGAAATCGCCAAGAAACGCGAGTTGATCGCACAAATTGATCGATGGGTAGTTGCGCGTGCGATCGCACAGATCGGTGAACGCCAGCGGGCCGGCCATACCACGCATTTACTGGTACAGATCGACTCGGCTTCGTTTACCGACCCGCAGTTACTCACCATGCTACGTACAGAATTAGCAGCACATCATGTTCGTGGGGAGCAACTGTGGTTACAAACGCCGGAATCAAAAGTGTTCACCCATTTATATAATGCGCAGCAGTTTCTTAGTGAAATCTCAGTACAAGGCTGCAAAATGGGGCTAGAACAGTTCGGTACAGGGCTGGACTCATTTCAGTTATTGACACATTTCAAGCCAGCATTCCTAAAATTGGATCGTAACCTAACTCAAGACATCAACTCCAACCATGACAGTCTAGAAAAGATTCGTGAGATAACTTCACGTGCGCAAGACAACGGAATTGCAACCTTCGCCGAATTCGTGACCGACTCAACGTCGATGAGCGCATTATTCAAGGTAGGCGTGGACTACGTGCAAGGAGACTTCGTCGCGCCAATCAGCGCAACAATGAACAACGAGTTCTAATACGACTTAGTGTTACCACCTCAACAAAGTTGGAAAAGATACATAAAAATAGTCCTTTATTTTCTTTCCGAACCATAGTGGACTCGAATTACTAGACCAAACTATGGGTCAGGATTATAGAAACAATGTAACAATCAATTACTAAAGTTGGCTAATAACTGCATTACATAATTAGTTAAAATCCAAATTAGAATCAGATAATTAAGCAGCAACCAAAGCGAGAGTGTACATTACTCTCTAGCCATACGAAGCGCAGCAATACGCTCACTCAAAGGCGGATGACTCAAGAAAAGCTTACGCAGCCCTTCACCGATACCACCATAAATACCAAAAGCTTGCACCTGCGTCGGTAACGTACTTTGGCCATGGTTAATCCCAAGCCGCTCTAATGCAGCAATCATTTTATTGCGGCCGGCCAAGTATGCACCGCCCTCATCAGCACGAAACTCACGACGACGCGAAAACCACATGGTAATTATCGTCGCAAAAAGACCAAACAATAATTCCAATACCAATACAATCCCGTAGTAAGCAACACCACGACCACCACCACGATTTCCGGAAAGCAGACTGTCAATAAACCCTCCAACGACCCGCGCTAGTACGATCACAAATGTATTAAGCACACCCTGCAGCAACGCCATAGTCACCATGTCACCGTTGGCAACATGTGCGATCTCATGCCCCAACACTGCCTCGGCCTCATCCTGACTCATGTTCTGCAACAAACCGGTAGATACTGCCACCAGCGCATTGTTGCGATCAGCACCAGTTGCAAAAGCATTGATCTCAGGTCCCTCATAGATAGCTACCTCAGGCATGCCGATGCCAACAATCTCGGCTTGCCGCCTTACAGTGTCTAGTAACCAGCGCTGACTTGGATTCCTGGGTTGCTCAATCACATAGGCACCAGTCGTATGCTTAGCGATGGCTTTAGACATCAATAGCGAGATAAGCGAACCACCAAAACCCAAAATTAAAGCCATAACCAACAGCCCACTCATTTGTGTCGGATTGACACCCAGCAACGACATCACGATGCTAGCTAAAATCAATACTGCAATATTGGTGATGGCAAATAAGACAATACGAGTCAACATATAACGAATATTCCAAAATATAGAAAAGAATATACATCACAATGTGTGGTCAGTATCACTGAATATCAAGCGATAAAACTGATTGATATTAAGGGGATCATGCGTGATCGAATATACTGAGGGCGCTTCGCGCCTTTATCACTTACTAATTAGCTCACCCTTGAACACAGTACGCGCGCGCTGCTCGCTATGCAAAATGCTTAATTGAGAGTTGAAAAATTGAACAAACCGCGTTAATTATCAGGTATTACTGATGCGGAACTACAACGTTTATCTTTCACCTCAATGCAGTAGCAGAGTCGCACAATCATGTATACCTCATCGTATCGGACTGATCTTCATCTGTATGCAACTTGGTAAGCATTAGATCAAGCCGCACATCCTACGGACAGCAACGGAGTTGCAGAAATTATAATGCGCAAAGAATACCTCAATTTTCACAGAACGTCTGCCACATACAGCAATTCCTGGGGATAAATTAATCCACCCAGCAAGGCAAAAGGAACATAAATACATACTCAAAAAAATTTATGCTTTATCCTAGTCTCTGAAGCACTTAGAATATTTTTATAACAAGACACTTATCTTGAGTTCGAAGAATTCAAGCGTAATTGCTAGAAAAGATCAATCAAACTGTTGATAGACAACATCTGAATCTGAAACAGAGGAGCATACAGGCATAAGCTCAATTTTCTATTCAACATCAATCGCACAAGGCTCAAAAATATTTAAGAAGCAATCACCCTAAAGATTAAGATCACCGCAATCATCAGATCTAGAAATGCAGTAAAGACGAACCAACTGAGCCGTTATTAAAGCTGATATGCACGAATCATTAATTTCGCCAATATACGAAAGTATATCATCTAGCATCAACCTCAATAACACTTCATATCACAAAGAAACAGCAAGCCACATATTACTTTTATATACAAAACGCGCAACAGCATATTACAGTATCGATCTTATCTCCCACATATTACACAACGAGAATCTAAGAACACACACTCGCACCATTTAATACCAACGCACCAATGACAATAACTACTGTGCTGCACACACTGCTACAGTCAAGATTGACCGATCAATGGCTACACTCAGCATTATCAAGAAATACCGAAACCACACAATCCACAATGCTTAATATCTTCAGAAACATCGCAACTGAAGAGAGACTGCAGTTAATCATTGAAGGTAAAACTCTAATAAAAATTAAGGAGGGAAAAAACAGAAAGTAATGAGCGAACGCCTCACTTCCAATTAAAATACTAAAAATAATTGTCTATTTCTATGAAAATTCACTACAAATAGAAACTATTTATAATGCAATATACAAGCATCATTGGATCAGCAACAGCAACAGCAACAGCAACAGCAACAGCAACATAACTATACACAAATAATTTATTGGTTCAAAAGTCGAGAGAGATCAATCAACCGACTTATTGAATGCAATCTTTAGAATTATCAAGGTAACCCCGCACAACCAGCAGATGCAATTTCAGTGCGAACACTTAATTTAGACACTGTAGTCGGGCGCTGTGCAGAGAAAGAACTATTAAAATTGACACCAATAACTTAGGATACTTAAAATTTAAATACATTACAATTTTTGAAATAACAACGGCGAACCGAGATTAAATCGGTCCGCCGTTTGAAAAAATCCAACGAGCTAAGACCGCCGGACTACAAAGCACTCTAGTTAACCAATAACCTTCGAAACAACGCCAGCACCCACTGTCCGCCCACCTTCACGGATCGCAAAGCGCTGACCCTCACCCATCGCCACAGGATTAATCAGAGATACCGTCACCTTCACATTATCACCAGGCATCACCATCTCTACACCCTCAGGTAAACAGACCTTACCGGTAATGTCTGTTGTACGCATATAAAACTGCGGAGTGTATCCATTGAAAAACGGAGTATGACGACCACCCTCCTCTTTCGAAAGCACATACACCTCAGCCTCAAATTCTTTATGCGCCTTTATACAACCAGGCTTCGCCAACACCTGACCACGCTCCACTTCATCACGCTTCGTACCGCGCAACAATAGACCCGCGTTGTCACCAGCCTGACCTTGATCCAATAACTTACGGAACATCTCAACACCCGTAACAATCGTCTTCGACGTCGGACGAATGCCAACTATTTCCACCTCATCGCCAACCTTAATCACACCACATTCAATACGACCTGTCACCACAGTGCCACGACCAGAAATCGAAAACACATCTTCCACAGGCATCAAAAACGGACGATCAATCGCACGCTCCGGATTCGGAATGTGGGTATCTAATGCTTCCGCCAGTCGAATAATCGCCGGTACACCAATCTCAGACTGATCACCCTCCAGCGCCTTCAACGCGGAACCTCTCACAATAGGAGTGTCATCACCAGGAAAATCATACTTGCTCAACAACTCACGAACTTCCATCTCCACAAGCTCAAGCAACTCAGCATCATCCACCATGTCAGCCTTATTCAAGAACACAACAATGTAAGGCACACCCACCTGGCGAGCCAACAAAATGTGTTCACGAGTCTGAGGCATCGGACCATCAGCAGCAGAACATACTAAAATCGCACCATCCATCTGCGCCGCACCTGTAATCATGTTTTTCACATAATCAGCATGACCAGGACAGTCCACATGGGCATAGTGGCGGACTTCAGTTTCATACTCGACGTGCGCCGTAGAAATAGTAATCCCGCGCGCCTTCTCTTCAGGTGCCGCGTCAATCGCATCGTATGCCTTAAACTCGCCACCAAAACGCTCAGCACCCACCTTGGTCAGCGCCGCAGTCAGTGTAGTCTTGCCATGGTCAACGTGACCAATCGTACCAACATTTACGTGCAACTTAGTGCGTTTGAACTTATCCTGAGCCATAGAATTAGAAACCTCTTCTGCTAAATTTTTACTCGATTTTAATAACACAGCGCCCAGCAAAAGAGCCGTTGTTTATGGCCTTCGGCAAGCTGGCAAACGCTTCCGTTTAAGTTTTCTTGATGACAGTATCGGCAATGTTGGTAGGTGCCTCTTCGTAATGGTCAAATTCCATCGCAAAAGTAGCCCGTCCTTGCGTCATCGAACGCAGCGAGGTGGCATATCCAAACATCTCGCCCAATGGAATCATCGCATTGATAACCTTGCCCGAAAGACTATCATCCTGGCCTTGCAAAACACCACGGCGACGACTTACATCACCCATGATATCCCCCAAATAATCCTCAGGACTGACAATTTCAACCTTCATGATTGGCTCAAGTAACACAGGATTAGCTTTAGCGAAACCCTGTTTGAACGCCATTGAGGCAGCAAGCTTAAACGCCATTTCTGAGGAGTCAACATCATGGTATGAACCGAAAACCAGCTTAACTTTCACACCGACGACAGGGAAACCAGCCAACGGACCACTGGTAATAGTTTCACGCAATCCCTTCTCAATCGGTGAGATAAATTCTTTAGGTATAACACCGCCGGTAATTTCGTTAATAAACAAAAAATCACCCTTCACATCTGGATGCTGTTTATCGACATCGCTCATTGGCGAAATCTCAATCACAACATGACCATACTGACCCTTACCACCCGACTGTTTTACGTGTTTATAATCCGACTTCACATCACTCTTACGGATCGTTTCACGATAAGCTACTTGTGGCTTACCAACGTTGGCCTCGACATTAAATTCACGACGCATACGGTCAACAATAATGTCTAGATGCAGTTCACCCATACCCGAAATAATGGTTTGACCTGATTCCTCGTCAGTCTTGACACGGAAAGAAGGATCTTCCTGCGCAAGACGTCCCAGAGCCATTCCCATTTTTTCCTGATCGGATTTAGTCTTAGGCTCAACCGCCATTGAAATCACCGGTTCAGGGAAAATCATCCGCTCTAGAGTGATGATATGGTTTTGGTCACATAGAGTATCGCCAGTTGTGACATCCTTCAGACCTACCGCAGCAGCTATGTCACCAGCACGAACTTCTTTTATTTCGTCCCGTTGGTTGGAGTGCATTTGTAAAATCCGTCCCACACGTTCCTTTTTCAATTTGACGGAGTTATACACTTGGTCACCAGAATTCAGTACACCAGAGTAAACACGAAAGAATGTCAGCGAACCAACAAATGGATCAGTCATAATCTTGAAGGCTAAAGCCGAAAAAGGCTCGCTATCCGAAGCCTTGCAGCGGCATTCGTTACCTTTTTCATCCAAACCCTGCACTGGAGGGCGGTCAGCTGGCGAAGGCAATAGGTGTATGACGCCATCAAGCATCGCTTGCACACCCTTATTCTTGAATGCTGAACCACAAAACACAGGTATAATTTCAACCTTCAATGTTCGCTCACGGAGCCCTTCTAATATTTCCTGTTCTTTCAACTCACCTTCATTCAGGTACTTATCCATTAATTCTTCAGTCGCCTCTGCGGCAGCCTCGACCATAAAGGCACGCGCCTTTGAAGCTTTATCAACTAATTCAATGGGGATATCACGGTATTCAAAGACAGTACCCTGCGACGCAGCATCCCAATGGATAGCTTTCATTTTCAGAAGGTCAATCACCCCCTCAAAACCATCTTCTGCACCAATCGGCACTTGCATAGGCACAGGATAAGCACCTAGACGCGCCTTCAATTGCTCGACAACTTTATCAAAGTTAGCACCGGTACGATCCATCTTATTGACGAAAGCCATGCGTGGCACAAAATACTTATTAGCCTGACGCCACACTGTCTCGGACTGAGGCTGCACACCGCCGACCGCACATAGTACGAATACCGCGCCATCAAGCACACGCAGGGAACGCTCCACTTCTATGGTGAAGTCAACATGCCCTGGAGTATCAATGATATTAAAACGGTGCTGCGGCATAGATTTATCCATACCGGACCAAAACACAGTGGTCGCAGCGGAAGTGATAGTGATGCCACGCTCCTGTTCCTGCTCCATCCAATCCATCACCGCAGCACCATCATGAACTTCACCCATTTGGTGACATACACCAGCATAGAAAAGGATGCGCTCGGAGGTAGTGGTCTTACCAGCATCAATATGAGCCATGATGCCAATGTTACGATAACGATGAATAGGAGTGGCACGAACCACGGGAACCTCTCAATTCCTCAAATTTCAAATGGCCAAACGCCGCTTCCCAGCGGCCTTCGGATGAGACACAGAACTGTTACTATTAGCAAAGAGTATTTATAAGACACGAAAAACCCTTTACCAAAAATCTATAAATCACCAGCGGTAGTGGGCAAAGGCTTTATTTGCTTCAGCCATACGGTGAGTCTCATCACGTTTTTTGATGGCACCGCCACGACTCTCAGATGCGTCAAGCAATTCTGCCGCCAATTTACGTGGCATAGAGTTTTCGCCACGTTTACGTGAAGAATCTATCAACCAACGCATCGCCAGCGCCATGCGACGAGAAGCGCGTACCTCTACTGGCACTTGGTAAGTTGCACCACCTACACGACGCGACTTAACCTCAACAGCAGGAGAGACATTGTCAAGGGCCTTCTGAAGCAATTCGATAGCATTTGAATTTTTCTCACCAATAACATTCATCGCGCCATAGACGATTTTTTCGGCAACAGACTTCTTACCACTTTTCATCACCATATTGATGAAACGCGCAATAGTTTCACTACCATATTTTGGATCTGGCAGAACATTACGCTGCGGAGTAGAACCTTTACGAGACATTATTAGCTGACTCCTTTAACTCTTCGGGCGCTTTGCGCCATACTTCGAACGGCCCTGACGCCGCTTGGCGACACCAGCAGCGTCAAGCGAACCACGCACCGTATGATATCGCACACCGGGCAAATCCTTGACACGACCACCACGAATCAAAACGACAGAATGCTCTTGCAAATTGTGACCTTCACCACCTATGTAGCTAATGACCTCTTCTTGATTGGTTAGACGCACTTTAGCAACCTTACGCAATGCAGAGTTAGGTTTTTTAGGGGTGCTAGTGTATACACGAGTACACACTCCACGGCGCTGAGGACACTTATCAAGTGCCGGGGAGGCGCTCTTGTAAGTACTCGCTTGCCGCGGCTTGCGAACTAATTGATTAATAGTTGCCATCGTAGATTCTTCTAAATAAAGCACAAAAGCCTGTGCATTAATAAAGGGAAGCAGTGCAGTTAACTGCACTGCGGTTAACAAAAACCGCATAATTGACAGATGAACAAACTGCCAATGAAGCAAGAAACTCAGACTTACTTGACCGCGGCCTAATAATCAAATCATCGCACAATACCGTTATGATAGCTATTTTTCGACGGTTGATAGTAAGCAGAATTTATGATTCATCCGAATACTCAAAAACCCACCTTACCCCCCAAGAGGAATCGCATCCTTGGAAGGCGAAGTAACTTCTGTACCAGATGAGGTACTGCGACCAACCAAGGTTTCCATTTCAGACTCAGTAAGACCAACAGAACTATAGCGACGCTGGCTATGATACGTCTGGCCAGTACCAGCCGGAATAAGGCGACCAACGATGACATTTTCTTTCAAACCACGCAAATTATCCCTGGTCCCTCGTACCGCAGCCTCAGTTAAGACACGGGTCGTTTCTTGGAAAGAAGCTGCGGAAATGAACGATTCCGTTGC
The DNA here is from genome assembly GCF_011801475.1 of Xylella fastidiosa. Taxonomy (NCBI): domain Bacteria; kingdom Pseudomonadati; phylum Pseudomonadota; class Gammaproteobacteria; order Lysobacterales; family Lysobacteraceae; genus Xylella; species Xylella fastidiosa. The sequence goes on from NZ_CP044352.1 coordinate 2,401,816, forward strand.
CAAAGAAGCCTTAGTAATACCTAGTAACACTGGATTGTACTTTGCTGGTAATTCATTGCGCGCAATTAACTTCGCGTTTTCATCGATAACACGCTGACGTTCAACTTGCTCACCATTGAGGAACTTACTGTTTCCCTGATCAACAATCTCAACTTTGCGCAACATTTGCCGTGTAATGACTTCAATATGCTTATCATTGATCTTCACACCCTGCAAACGATACACATCCTGTATTTCTTTAACCAAGTAAGCAGCTAACGGCTCGATACCGAGTAAACGCAAAATATCCTGTGGACTCGGCTCACCGTCCACAATGGTCTCCCCCTTGGTGACATGCTCTCCCTCGAACACAATAATTTGACGGTACTTAGGAATCAACTCTTCGTGCTCGCTTCCATCGGCATCTTTAATAATCAATCGCTGCTTACCTTTGGTGTCTTTACCAAAACTTATCACCCCTGAACGCTCAGCCAAAATAGCAGGATCTTTCGGCCTACGCGCTTCGAACAGATCCGCCACCCGAGGCAAACCGCCAGTGATATCGCGAGTTTTGGAGGCCTCCTGTGGAATCTTAGCCACCACATCACCGATGCCAACTGGAGCACCATCCTGAAGATTAACAATCGAACGCGGAGGCAACAAATACTGAGCTGAAAGATCAGTACCGGGAATAGTCAGATCGTTACCTTTTTTATCAACGATACGCACCAAAGGACGAAGATCCTTACCTTGGGAACCACGGCGCTTCAGATCAGCAATCTCACGGGAAGATAAACCAGTCAGATCATCAGTTTTCTCAATGACAGTGACACCATCAACAAAATCGATAAAACGGACAAAACCTGCAACTTCAGAAACAATTGGGTGATTGTGGGGATCCCAATTTGCCAAGATTTGCCCTGATTTGACTTCAGCCATATCCTTGACATTTATAGTTGCACCGTAAGGTAACTTGTAGCGTTCACGCTCACGGCCGTGAGTATCTAGAACCGAAATCTCTCCGGAACGAGATACCGCAACCAAAGTACCATTGGCATGCTCAACATACTTTAGATTAGTAAATTTTACCGAACCGCTAGTTTTTACAGTAATGTTATCTATCGCTGCTGCACTCAACGCGGTACCACCAATATGGAAGGTACGCATCGTCAACTGCGTACCTGGTTCACCGATTGATTGAGCAGCAATGACACCTACTGCTTCACCCATATTAACCAAATGACCACGAGCGAGATCCCTACCATAGCATAGGGCGCATACGCCAAACGGAGACTCACATGTGATAGGAGAACGAACCTTCACTGACTGCACACCGGCCTCTTCCAACTTAGCTACCCATTGCTCATCAAGCAAGGTGCTACGAGTTACAATGGGCTCATCATCATTACCAGGCAGCAATACATCCTCAGCAACAACACGTCCTAACACGCGATCCTTAAGTGGCTCAACAACATCTCCACCTTCAACGATCGGGGTCATAGTTAATCCACCAGCAGTGCCGCAATCAAGCTGTACAACACATAAATCTTGAGTGACATCAACCAAACGGCGAGTCAGGTAACCAGAGTTCGCTGTCTTCAATGCAGTATCAGCCAAACCTTTACGAGCACCATGCGTAGAGTTGAAATATTCCTGGACACTCAAACCTTCACGAAAGTTAGCTTTGATGGGTGTCTCAATGATCGAGCCATCAGGACGTACCATTAGACCACGCATAGCAGCTAATTGGCGAATCTGCTGCGGGCTACCGCGCGCGCCAGAATCAGCCATGATATAGAGCGAATTCATCGACTTCTGATCAACGATTTCACCATCGGCGTTAACCACTCTCTCAGTGCCGATGGTATCCATCATTGCCTTGGCAATCCGTTCATTAGTACGGGACCAAATATCAACCACTTTGTTATAACGCTCGCCAGCGGTAACCAATCCGGATTGATACTGCTCCTGAATCTCGAGCACTTCTTGCTCAGCTTCACCCAATATTTCTTTCTTTTCGATAGGAATCAGCATGTCATCAATACAGATTGACACACCGGCACGTGTCGCATAGGCATAACCCGTGTACATCAATTTATCTGCAAATACAACAGTTTCCTTCAAGCCAAGCATGCGATAACTTGAATTAATCAACCTCGAAATGTTCTTTTTAGTCATTTCGGTATTGACAAGAACAAACGGCAAACCTTCTGGAAGAATCTCACTCAATAATGCACGACCTACCGTAGTATCTACAATCGAAGAAGCCTTGTTACGCAGCCCTTGATCATCAGTCTCTATCTCTGTAATACGAACCTTCACCTTAGCATGCAATTCAACAACGCTATTGTCGTAAGCACGTTTCAGCTCGCTGGTATTGGCGAACACCATCCCTTCGCCCTTCTTATTTTCAAGTGCACGGCTCATGTAGTACAAGCCAAGTACAACATCCTGTGATGGTACGATGATCGGCTCACCATTCGCTGGAGACAGTATGTTGTTAGTAGACATCATCAACGCACGCGCTTCAAGCTGAGCTTCGAGCGAAAGAGGCACATGCACGGCCATCTGATCGCCATCGAAATCTGCATTGAATGCAGTACAAACTAACGGATGTAACTGAATCGCTTTACCTTCAATTAAAACTGGCTCAAAGGCTTGAATACCCTGGCGATGTAAAGTTGGCGCACGATTCAATACCACAGGATGCTCAGAAATAACCTCTTCAAGAATATCCCAGACCTCGGCTTCTTCACGCTCAACTAGTTTTTTAGCTCCCTTAATCGTAGTAGCCAAGCCGCGACGCTGCAGCTTAGCAAACACAAAAGGTTTGAATAGCTCAAGCGCCATTTTTTTCGGTAATCCACATTGGTGTAACCGAAGATTAGGGCCTACGATAATCACTGAACGAGCAGAGTAATCGACACGCTTTCCAAGCAAATTTTGGCGAAAACGACCCTGTTTACCCTTAATCATGTCCGCTAACGATTTTAAGGGACGCTTATTAGTACCAGTAATAGCACGCCCACGACGACCGTTGTCTAGCAACGCGTCGACTGATTCCTGCAACATGCGCTTCTCGTTGCGCACGATGATGTCAGGAGCACTTAACTCCAATAAGCGGCACAGACGATTGTTACGATTAATGACTCGACGGTACAGGTCATTAAGATCAGAGGTTGCAAAGCGACCACCGTCCAACGGCACCAGCGGACGCAGGTCTGGGGGTAGTACAGGCAACACGGTCAAAATCATCCATTCCGGACGATTGCCAGATTCGATAAACGCTTCAATCAGCTTAATACGTTTAGTCAAACGTTTCAGCTTAGTCTCAGAACCAGTGACAACGATTTCCTCACGCAAACGAGCCATCTCCGATTGCAAGTCAATCATTCGCAAGAGTTCGTATACAGCTTCGGCTCCCATAGAAGCATCGAAGTCATCAGCATGTTCTTGACGGGCTTGCAAATATTGTTCTTCGGTTAGGAGCTGACGCCGTTCTAAAGGAGTTAGACCCGGCTCAGTCACTACATAGGCTTCGAAGTACAAGACACGCTCGATATCACGTAAAGTCATGTCCAGCATCAATCCAATGCGTGAAGGTAGCGATTTTAAGAACCAAATATGAGCAACAGGCGAAGCTAGCTCAATGCAACCCATACGCTCACGGCGTACTTTTGCTAAAGTCACCTCGGTACCACATTTCTCACAGACCACCCCTCGATGCTTCATGCGCTTATATTTGCCACATAAACATTCATAGTCCTTGATAGGACCAAAGATAGCAGCACAAAACAAACCATCACGCTCAGGCTTAAAAGTGCGGTAGTTGATTGTTTCCGGCTTCTTCACTTCACCGAACGACCAAGATCTAATCAAGGCAGGCGAGGCAAGGCCAATCTTGATGGCATCGAAATCCAATGTCTGGCGCTGCTGATTAAAAAGATTGAGTAGATCTTTCATAATTCTTCTCCGAAATTCGGGCATCGGGACGAGTTGGAAACAGAGGACAATGGAGCTCTGGATCTCCAAACAGATGAATTAATCCATAACAACGCATCTTAGTTATCTTCCAACTCAATATTAATTGCTAAGGAGCGGATTTCTTTCACGAGAACATTAAAAGATTCAGGCATACCTGCCACCATCTGATGATCACCATCAACAATGTTCTTGTACATCTGATTACGCCCCTGAACATCATCAGACTTTACAGTCAACATTTCCTGCAGAGTGTAAGCTGCGCCATAAGCTTCCAAGGCCCAAACTTCCATTTCGCCAAAACGCTGCCCTCCAAACTGGGCCTTACCACCCAATGGTTGCTGAGTAACCAGTGAATAAGGGCCAGTTGAACGAGCGTGCATCTTGTCATCAACCAAATGGTTCAATTTTAAATAGTGCATGTAACCGACCGTAGTCTTACGATCGAAAGGTTCCCCAGTATGGCCATCGTAGAGTTGGGTCTGACCGCCGGCCGGCAATTCCGCGAGATCCAGCATACGTTTGATCTCTTGTTCAGAGGCACCATCGAAAACCGGGCTCGCCATCGGCACACCATCAGTCAGATTCTTAGCCATATTCAGCAATTCGTCATCACTGAACTGAGACAGATCTACACGCTCGCCAACCAAGCTTTTATCATGATTATAAATTTCATTAAGAAATTTTCTTAAGTCCGCAATAGCAGCATTGGCCTCCAGCATACGCTGAATTCGATGCCCCAAACCCTTAGCTGCCCACCCCAAATGCACCTCTAAGATTTGGCCAATATTCATACGAGAGGGAACGCCCAACGGATTTAACACGATATCGACAGGTGTCCCATCCTCCATAAATGGCATGTCTTCAACGGGAACAACGTTGGAAATCACACCTTTATTACCATGACGTCCGGCCATCTTATCGCCACACTGAATACAACGCTTTACAGCCAAAAACACCTTGACCATTTTCAATACACCCGGAGCCAAGTCGTCCCCCTGAGTGATTTTGCTACGCTTGTCAGAAAAACGCTGATCGAACTCTTTCTGGTACGCCTGTATCTGTTTCTGCGCCCTATCGATTGCCTCAACAGCAACCTCATCCTTCATACGCAATGCAAACCAGTCACTCTTCTTCAAACCATCAAGATAAGGATCAGTGATGACCTCACCCTTTTTAATATCAACACCGGAGTTAACCACCTTACCTACAATCTGAGAACGCAAACGAGCATAAATAGCACCTTCTAGAATACGAAATTGATCATCAAAATCCTTTTTGACACGCTTGATTTCATACTCTTCGATCTGGTGCGCACGCTTGTCCTTCTCAATACCATCACGGGTGAACACCTGGACATCAATTACAGTACCATCCATGCCCGGAGGTACACGAAGCGAACTATCCTTCACATCCGAAGCTTTTTCACCAAAGATGGCACGCAGCAACTTTTCTTCTGGAGTTAACTGACTTTCTCCCTTCGGCGTGACTTTACCAACCAAAATATCGCCAGCGCGCACCTCAGCACCGATGTACACCACACCTGACTCATCTAGACGATTTAATGCCTGCTCAGAGACGTTAGGGATGTCAGCTGAAATTTCCTCTGATCCCAACTTGGTATCGCGCGCAATACAAGTCAGCTCCTCAATGTGAATTGTAGTGTAGCGATCCTCTTCAACAACGCGTTCAGAAAGCAAAATTGAATCTTCGAAGTTGTAGCCATTCCAAGGCATAAAAGCGATCAGCATGTTTTGCCCAAGAGCCAATTCGCCAATGTCAGTCGATGGGCCATCGGCCAGTACGTCACCACTAGCAACTATGTCGCCAACATTCACAAGGGGGCGCTGATTGATACATGTATTCTGATTTGAGCGTGTATATTTGATCAATCCATATATATCAACACCAGCATCGGTGGCACCAATAATCTCACTTTCGTTGACTTTAACCACGATACGGCCAGCATCGACCTGATCAATCACACCTCCACGGCGCGCATTCACAGTCACACCCGAGTCACGCGCCACTGTACGCTCAATACCAGTACCAACCAACGGTTTCTGAGCACGCAAGGTGGGCACAGCTTGGCGCTGCATGTTCGCACCCATTAATGCGCGATTCGCGTCATCATGCTCCAAGAATGGCACCAAAGCAGCAGCAACTGACACTGTCTGCATCGGCGAAACATCCATGTAATGAACATAAGATGGGGGCTTCAAGAGCGACTCCCCCTGAAAACGACATGGCACAAATGACTCGGTTAATTGCCCATTATCATCAGTCAGCGTGTTCGCCTGTGCAATAACATACTGATTTTCCTCAATCGCCGACAAGTACTCAACTTCATCGGTAACACGACCTTCCACAACCTTGCGATACGGTGTCTCAAGGAAGCCATATTGGTTGGTACGAGCAAACACGGCCAGTGAATTGATTAGGCCAATATTGGGACCTTCAGGGGTTTCGATCGTACATAAACAGCCATAATGACTTAAATGAACATCACGCACTTCGAAACCAGCTCGCTCACGTGTTAATCCACCTGGACCCAATGCCGAAAGACGACGCTTATGAGTCACTTCCGACAAAGGATTATTCTGATCCATGAACTGGGACAATTGGGAGGAACCGAAGAATTCCTTAATCGCGGCAGCAACCGGTTTAGCATTGATCAACTCTTGAGGCGTAAGCCCCTCGGATTCGGCCATTGACAAACGTTCTTTGACAGCACGTTCGACACGGACAAGCCCAACACGGAAGACATTTTCTGCCATCTCACCGACAGAACGCACCCGACGGTTACCCAGATGATCAATATCATCGACAACACCACGACCATTACGAATCTCACACAAACCTTTAATCACATCAAGGATATCGGAAGTTTCGCCCAGCTTAGAAACTAAGCGCCTGGATTCTTCATCATTACGATCTGAAAAATACTTTTTATCGTAAAGAACAGGCTCGCCAGCGACTTCTTTACGGCCAACACGGCGATTAAACTTCATGCGACCAACCATTGATAAGTCGTAACGATCAAAAGTAAAAAATAAATTATGAAATAAGTTTTGAGCTGCCTCCTTAGTTGGCGGCTCTCCTGGACGCATCATGCGATATATTTCAACCTGCGCCTCAAGCTGAGTTCTAGTCGGATCAATACGCAAAGTATTAGATAGATAAGCACCACGATCCAAATCGTTCACCCAAAGGGTTCCGACCGACTCGATACCAGCCTTGCGAAAAGCAATTATGCGATCCTCATTCACCTCACTGTTGGCACTGGCTAACAATTCACCAGTCGTCGCATCAATCACGTCATGGGATAAAATACGGCCAATTAGATACTCATCCGGCACAGCTAATGCGGAAATACCCGAAGCCTCCAACTGCTTCACATGACGCGCAGTGATGCGCTTACCGGCTTCAACAATCACGCTGCCACCGTCAGTCAGATTGAAACTTAATATCTCACCACGTAGCCGCTCGGGAACCAACTCAAGCTGCACCCCTTCATCAGGATTAATATGAAACGTATTAATTTCAAAAAATTCGCCAAGTATTTCCTCGTTAGAATAACCGAGTGCACGCAACAAAATGGATACCGGCAACTTACGGCGACGGTCAATACGGGTAAATAGCGCATCTTTTGGGTCGAATTCGAAGTCCAACCATGAACCTCGACAAGGAATGATACGAGCGCTATAAAGCAATTTACCCGAACTGTGTGTCTTGCCACGATCGTGGTCAAAAAAGACACCTGGGGAACGATGCAACTGCGAAACAATGACTCGCTCGGTACCATTCACAATGAAGGTACCGTTTTCAGTCATCAACGGGATTTCACCAAGATATACTTCCTGTTCCTTAATGTACTTAACTGCTTTTGTCGATGACTCACGATCATAAATGACTAAACGAACGGTCACGCGCAACGGCGCACCATAACTCATACCACGCTGCCGGCATTCACGTTCATCGAACATCGGCTCACCAAGTTTGTAACCGACATATTCCAAAGCAGCATTACCGCTGTAACTGACAATAGGAAATACTGATTTCAGTGCCCCATGTAAACCAATGTCTTTACGTTGGCTGGACTCCACATCTCCTTGAAGGAATGCACGATAAGAGTCCACCTGGATAGCTAACAAAAACGGCACCTTGAGGATCGAACGATGCTTGCCGAAATCCTTGCGGATACGCTTCTTTTCGGTGAACGAATAGGATGTCATAAGATCTTTCACCTTTAGGGTGTACAGGCCGCGCGTCCGCGGCTCTAACGTAACGAGTTACCAGTTGAAAACACGGGTATTAGACACCAGCGCGTCTTTCCCCATTACTTTCAACTACCAAGAAACCATAAATTGAATTTTGAATTTCCGAACATCCAGATAACAGCGTTTTTTGTAAGGGATAAAAGGCTGGGGGCCGTCCCAGCCTTCAATGAATCACTACGAGATGTCGGACAATGCAAGATAACCGTTTACTTGACCTCTACAGTTGCACCAGCAGCCTCAAGCTCTTTTTTAACTTTCTCAGCCTCTTCCTTTGAGACAGCTTCTTTCAATATACCGCCCGCTTCAGTAAGATCCTTGGCTTCTTTAAGCCCCAAACCAGTGACAGCACGAACGGCTTTGATCACTTCAACTTTCTTAGCTCCAGCTTCTTTCAGAGTGACGGTAAATTCAGTCTGCTCTTCTACCGGAGCAGCAGCAGCAGCTGAACCAGAAACCATAACAGGAGCAGCAGCAGAAACGCCAAACCTATCTTCAATAGCCTTAACAAGCTCCATAACTTCCATTATGGATTTCTCGGCAATAGCTTCGACAATCTTCTCGTTGGTGAGGGACATGATAATTACCTTTAGATAGTTTCTGAGATGGATTTTCTAGCGAGTCTTTAACGCATCACGCTTCACTGGTTTCAGGCGATGACACAGCAAAAGTTTCACTTTTGTCATCAGCCATAGCTTTAATAGCACGTGCGAACAATGTGACCGGCTCGGATAAAACACGAGCTAGCATAGCCAGAGCCTGCAATCGCGTTGGCAATGATGCAAGCACATCGACATGACCAGCCGGATACAACACACCACCAAGGGATACTGCTTTCGACTTGAGCTTGTCATGTTTTTTAGAAAACTCCTTAATTAGACGACCCGCAGCACCTGGATCCTCCAGGGAAAAGGCATACAGGAGAGGGCCAATTAACTTTTCCTTAATAACGGCGTATTCGGTATCTCCAAGGGCACGCGCTGCCAACTTATTCTTAACAACTTTGAGATACACACCACTCTCTCGAGCCTGCTTACGCATCGCAGTCATCTGAGGAACAGTGATGCCAGCATATTCAGCGACAATCAACGAGTGAGCTTTAGTAGCAACTCCTGCCAACTCTTTAACAACTTCCTGTTTCTGAAAAACATTAAGAGCCATTGGCCCACTCCATTAAAGATGGGAAAACAAAAATGGCTAAGTTATAGTGAAAAAATCGCATATACATTTCGAAAGGACCCCACTCCCGTTGCTCTGCTTCAAATAACCCGCTCACAGCTCCTGCCGATTACGGTTTCGGGCAGCTTCCCTCATGGAAACCGAGACATAATCACGTTCAAGATTGAGTGGCTGTTCTAGACCTGGAACTAGCACAACTCGGGAACGCCCCAGAGCTTCATGAACCAGAAAAGTCCAGAAGAGCGACACCATCTACGTAGGCTTTCCCTTAAATAAAAATTAAGCGTTCTACAGACTTAAGCAAGAATCACAAAAGTCATCGCAGAACCCACCTACGATCTTTGATGGCTATCGAGAGTTAAACACCCACGACCGCCTCCAAAAGGCCCTACACCTTTATAGTGGTGGACCAAAAGCCGGGAAAATCGGCCATAAAAATTATATTAATGAAGCACCCCAGAAGCATTAATTCGACCACACCAAAATTACTTAAGAGATAAAGTAGATTGGTCAATCATTACGCCTGGACCCATAGTGGAACTCAATGACACTTTTTGCAAATAAGTACCTTTAGAAGCAGTTGGTTTGATTTTAATTAAGTCAACTAACAATGCTTGTAAGTTTAACTTCAATGCTTCATCGTCAAAATTCACCTTACCAATCACACAATGAATGATACCAGCCTTGTCAGCACGATAACGAACTTGGCCAGATTTAGCATTCTTAACAGCTTCACCAGGATTTTGAGATACCGTACCAACTTTCGGATTAGGCATAAGACCACGAGGCCCAAGCAAAGTACCCAACTTACCAACAACACGCATCGCATCCGGAGTAGCAATCACGACGTCGTAATTTAGATCACCCGCCTGCATCTTCTCAGCCAAATCATCCATACCGACCGCATCAGCACCAGCAGCTAAAGCATCCTCAGCTTTAGCGCCAGATGGAACAAACACAGCGACACGTACATCCCTACCAGTTCCAGCGGGCAACAAAGTCGAGCCTCGGACCTGTTGATCCGACTTTTTCACATCCACACCTAAACGTATGGCAACATCCACTGATTCAATAAACTTGGCCTTAGTGGCCGTTTTTAGAATCTTAATCGCTTCATCAATCCCATACGCCTTACCAGGGACAACAGCGATATCAATAGCTTTTTGACGCTTTGTCTGCACCATAAGTTCAACCCTCCACCACCAAACCCATACTGCGAGCCGAACCTGCAATCGTACGTACAGCAGCATCTAAATCAGCAGCAGTCATATCGAGCTCCTTAGTCTTAGCAATATCCTCAAGCTGCTTGCGAGTGACTTTGCCCACCTTCTCTGTGTTGGGACGCTTGGAACCGGATTGTATACCGACAATTTTCTTCAACAAAATCGACGCTGGAGGGCTTTTTGTAATAAAGGTGAAAGTGCGGTCCGAGTAAGCAGTAATTACTACCGGAATCGGCAAACCCTGCTCAATCTTTTGAGTTCCAGCATTAAAAGCCTTACAAAAATCCATAATATTCAAACCACGCTGCCCCAAAGCGGGACCAACGGGAGGTGAAGGAGACGCCTGACCGGCCTTCACCTGAAGCTTAATGTAAGCAGTAACTTTCTTTGCCACCTGAAATATCTCCGGGTAATAGCGCTCTAGAAACAGGCTCCCCATCATATCGAGAAAAGCACGCGTCCCGACATCACGCATTTAAACTTACTAATTAAAGACTATTTGAAGCCGCAAAAAAGGCAGCCCTAACAGGTCTTATAATACCGAGTATAGCAAACCTTTTATATTTTTCACTGAATAAAAAATAGAAAAACTCAGCTTTTTTGAACCTGACCAAAGTCAAGGTCAACAGGTGTAGGACGACCAAAAATCAGTACCGCCACACGCAGACGATTCTTTTCATAGTTAACTTCCTCTACGAGCCCATCAAAATCATTAAAGGGGCCATCTATAACTCGAACCATCTGCCCTGGCTCAAATAAAACTTTAGGACGTGGTTTTTCAGCCCCATCCTGAACACGACGCAAGATAACATCAGCCTCATCACTACTGATCGGCAACGGGCGATCAGCAGTACCACCTATAAAGCCCATTACCTTCGGGGTCTCCTTAACCAAATGCCAACATTCATTATCGATTCGGGGCACACCACCCTCATAATAAGTTTCGATCTGAATCAACACATAGCCAGGGAAAAATTTGTGTTCAGAACGGCGCTTCTGACCGGAACGCATTTCCACAACTTCTTCGGCAGGAACCAACACATCACCAAAACGATCTTGAATCTCAATACGAGAAATACGATCACGCAACGCCTGCGCAACTGACTTCTCAAAACCTGAATAGGCATGAACAACATACCAGCGCTTCACAGTTTAATCCTCCTCAACGCGATAGGAACCACTGCGTGAGCTTCTGTATCACGAAATCAAAGCCACCCAACAACAAACTTAGTATAGTAATCATGACAATTACAACCCAAGTGATACGAATAGCCTCGTGACGAGTAGGCCAGACCACCTTACGCAACTCAAAACGGGACTCAAACAAGAACCCACGAAATTCACGGCCCCTTGCTGTAGTCATAAGCACCGATACAGCAGCGACGAAAACGAGAATAACAACCAAACCACGCAACTGTGGACCCCAAGAACCTAGCATAAGAAAATCCACAGCTCTACTAAACAAAAACCATACAAACACCCCTAACACCAATAGCAAACTAGCAATGAAGTATTTGAAAATATCTCCGCTAAGAACGGTGCTTTTAATAGGTTCGATTTTTGTTTTCATCAGGATTTAATTTACCGATTTGAGCCAAGTCACAAACCAGGAAGAAAGTGGCGCGCCAGGAGGGACTCGAACCCCCAACCTGCGGTTTTGGAGACCGCTGCTCTGCCAATTGAGCTACTGACGCTTGAGACTCACTCGCACTACAATTTTTGAAATAACAACGGCGAACCGAGATTAAATCGGTCCGCCGTTTGAAAAAATCCAACGAGCTAAGACCGCCGGACTACAAAGCACTCTAGTTAACCAATAACCTTCGAAACAACGCCAGCACCCACTGTCCGCCCACCTTCACGGATCGCAAAGCGCTGACCCTCACCCATCGCCACAGGATTAATCAGAGATACCGTCACCTTCACATTATCACCAGGCATCACCATCTCTACACCCTCAGGTAAACAGACCTTACCGGTAATGTCTGTTGTACGCATATAAAACTGCGGAGTGTATCCATTGAAAAACGGAGTATGACGACCACCCTCCTCTTTCGAAAGCACATACACCTCAGCCTCAAATTCTTTATGCGCCTTTATACAACCAGGCTTCGCCAACACCTGACCACGCTCCACTTCATCACGCTTCGTACCGCGCAACAATAGACCCGCGTTGTCACCAGCCTGACCTTGATCCAATAACTTACGGAACATCTCAACACCCGTAACAATCGTCTTCGACGTCGGACGAATGCCAACTATTTCCACCTCATCGCCAACCTTAATCACACCACATTCAATACGACCTGTCACCACAGTGCCACGACCAGAAATCGAAAACACATCTTCCACAGGCATCAAAAACGGACGATCAATCGCACGCTCCGGATTCGGAATGTGGGTATCTAATGCTTCCGCCAGTCGAATAATCGCCGGTACACCAATCTCAGACTGATCACCCTCCAGCGCCTTCAACGCGGAACCTCTCACAATAGGAGTGTCATCACCAGGAAAATCATACTTGCTCAACAACTCACGAACTTCCATCTCCACAAGCTCAAGCAACTCAGCATCATCCACCATGTCAGCCTTATTCAAGAACACAACAATGTAAGGCACACCCACCTGGCGAGCCAACAAAATGTGTTCACGAGTCTGAGGCATCGGACCATCAGCAGCAGAACATACTAAAATCGCACCATCCATCTGCGCCGCACCTGTAATCATGTTTTTCACATAATCAGCATGACCAGGACAGTCCACATGGGCATAGTGGCGGACTTCAGTTTCATACTCGACGTGCGCCGTAGAAATAGTAATCCCGCGCGCCTTCTCTTCAGGTGCCGCGTCAATCGCATCGTATGCCTTAAACTCGCCACCAAAACGCTCAGCACCCACCTTGGTCAGCGCCGCAGTCAGTGTAGTCTTGCCATGGTCAACGTGACCAATCGTACCAACATTTACGTGCAACTTAGTGCGTTTGAACTTATCCTGAGCCATGAGTATCTGTTCTCAATATTCGTTAAAATCTTTAAATAAAACCTATGGTGCTCACGAATGGAATCGAACCATCGACCTCCTCCTTACCAAGGAGGTGCTCTACCGACTGAGCTACGTGAGCACAGCTTCGAATTATGCCACGCTCTAAAATCATTAAATTCAATGGAGCGGGAGACGGGAATCGAACCCGCACCATCAGCTTGGAAGGCTGAGGTTCTACCTTTGAACTACTCCCGCACCTAGCTACCAGCCACATGCAGACAATGAAAATGGTGGAGGGAGGTGGATTCGAACCACCGAAGGCGCAAGCCAGCAGATTTACAGTCTGCCCCCGTTGGCCGCTTGGGTATCCCTCCTGATTTTCACAACCACAAGCAACCAGGAAATTATTTCATTTCGAGCGATTGAAAAGCCATTCATTATCGCACTAAATAAAACCCACGTCAACAAAAACTCCACTACACAACCAATTCAGAAGCCTGCTTTACAACAAACTTACCATCGAAAAAATATACGGCAAAAATGCATTTAGGCAGCAACAGAATCATACGTTAAAGCGAAAATGCAACACATCTCCTTCCTGAACCCGATACTCCTTGCCCTCCAAACGCATACGCCCAGCATCACGCGCGCCTGCTTCGCCTTTATATTTAATGAAGTCATCGAAAGCAATCGTTTCGGCACGGATAAATCCCTTTTCAAAATCCGTATGAATCACCGCAGCGGCCTGCGGCGCGGTGGCACCAGACTTCACAGTCCAAGCACGCACTTCCTTCACACCCGCAGTAAAGTAAGTCTGCAAACCTAGCAACGCATAAGCAGCACGAACTACTCGATTCAACCCCGGCTCCTCCAGACCAAGGTCAACCAAAAATGCATCGCGATCCACATCCTCAAGCTGAGCCAGCTCCTCTTCGATCACTGCAGAAATCGGCACTAACTGAGCATTATCAGAGGAAGCACGGACACGTAAAGCCTCAAGATAAACATTATCCTGAAACCCATTTTCAAGCACATTAGCGATATACATCACCGGCTTGAGCGTCAGCAAGAACAAATCGCGGACTAAAGCACGTTCATCCTCATCCAAACCAGCAGAGCGAGCAGATTTGCCTTCATTAAGCGCAACCTGCAATCTCTCAAGCACAGACTTGCGGGCAATCGCCTCCCCCCCCCCCTTTGGCAGCACGCATGATACGGTTGCACGCCTTCTCGACAGTGTCGAGATCGGCCAGTATCAATTCCGTATCAATGATTTCAATGTCAGCCAGAGGATCAACCTTACCGGCAACATGAATAATTTCACCATGTTCGAAACAACGAACTACATGAGCGATCGCATCAACCTCGCGAATATGCGCTAAAAACTTATTGCCTAACCCTTCACCACTAGCCGCACCAGCAACCAAACCTGCAATATCAACGAACTCAATCACCGTCGGCAGTAACTTCTGAGGCTTGACGATTTCGGCCAATTGATTAAGACGAGGATCAGGAACAGACACGACACCTACGTTAGGCTCAATTGTACAGAATGGGAAGTTAGCGGCAGCGATACCAGCTTTAGTCAACGCATTGAACAAAGTCGACTTACCAACATTAGGCAACCCAACGATACCGCATTTAATACCCATATAGATTTCCCATCACACTACCGTATGTAGCTTTTTCATCGCCCCATCAAAGTCACCAGCAACCGCTAAAGGCAACACTACACTGGCTCGTTCCAAAGCAGCATCAATAGCAATATTTTCATCGCACGTTGGACAACCTAGCACCCAACTCACCACACGGTCTTTATGGCCAGGATGACCAATACCTACACGCAGACGATGAAAACGTCCGTGACCAAGCAACTTGGTAATATCACGCAACCCATTCTGACCACCATGACCACCATCAAACTTCAAGCGCACAGCCCCTGGTGGAAAATCCAACTCATCGTGAGCAACCAACATTTGCTCCGGTTTAATTTTCCAAAAATTCAAACCGGCACAAATCGACTTGCCGCTCAAATTCATAAAAGTGACTGGGCGTAGTAACCATACCCATTGCCCAGCGATAAACACACGAGCAACGTAAGCAAACAACTTAGACTCCAACGCCCAGCACTGCCCCTCACGCTGAACTAAACCATCGACAAAGCGAAACCCAGCATTGTGCCTGGTTTTGATGTACTCACTACCCGGATTGCCGAGCCCAACTATCAAACGCAGCCCTAACATATGAACATTGTTACTGAATTACCCCGCCATTTAGGATGCAAGGAATGCAGCACATTACTTGGAGTCACCCTCCCCTTCTTCTGCAGGAGCGTCATCCTCAATCACTGCATGCTTAGCAATGACTACGGCCATATCGTGCTCCTTATCCAACCGAGTCGACAACTCAACACCGATTGGGAACGTAATATCAGACAGGTGAATTACGTGACCGACATTCAAGGTGGACAAATCAACCTCAATGAACTCGGGCAAATCTTTCGGTAAACACGATACCTGCACCTCATTCAATTCGTGGGTAATCACCACACCACCAACCTTGCCGGCAGGTGAAGTAGCCTGATTGATGAAATGCAACGGCACAGCAACACTCAGCTTGGCATCCGAACTAACGCGCTGAAAGTCAACATGCATAACCAACTGACGATAAGGATGGCGCTGTAAATCACGCAGCAGAACCTTCTCGGCCCCCGCCCCATCGACATTCAGATCGAGAATAGAGGAATAGAACCACTCGTTCTGTTGAGCAAGCCAAATCTGCTCATGATTGAGTTGGATACTCACTGGACGCTGCTCACCGCCATAAATAATGGCTGGAATCATGCCAGCATGACGCAGGCGGCGGCTCGCACCCTTCCCCTCGTCTTTACGGCGCTGCGCTTTAATTTGATGATTTGCCATATTATTTTACTACCTTATAAAAGTTGAGAAACCGCCTCGCAGCGATAGAAGGCGACCCTCTCGCGACCAAAAGAGTCGTTTTTAAAAACAGCCCGATGGGCCATGCAATCAATCCACATACAGTGAACTGACTGATTCACCAAAAGCAATACGCCGAATAGTCTCAGCAAGCAACTCAGCCACACTAAGCTGGCGAATTTTTCGGCATTCCCGAGCGGCATCAGACAAAGGAATGGTATCCGTCACCACAAGCTCGTCAAGCTCAGAGTTATTAATATTGTCCATAGCAGGGCCGGACAGCACCGGATGCGTGATATAAGCAACAACCTTAGTAGCACCATTTTGCTTAAGTGCTACGGCCGCCGCACACAAAGTACCGGCAGTATCCACTAAATCATCGACCAGTACACAGGTCTTACCGTTAACCTCCCCGATAATATTCATTACCGTAGCAACATTGGCACGAGGACGGCGCTTATCAATGATTGCCAGATCGGTATCGCCTAAACGCTTAGCCATGGCACGGGCTCTGACCACCCCCCCACATCCGGGGAAACCACAATTATATTGTCAGTGCCATAAGCACGCCAAATATCAGCCAGTAACAGCGGCGAAGCATAAACGTTATCTACCGGCACATCAAAAAAACCCTGGATTTGATCAGCGTGCAAATCAATGGTCAACACACGATCAGCACCAATCGCACTGATCATTTTTGCCGCAACCTTTGCGGTAATCGGTACACGCAAAGAACGCATTCGGCGATCCTGACGCGAATAACCGAAGTACGGAATCACGGCAGTGACACTAGAAACACTGGCACGCTTGAGCGCATCAATGATAACCAACAGTTCCATCAAATTTTCAGCACTTGGCGCACAGGTCGGCTGCACCACAAATACTTCCTGACGACGCACACTTTCCTCAATTTCGACCTGCTCCTCTCCATCGGAAAAACGCGACACTAACGATTTACCCATACGCACCCCTAACTCCTTACAAATACTTTGAGTCAGTGGTTTATTGGCATTGCCCGAAAAGACCATCAAATTGCGTTCGTCTTGAATGGTAGGCATCTATCAGGCAGCAACGAAGAGTAAGGTTAAGAGAGTAAAACCGAATTACCAGGAACACTACAAACCCAAGCGCCCTGCCCCCTCCAAACGGGAACACATGAACTTGAAAACCATAAAAAAACTGGCAGGGGCGGTAGGATTCGAACCTACGAATGCCGGGATCAAAACCCGGTGCCTTAGTCCTCTTGGCGACGCCCCTGCATCAAAATTCCATTGTTTTCAGTACATCAAGCAGCGGAGAACGGGAAGCGCCATCAGCAACCCAAGCACACAACCCGTACGGCAGCCGCTCCAAAGCACACTCAGCCTCATCGCGCGTACTGAATTCCACAAAGCAACCGCTGCCAGAGCCAGTCACCCTTGCAAAACCAACCTCTGAGAGCACATCAAGAGCACCCGCAACCGCAGACTCGCGGCGTCTCAGAACCGGCTCGAATGCATTACCAAACGCAGTACCAGCAATGAAGTCGCCTATTGTCGCGGGGGACGCATCGCGCGTCAAATCCGGATCAAGGAACAGCTCCCGTGTCGGCACACACACCCCTGGATCCAATAGCAGGTAGGCCGCTCCAGGCAGAATCATCGGTGTTAAGCACTCACCGACACCCTCAGCCCACGCATTACACCCATGTACAAATACCGGCACATCGGCCCCCAAACGTAACCCCAAAGCCGCCAAAACCGCAACGTCAAGCCTGGTGTGCCACAATGCATTCAACACAAGAAGCACAGTCGCCGCATCAGAGGACCCACCGCCAAAGCCGCCACCAACTGGGATTCGCTTTTCAACAAAGATATCTGCCCCTAAATAGACATTAGTCGCATGTTTTAGCAAATAAGCCGCACGCACCACCAAGTCGTCAGCCTCAACAACCCCAGTCACTGACTCACCAATGCGATGAATCTGACCATCTTCACGCACCCGCAGATGGATCGTATCACCCCAATCAAGCAGACGAAAAACAGTCTGCAATTCATGGTAACCATCAACACGTCGCCCGGTAATTTGCAAAAATAAATTCAACTTGGCAGGTGCCGGCCACGCCGACCAGCCCACACCGTCATCAATGACGACACTCACGGGATCAACTCGTCCCATTGATCAACAATCAAACGTATCCTAGCCGAACCGCGACTAGCCTCAATTTGCCGCGGCAACATCGGACGCCCCACGGAAGACGGAAACCAATCCAGAAACCTCAACTGCCACCCCCCCTGATACACACGGTGAGGACGTCCCTCCGCATCTAACTGCACATCCCCACCCCCACTATCACTATTGCGACCTCGTACCCAATCAGGCAATAACCCCATCGGAACTTGCCAACCAGTCGCCTCGAACAACACCTGTTCGGCAACTTCGCCAACACGCACCCACCCACCCACACCCTCAAGACGAGCCGGACCGCTACTACTTCCGCTCAACACCCAACTCTGACGACTCATTGGAGCACTTAACACAATGCGGTAACCGCGACCATGCTGCTCCCACTCCACCCGGACACTCCCACCATCACTCCCCTGCCTGATCGCCGCACGTCCGTAAAAACTCCAGTTAGGATGCTCCTGCAACCACGTTTGGCGAGCCTGCTCAACTACCTGCGCAGTGGCATCCACCGTGACGGGCACCGACGCACGCCGGCCACCACTGCTGCTACACCCAGGCAACAAAAAAGAGACTGCCAACAAGAACACACCCAAGCCCCTATTCACATCATGCAAATACACCTTCATAACCCAAACTTTTCCAGTACATGGCGCAACACCAAATTATCCGGATCCAATTTACGCGCTTCCTCAAAATAGTACCGTGCCTCCTCGCGCTGACCATCCGCCCACAGCACCTCACCGACATGCACAGCAATCTCTGGCTCCTTAGCTAAAGACCAAGCACGCTTAAGCTCCACCAAAGCCTCCTTAACCCGTCCCAGTCGATAAATGACCCAACCGTAACTATCGATAATCGAAGGATTATCAGGCTCAGCCGCACGGGCACGATCAATCAACGCCAACGCCTCCTTGTAGCGGATCGTATGGTTGGCCAAGGTATAACCAAGCGCATTCAACGCGACCACATTGCCCGGATCGGCAACCAGCAACTTACGCAAATCGGCCTCAGCCTGAACGATGTCATCACGACGCTCCCAAGCCAGCGCACGCACATAAAGAAGCTCACTGTCGTTAGGAAACTCATCCAATCCACGCGCAAAAGCGTTCAACTCACCTGCAGAGTCACCCAAGCGCTGTTTTAACTCAGCCTCAACCAAATAAGCATCGCGACGCTGCTCATCATCAATCGCAGCATCCCCCTGCAAGCGATGCACCTCATCGAACGCCTCATCATAGCGCTTCAACTCAAATAACACGCTGACCGCACGCAACACCGCCTCACCACGCAGCTCCCCATCCAACACCCCGTGATACCAAGAAAGCGCATCCTCGTAACGCATCAGAAACTCAGCAATCTTACCTAACAGAAGACGCTTCTCCGGCTCATGCGTCCCGCTCCCACCACTCAACTCCTCATACAAAGCAATCAACGCCTGCCTCTCCTGCTGGCGAGCTAGCAACGAAGCACGCAAACCATAGGTTTGAACATCCTGCGGACCAGTGGCAAGCACCCGTGCAGCAGCCTTACCTTCACCCATGCCTTCATAAGTCAAAGCTAATGCCCCACGCAGATCCACATCAGCTACCGCACGCCGCTCAACCTCCTTTAGCTTAGAAAGAGCCTGCTTACGCTTACCCGCCTGCTGCAACTGAGCAGCCTGCAACAACGCCACACGTGGATCCTTAGGAAAGCGCAGCATCAACTGGTCGATGATGTGCTTCACCAATATCGGCTGCTCCAAACGCAACGCCAAACGACCAAACTCCTGCCAGACCTCAATCCGATTAGGGATATCACCGCGGCGAACCAACTCCTCCATCAACCTAACCGACAGCTGCGGATCACGGCCGCCATTGTTGAGTGCAATCAACGCATAACGCCAACTACGGGGATCAGGATTACGCAGCAACCCGGTAAGCCCATGGCGCGCCATATTGACCTGCTGGCGACGCATAGCGAGTGATACTTCGACCTCACGCATTGACAACGACTTAGGCGCGCGGACACCCCAGATCGCTAAAGCACGCTCCGCACCGACATCATCACCCGCCAACATCGCAATGCGAGCGGCACGCTCAACGAGACCGACATTCCCAGGCTGAAAACGTGCAGCCTGCAAATACCATCTCGCCGCATTGCTCAGCTGCCCAGATTGCAATTCAAACTCGGCCACCAAAACGGGCCCCAACCAAGGACTCACCTGAGTCGCCGGATCGCCAAAAGCCGCGCGAGCAGCAACTGCGGGAAACACGATAAAAAACAACAATGGAACTGTAAGGATGCGAATCGGCACGAGCATCGGGAGCAACCGGACCGTAAAATGGAGGACATGAATAACAAGCAGCTTATAGCAAGTAACTGAACGATGACGTTGTGGGTACTCGGACTGAACCATCAAACTGCGCCAATGGAGCTACGCGAACGGGCCTCTTTCGTCGGTGATGCATTGCCACGCGCACTTGATTCACTGCGCAACCTCCCCAATGTGAACGAAGCCGCACTGCTATCCACCTGCAACCGTACCGAGTTATACGCCGAGACCACAAATGCGCAAATGCTGCTGAACTGGCTCGAACAACACAGACCAGGATTACAAAACCACTTATATCAATATCGCGACGCAGCGGCAGTCAGGCACCTATTCAGAGTCGCCACAGGCCTAGACTCAATGGTCCTCGGGGAGTCACAAATCCTCGGCCAAGTCAAGGATTCCTGGTCCATGGCACGCACCCACGGCACCCTTGGCAACACACTTGACCGGCTATTCCAACATAGCTTCTCCGTCGCCAAGCACGCACGCACAAATACACGGATTGGCACCAACCCAGTCTCAATAGCCTCAACCGCAGTGCGACTAGCACAAGACGCCTTCTCCCCGCTGAACGAATCGACCGTATTGCTCATCGGCGCCGGCGAGACCATCCAACTGGCAGCCAAACACCTGAGCGAAGGACGAGTACAACGCCTGTTAATTGCCAACCGCACCCACGCCAAAGCGCAGATGCTGGCCAGCCAGCATGGTGGCTACGCACTCCCCCTGACCGAACTAAACCTCCACCTTGCCGAAGCCGACATCATCTTCTCGGCCACTGCCGCACCTACCCCTATAGTCACCCAATCCAACGTCGAAAGCGCACTACACATCCGAAAACGAAAACCCATACTGCTATTTGACCTAGCAATACCACGCGATATCGAGACCGAAGTAGGAACACTCACCGACGCCTACCTATACACCATTGACGACCTGGAGCGCGCCGTGGAAGAAAACCGGCACAGCCGGCGCGAAGCAGCCGAAACCGCTGAGGCCATCATTGAATTACAAGTCAAACGCTACATGGATACACTTCAAGCGCAGGCACACCAAGCCCCACTACGGCGCCTACGCACCTTCGGCACAACGACCCGGGATGAACTGCTGACACGCGCACGGCGACAACTAGCAAACGGCCGTCCCGCCGAAGAAGTCCTGGAACAACTTGCCCATGGCCTGACAAACCGCCTGTTACACCCTCCAACTGCCGCACTGCGCGAAGCCGCACTCGCCAACAACACCGAGCTAGTTCGTGCAGCAGAACAACTCTTTCCAGAGAAACCCGGCTACCACCACCCCACCCTTCAGACAACGATTGTGAAAACCGATGAAACCGACCCTGCGTCGTAAACTGGAAGCACTCGCCGAGCGCCATGAAGAACTCGAACGCTTGCTCTCTGATCCCAAAATCGCCTCTGACACCGACAGATTCCGTACATACTCCCGCGAATTGGCGCAACTCGCACCGATTGCGACCACACTGGCCGAAGAAACCCGTACCAAAGCCGATCTAGCCGCCGCTGAAACACTACGCACCGACCCTGAAATGCGCGAACTTGCCGAACAAGAAATCGCCATAGCCCAAGCACACCTGACCACACTTGACGAACAACTTCAGCGACTCCTGATTCCTCAAGACCCCCGAGACGAATGCAACCTATTCCTGGAAGTACGCGCCGGCACTGGTGGCGACGAAGCTGCAATCTTTGCCGGCAACCTCTTCCGGATGTACACCCGCTACGCCGAACGCCAGCGCTGGAAAGTCGAAGTGGAATCAGATACTCCCGGCGAACATGGCGGCTATAAAGAAATCATAGCGCGCATTGTCGGACGCGGCGCCTACTCCCGACTTAAATTTGAATCCGGCACACACCGCGTACAACGCGTGCCCGCAACCGAATCCCAGGGACGCATCCATACTTCAGCAGCCACCGTCGCGATTATTCCAGAAGCCGACGAAATCGCAGACATCTCGATCAACCCCGCTGACCTCAAGATCGACACATTCCGCTCCTCCGGTGCCGGCGGCCAACACGTCAACAAAACCGAATCGGCAATCCGCATCACCCATCTCCCAACCGGCGTCGTCGTCGAATCCCAAACCGAACGCAGCCAACACGCCAACCGCGACAAAGCAATGAAACGGCTCAAAGCACAACTGATCGAAAGCCAACGCAGCCAACAGGCCACAGCCGAAGCAATGAAACGTAAACTGCAAGTCGGCAGCGGCGACCGCAGCCAACGTATCCGCACCTACAACTTTCCCCAAGGCCGGATCACCGATCACCGTGTCGAAAACCTGACACTCTACGACCTTCCCAACATCATCGAAGGCGACCTAGACCCCCTGATCGACCGACTACGACAAGAACACCAAGCCGAAGAACTCGCACGACTGAGCAACGCCCCATAACACCAGCCTGAAACCTCACTGGAACTTCATTCAACAACCTTGCCTAACAACACCACCATGCACAGACACTGACTGAACAGAAACCGGAGATAACCCCACAAACATTCCTGCCCCACCTCCTCCCCACCCCTTTGAGCAAACCAGCCATCCCACTGCATAGCGTCCACATGGCCAGCCACACACCCAATAGACCAACAATGACATAACAGCCACCAGTACCCTGGTGACTACCTACTACCAACACCATACAGACAGACCGCAACATCACCTCCTCAGCTTGAGAAAGCACCCTCACCCAACCCCTTCTCAACTTAAAAAAACACACATCGCAACCTGAAACCATCACACCCACCATTGCCCCTAACGGCCCTACCACCGCAACCGTACAGCGCAACACTGCCGATTACCTCCAGAGAAACACCCCAACAACTCCCTGCAAACACCCCACTACCGCCACAACAGCCACGTACGATGGATCCTCGTATTGCGCGAAAAATCTAAATCAATCGTCACCGGGCTGATTTCCTCACACTGCGCAAACGCAGCAACCGCATCCACGTCCAAACGGAAACGGCGGAAATTATTGGAAAAGTAAAGCACCCCACCAGGGGTCAACCGCGCAACAGCCGCACGCAGCAAACGCACATGATCGCGTTGCACATCAAAATCATCAGCGCGCGCCGAATTCGAAAACGTCGGCGGATCACAAAAAATGACATCGTATTGACCACGCTCCGCCTCCAACCAAGCCAACGCATCCGCCTGCACCAAACGATGCCTCACCCCACCTTGCCCATTCAACGCAAAATTATCCGTACACCAATGCAAATACGTGGATGACAAATCCACACTGGTTGTCGCCGCAGCACCAGCCACTGCTGCCTCCACACTCGCCACACCCGTGTAACAGAACACATTTAGAAAACGCTTACCCACCGCCTCACGCGCCATGCGCCCGCGCAAAGGACGATGATCAAGAAACAACCCCGTATCCAGATAATCAAACAAATTCACACGCAACAACGCACCATGCTCACACACATGAAAAAACTCCCCACGCTGCGCAAAACAACCGTACTGACTCCCCCCCTTACCGCGCTGCCGCGTTTTTAAAGCCACCTGAGCCACCGACACATCAAACACCGCGCGTACCGCAGCAAGCAACTCATGACGCCTCCGCCGCACATCCCCCTCAGGAATCGACGCCGGCGCCGCATACTCCTGCACATGCAGGAATAACCGCCGCGCACCATCCACCTCCTGATACACATCAATCGCAGCCGCATACTCCGGCAAATCAGCATCGTAAACCCGGTAACACTCCACCCCCGCCCGGATACGCCACTTCTTCAAGCGCTGCACATTCTTGCGCAGACGATTAGCAGCCATCTGCGCCCCCTCACTCAACGCCTGTGCTCCCCCTGCCTCACGCGCTAACGGCACCACCGGATCACAGACAATCAACACACATTCCAACGCACCGTTGAAAAACTGATACTTCTTATCAGCCCGCAACCCCGTTGCAAATGCCAACGTACTACTGCCACACACTAGCGCGGCCCGCCAGCGCGGGACCACACGCCGTAACGCATCCCCCAAATGCCGATACAACCCCGGATCGGCCGCCAAACGCACATCATAGGGCGCGTTACACACCACCACACCGTGAGGCTCAGACACCGCCGGCAGCACATCAATACCGGCAACAACAAACTCAATCGCATCTTGAACACCCGCCGCCCGCGCATTCGCAAACGCAGCACCAAGTGCCCGAGGATCAATGTCACTGCCGTGCAACACCGGACGCAACTCCGCCAACCCTCGCCTGGCACGCTGCTGCGCATCAACCACTAAGGCTTCCCACGCCACGACATCAAAACCACGCCAACGACTCGGCAACAACACCGGACGCTCTGCTACCGACACATGAGACATCGCATCAGGATCGGCATAACGCGACAACCCAGGTGCCACATCGGCCACCATCAACGCCCCCTCAATCAAGAGCGTGCCACTGCCACACATCGGATCGAGCAGCCCCCCACCTTCGGCATAGACCTTGGCCCAGCCGGCACGCAACAACACCGCAGCCGCCAAATGCTCCTTCAATGACGCCGCATGCGGTGCCTGACGCCAACCACGGTGATGCAGCGCCCGACCACCCAGATCCACCGACAACGTCGCACGCCCCTTGCGGAGCGACAAATTCAAACGTACATCTGGGTGCTCCACATCAACCGATGGCCGCACCACACCAGCATCACGCAACGTATCGACCACCGCATCCTTCACACGCTGTGCAGCGTAACGCGCATGAGTGATCGCCTCCCCGGAAACGTGCGCATCCACCGCCAACGTCTGGCCCGGCAAAACATGCTCCACCCACGGCAACGCCGCAACACCCGCATATAACGCATCCTCATCCGCACATGCGAACGCCGCCAACGGCCACAACACACGGCTGGCCAAACGCGACCACAGCACCAGACGCTGCGCATCGCACAACCCACCTTCCACATTGACACCGGCCACTGTCGCCGTAGCCCCAGCGGCACCAAGCGCCAACACTTCATCAACCAACAGATATTCCAAACCTTTAGCGCAGGAAACAAAAAATCTCACATCATCAACCCAAACCGGAAACCAGCACCTCACACCTGCCACGATGGGGAAAACAGCAACAGAAGCCACCACACGGAGCGCCGTGTTGGGCCATCACGCCACGCTTTACCAGCACTCTTGTCAGGACCACTTCAAACACGACATCAACACACCCAGAACCAGACAAAAGCAATCCTTGGATCCAGCAACCCCAACCACAATCAATACCCGAGACAACGCAACATGCGCCCTAACCAGCGACCGCACACCATCCTAAAAAACACCAGAACAACATCACCATCACGTGACTGCCCACAGAAAAAACAGAAACGGCCCAATCGCACACCGTCTGTCCCCGATCACACCATTAAAACGTCTACAGCGTCGCAAGCAATGCCGCAAACGCCTGGGCCGCAGCATCAACGTGATGCCCCAAACGATGCGTATCGTCCACCACCAACAACCGCGCTGCACGCGCCTGTGCCCAAGCGATCACCTCCACAGCAGGAATCAGCTCATCACGCCAAGCATGCACAATTGAAATCGGCACTGACGCCGCATCCAACGCCGGCATCTGAGAGATACATATCGGCGGCACCATCAAAAACAGACCGCGAACAGGCACCTGCAACGACACCCGTCCCGATATATAAGCACCGAGACTAGATCCCGCCAACACCACTGGACCACGCGTAACAGCATCACGCGCCAAAGCCAGCAAACGCTCCAAGCGCCCCGGCACATCACCCAACAGACTGACCTCCCGCCGTGCATCCAGATCACTATAGTCAGGACGCACATGACTCCACCCCAAGCGCTCAGCGACCTCCGCCAACGCAGTGACTTTGTTCGCATCCGGACTACTCTCAAAACCATGCGACAGAATGCAATGCCCTCGACTCATCGTTCCTCCACAACGTCAACAACACCTATCCCACCACCACAAACACACTCAGGCCACCGAAGCCACACACCGTGTACACCCAGCAAACTAAACAGTGCCCATCACACCATACATACACGGCAGCACCAAGCACCCCAGACAAGCAATATAGAGGCAACGCACCACATAGAGGCAACGCACCGCAGCGGTGGTAGCATCGGCCAATGCCCGCCCCCTACCCCCCATTCAGCGACACCCTCTGCCCTACGTCACCGCACTACAACTACGGCCACTGGACACCATCACCCTGGCAGTCATTCATTGCACCGAACTCCCCGACTTAGCAACAGCACGCACCTATAGCGAGCGCGTGCTCTATCCGAGCGGCACCGGCGACAGCGGCCATTACTATATCGATCGCAACGGACACATTGAACAATACGTGCCCCCAGAACGAATCGCACACCACGTCCGCAACCAAAACGCACACACCCTAGGCATCGAACTCGTGAACCGTGGCCGCTACCCCCATTGGCTAGACACCCGCCATCAAACAATGGACGAACCCTATCCAGCAGCCCAGATCCAAGCCCTGATCGCACTGCTGACGTGGCTGACACACACACTACCGGCACTCAACAGCATCGCCGGCCACGACACACTGGACACCGAACACGTCCCGGCCAGCAACGACCCCACGCAACTGGTTCCACGCAAACATGACCCCGGACCGCTTTTCCCCTGGGATCACATCAATGCAGCACTACCACACTTACAGCACCTGACAACCTAAACACCTCTACAACCGCAACAACCTCAACAGCAAAAGCAACAACCCATGTAGTAACGCCGCCCTCTGGAGGGGGAACATGGCATTTTCTTGCGTAAAAACAGCCACCCATCGTGCCCCTGCAACATCGTGAGAATGACTACTCTCACCGCAACAGCACACACATTAACTATGTCAGCCACGACACTACGAATCATTGGACACCCCCACTGCCACTCACTCCGCGTAACACCCCACGGCACCGCCACAACACGACTACGCAACCACGATGTCCCCATCACCAAGAACACGGCCATCCTCTGTCACAGCAATCCAGTACTTGATGTGAAACTACCCGGCAATGTGATCTGCACCAACGCGACACAGGTTTGAGACAGCAACCACACGATCAAACACATCTAAGCCAACACCAGGCGTACCGATGCCTCTGCGGTAGCACTACGCCCTCCTCGCCCCACACCTGCGTCCTCCTTACGCTTAGCCACGAACAACATTAGCCCCAGGCAATGCACCTCACCAAACCGAATATTGACCTCCTGGGAGCGTCTTTGCTGTTTCAGTGTCCATTGATGCAGGCTGCACCTAGCCATGCCTTCTATGAAACACTCCTTGCACACTTGATAACAGCCACAAGCGCTGCAATCGGACATTTCTAATGGATCCACTGCATGACCCTCGCAACGTGGCCCAGATCACACCGACGACCGGCAATATTGCTCCGTCTGATGCGCTTGAGAGACCCCCACTGCAACCGACGTGTCTCACCCAACCAAACCCATCTCGGCAACAACACTACGGAAACACCTGTCCTCAAGCATTC
Source organism: Xylella fastidiosa (assembly GCF_011801475.1). NCBI lineage: Bacteria > Pseudomonadati > Pseudomonadota > Gammaproteobacteria > Lysobacterales > Lysobacteraceae > Xylella > Xylella fastidiosa. Next base: position 2,430,366 of record NZ_CP044352.1, read on the forward strand.
GAAATAACGCCCTCTCGCATGGCTCACAGCGCTCATGTCCACAGCACCCTTACAAAGCAGCGCAGGCGTCTGAGCTTGCCCAAGAGTCACGCTTTAAATTCAATACGAGACCGCACCACATCCAAACAACGGTGCAGAACAGACACCACGATCAGAAAAACCGCACAATCACTCGCCAACAAACACACCCAGAAAGAATGCCGAAAAAACCCCACAATCATCCACAATACAGCTGCCGTCTCTCCAGACAGCCGCCATCCCCTATTCCAAGCAGCTCTCTTGGGGACACAACAGGACACATGGCTAGCACCCGATACAAGCACAAGACAAGAACAAGGCTGCAACACCGCCCCGCATAGATCAGCAACCCGGGTTTCTTGGTTTCTCAGAACACTGCATGGAGATTCGTTTGTCTTCCCAAAGCACGACACCCATTACGCATCGACCAAAGTTGAGCAGCACAGCAAGCCAGCGCGTATTTCTGGGTTCCGCCTGGTCAACATCACGCGCAACTTCGGAACATCACAGATGCAAGCCGCATGACTCACCATCGCTACCCACGGCCAGTTCCGTACCTCTCAACCCACCCTGGATCATCAGCACATCCAAGACCTCGACACCCGTTTCCGATACCGGCCTATCTAAAAGATGCAGTTTTTACTTGCCGCTCTCGCTGCCCCCGCACCACGCTACGCCGGTCTTTTCAGGCAGCGTCCATGAGGACTAACAATCATGACTGAACAATTGAACATTACCCGTGGTGTCAATAACAAACCGGTTGCCACCGACCTCTTGCAGCAAGCGCTCACCCTCTTGCAGGGCATCTGCGGTGAAGTCTTCATCGGCTATCCCTTGATTGCCACACCAGATGGCAAATACTCCATTGATGCCACCTTGGTCAGCCCCTCCACAGGCATTGTGTTATTCGATTTAATCGAAGGGACGGATGCCAAAGACTATGCAGAACGTCAGGATGATTTAGCAAACAAGATGGAAGCACGCTTGAGGTTACATCGGGAACTGGTCAAAGGACGTCAATGACAGGTGCCGTTGTCGGTGATTTCATTTGCTCCAGCCATTGGCAATGTTGAGGCTGTCGCGATTACGGATTATCCACTCGTCAATGAACACGGCCTTGGCGCTGCACTCAATGCACTGGATTGGACGCAGGGCAGCGATACTCTCTACAGAATGACGCTGTCTGCAATAGAAAGCCTCAGCAGCATTAGAAAAAGCCGCTCCAAGCGTGAAGTACAACGCTCAGACTCCCGGGGGGCCAAGCTCAAGCGTCTGGAAGATTCCATTGCCACGCTGGATCATCGGCAACACAAAGCCGTCCTTGAAACAGTGGAAGGCGTGCAGCGCATCAGAGGGCTGGCAGGTTCTGGAAAAACCATTGTCTTGGCACTTAAAGCCGCTTATCTGCACACCCAGTATCCGGATTGGCGGATCGCTGTCACCTTTAATACGCGTTCCCTCAAAGCCCAGTTCCAGCGGCTCATCACCAATTTTTGTATTGAGCAGAGTGGTGAAGAACCAGACTGGACCAAGATTCGGGTCATCAATGCCTGGGGGGCACCCGGCGGAGCGGCGAGAGATGGCCTTTACTATGAATATTGCTGTGCGACGGGAGCGACGTTTTTCGACTTTAGGAGAGCCTCTTTTACATTCGTAAACGAGGAAAATGCCTTCAATGGCGCATGTCGCAATGCATTAGAAGATGCTGCTGATGCCGCAGGTCTCTACGATGTCATTCTTTTAGATGAAGCACAGGACCTGCCACCCAGTTTTCTGAAGCTGTGCTACGCCATGCTGACGCCAGAAAAACGCTTGGTGTACGCCTACGACGAGCTGCAAAGTCTCTCAGGAACATCGCTGCCACCGCCGGAAGAGATTTTTGGCAAGGATGAAACGGTAAAACCACTGGCCACCTTTGGCGACGATGAGAGACGGGATTTAATCTTGCAGAAATGCTATCGAAACTCCCGCCCGGTATTAGTGTCGGCGCATAGTCTTGGTTTTGGGATGTACCGTAACGCGCCGCAAGCTAAATCAACTGGCTTGGTGCAGATGTTCAACGATCCAATGTTATGGGAAGAAATTGGCTACACCGTGAAGCATGGGCAATTGGCTAAAGGCCAGCCTGTTGCACTTGAGCGCACTCCAGAAACAAGTCCAATATTCCTGGAAGATCATTCGGATATTAATGACATCGTCCAGTTCATCCCATTCGAGGATGAGTTTCAGCAAGATGCCTGGCTGCTGCAACAGATTCAGAAAAATCTCGCAGAAGACGAGCTTCGCCATGATGACATCATGGTGATTCACCCAGATTCTCTAACGGCCCGTCAAAGTACAGGTTTCATCCGTAAATCGCTTTTTGAAGCAGGGATTCAGGCGCATTTAGCAGGTGTCGATACCGATGCGGACGTCTTTTTCCGAACCGATACTCGCTCCGTAACGTTCACTGGGATTTACCGTGCCAAGGGGAATGAAGCCGGCATGGTGTATGTCATCAATGCGCAGCACTGTAACGGTTCCGGCTCAGGGCTTGCCAATCTGCGTAATTGTCTTTTTACCGCGATGACACGCAGTAAAGCCTGGGTTCGGGTCATCGGTTATGGCCCCCAAATGCAGGAGTTGGTTGATGAATTCAATGCGTTAAAGCAGCGCCACTTTGTCTTGGAGTTCACCTATCCCGATGAGGAGTTATTGAGCAGTCTGCGCATTGTGCACCGTGATATGTCTCCACAAGCGCGGCAGCGTCTTAAGCAACGCAAGAGTCAGCTTGCTGATCTTTTACATGATCTGGAGAGTGGCGAACTGCATTTGGAAGATCTTGATGCAGCGAGTCTGGAGACACTCAGAAAATTCCTTGGGGATAACGCCTCATGAGGCTGACTCCACAATGCATCAAAAAAGATATGGATTGACTGATTTCTAAATTAATTGAACAAGGCGTGTGTGACGATTCAAACTTCTCTGCGATTCGATGTTCTGGGGGTAAAACAGAGATTAGCTTCAGCGGTGCGCAGCATCTTTCCATTGCACTACGTGATATCGAATACACGAAAATATATAGCGCACTCGCAGATAAGCGCTCATACAACATGAGGCTTATTGATGGGGCACTGCTTCAAATGATGTACCGCCTCGAAAACGACAGCCTGCTCCAACATCGGCTTGGGTTTTACCCTGCGCCACATCTACGGACCTTCCAAGATGACCCGGACACATACGTTTGCGATGCGCTGTTTATGGAGATTGTGGAACGTAGAATTGTTCCATTCCCATTACGTTTTGATTTTGATGCGCGCGAAGGTATTTACGTTGATGGGGCGCATCCCAAAAGTCATCTGACATTAGGTGATGTCACGGGATGCCGCATTCCAGTGTCAGCACCATTGACACCGCGTTGGTTTGTTGAATTTGTTTTGAGGCATTTTTATCAAACAAAGCAGCATGATTTCATCAGCGGTCTGCCACAACACAGCATGAAATTTCAACCATCAATCACTCAACATGAAGCAGATTTGATGCATCTGGTGATTCCATATTAGCCATCGCGCAGCAGCAGTGATCGGCAGTCAATAAAGCACATCACAACGCATTACTGCGGCAATCAAGTTAATGACCAAAGAACCCACACACGAAATTTCCTCAAACAAGATACGCGCGCTGAACGAAGCTGAGTTGAACTGTATCGGTGGTGGTTTCAAGCAGAGCGCCTCCAATGAGCACACTTCAATTGAAACCTGATACCTCTGCATTAATAAATAGAAGCGGGAGTAGCTGTCGTAAGCGCGAGTCTTAAACGATAGAAGCTGTGACAAATAAAATGTATGCGCTTGAAAAAATAGTATCGAAATCTACCGCAAGATCTACTGATATTCGATATGGGATATGTGCAGTCCTTATACAAATCAAAGCGATCAACTGCAATTGAGTGCCATAGGGGCATCGCCTTTGTGATGCTGCGTTTTTCATTCAATAGGCGAATCTTGATCTGCGTTCAAAACGATTGTTCTATGGTTGAACAACACTGAGATTCCAGTACCCATCGTAGAAACCTTTGGACAATCGTCACATGTGACCAATGAGGTATATAACGATTTTCGACATAACATCACTGGGCAACACACCGCACATTACTTCGCGTGCTCACGCAAAAAACACCATCTATATTAATAAGAACACCAAGACACCACGACGCTGCCCCCGAGCGGCACGTCATCGCTGTTTTTCTTCTGGGATAATCATTGCAAAACGCATCAATGGCATTTAGTGGATCAATGACGCTGTACCGTCGGAAGCGATCACGTTACCTCAAGCCTCCATTGTCTGCTGACATAAGGCAGCGGCTATCAATGCATTGACGCTTTGAGGTATGTGCTGATTCCGTCCATAAACATTTGCACCGAGATTGCCACCAACAACATTCCCATTAAGCGCTCCAATGCTGTCAACACACGATGGCCCAACAGTTTGTACAAGAACGTCGCAGAAAATAAGATCGCTGCTGCTCCGCCCCAAGCCAGCAACAACGCACAGTTCCAATCCCACAACCGGGCCGGCTCGTTGCTCCCCATCAGCATCACTGCAGCCATGCCCGATGGACCAGCAACCAATGGGATTGCTAATGGCACGATAAAAGGCTCTCCCTCAGGGATTTCCCCCATCAATCCTTCTGGCCGAGGAAAGATCATCCGGATACCAATGAGGAATAAGACGATGCCTCCGGCAATCGATACCGACTCCTGTCGCAAATGCATCAACTCCAAGACGTATTTGCCCCCCCATAGGAAACCCATGAGTACCATCAGCGCAATCAGCAATTCACGCGCCAGTACCACGCGTTGCCGTTGGGCAGGCAATGGTTTGAGTACGCTGAGAAACACCGGGATGTTGCCCAATGGGTCAAGAATCAGGAACAGTAACAACGCAGCAGACATAATCGTCATGGGATGGAACTCCAGATCACTCGACGGTGTAAAACACTCGATAAAAACACTGAATAATGCAAGACAGGCCGATGCCTATTCGGCAGGATCAACCTTGGCACCCACCATTCACGGCAACAACACCCTATGTGCTCAATACGGTACGCATTGGGACTTCGATACAATCACTGATCTGGGCTGTCTACAGACACCCAGGACGAGTCCAACAGGCCTATTGTGCCTAGATGGCCGCAATCTGCCCCAATACGCTGAACTCACCCTCTGAGACGTCACCCATAAGACCACACACGCTGTCAGTTTGTGGACGCTGCAATCTTTACCGAACCGTCACCGTGCGCTCAGGTTTGGAGGCTCCTTGCACACGGATGCCGGTGAATAGGCCAGTTCGACCAAGAAAGCACATCCTGCTGCGCAGGATACCGTGACTTACACAAGCCGCCCAACCAAGTCTGCATCGGTGTGGCACCGCCGTCTGGAAATGCCTCGCTTGATACTCCAACGGATATGGAAACAATCAAAATGGGGCACGGCCTGACACCACTGCAACAACGGTAATCACCACATGAGTAAGATCACTGTGGGGCCTGCGGCCCAGATGTGCGCTGTAACCTCCATTCACACCCGCTGCCCACACCAGGCAACCTTTCAGTACGGTTTGCTACAACACATATGCACTCAAGCCTAATCAGCCTCGCTGAGAATACGCTTCAGATCGCCAGATTCAAACAGCTCCAAGATGATCTCGCAGCCACCGATCAATTCTCCATGAATGAACAGCTGCGGGAAAGTCAGCCAATTGGAGAAGCGTGGCAAATTGGCACGAATCTCTGCTTCGGCAAGCACGTTCACAATATGCAAATGACGAGCGCCAGCAGCAAGCAACGCCTGTGTCGCTCTGCTGGAATAACCACACATCGGAAATTCAAGCGTCCCTTTCATGAATAACACCAATGGATGCTCTTCAATTTCAGCCTGGATCCGCTCCATCACCAACATACGATTCTCCCAACATGAGGCAGGTCCCGTAACCGCTAATCAGATGTCTACGACACAGGGCGACATTGTAACCACCGTATTCCTAACAAAGTCTCACACCAATCTAACAGCCCCTCATATGCTCATTTTCACCACATTCTGAAACTGTATGTCCTCATGCTTTATGTGGAAACGCATGAAGTACAACGGCAACGCAGCAATATGGCGGCAGACACGTGACAGTGACACACCTGCACCGAGCACAGACGCTATCCTCCATTGACACAGACTTCAGGCATTCACGCAGCCATTCGAGAGGACGCCCAGGCTTTCGCCCATCGCTGACATCAGCTCAGACAGAAGAAGACGCCGCAACGGCATCCCTCCGTGACACCTCCTCGGACAAACGCTCCAGCACCACAGCCACGCGCTCTTGATCCCCAAGTACTGCGCCGACCTGCTCTAGAGAAGCCATTAAATCCGCAGGTTGATCCGCACGTAGTGTGGCATGACCGACCTTGCGCCCTTGGCGTGGCTGCTTGCCATAGTCGTGCCAATGTAGGCCTGACAGGGCAAGTAATGCCTGTTGATCAGGCATGACACCTAAGCAATTGACCATGCAGGCATAACCACGCATCGCAGTGCTACCGAGCGGTAAGCCAAATACAGCACGCAGGTGATTTTCAAACTGGGACGTTTCGGCCCCTTCAATCGTCCAATGTCCGGAGTTATGTACGCGTGGTGCCATCTCGTTGGCAAGTAATCGACCATCGTGGACGAACAGCTCTAGTGCGAACACGCCCACATAGTCCAATCGCTCAGCCAATAAACGCGCATAGGCTTCAGCCGCAGCCTGCAGCGTGGGATCAACGGCCATTGGAGCCAAACTGACAGAAAGAACGCCAGCAACATGCCAATTCTCTGTCAACGGCCAAGAACGAAACTGACCGTTACAACCGCGCACAGCAAGGATGCTCATCTCACGCTGGAATGGCACAAAGGCTTCCAAAATCAACCCGGTTATTCCGGCTTGCTCACCGAGCATGGCCCAAGCCGCATCCGCATCAGTCAACGTCTTGATGCGGAATTGGCCTTTGCCATCGTAACCAAACCGACGCGTCTTGAGGATACAAGGTGTCCCCACCTTGACGATTGCCACATCCAAAGCAGCCCGATTGTCGACAGCAACGAAGTCGGGCACCGGAATCCCCAAGTCACGAAACAAGGTTTTTTCACTCAGCCTGTCCTGGGCCACTGCAAGCGCCTCTGGATTCGGATACACCGGGACGTGTTCTTTCAGTACTTGCACACTAGCAACCGGCAGGTTCTCAGAGTCGAAAGTGATGACATCCACCCGGGTGACAAAGTCACGCAACGCAGCCACATCATCAAAACAACCAACCCAGAGCGGCGTCATCTGCCCAGCACAAGCGTCAACAGTTTGATCAAAGGTACACACCCGCACGCCCAATGGGGGTGCAGCCAACGCCAGCATACGGGCCAGTTGCCCACCGCCAAGAATACCGAGGGTCTTCATTGGCGTGGATCGTCCGCAGCATTCACCTGATCCGTCTGACGTTGGCGGAACTCAGTCAGCATCCGACGCATTGCTGGATTTTCGGGTACCAACAGCGCGGCGGCAAACAGGGCGGCATTGACTGCACCAGCTTCCCCAATCGCGAATGTGGCTACTGGAATACCCGCCGGCATCTGTACGATTGATAACAGCGAATCCAAACCATTCAGAGCCCTGGACTGCATTGGCACCCCCAACACTGGAACTATCGTCTTAGCAGCCAACATACCTGGAAGGTGCGCTGCGCCACCGGCCCCGGCAATGATGGCACGCAAACCACGTCCTTCAGCCTGCTCAGCATAAGCAAACAATTTATCCGGAGTACGATGCGCCGAAACGACCTTCACTTCATACGCGACGCTGAGAGCATCGAGCTTTTGTGCGGCGTGCTGCATCGCCCCCCAATCCGAAGAGGAACCCATGACAATACCGACCAGCGGGGGGGATTGATTGGAGATCATGGCCCTAACCTATCGCAAACGCGTATTCTAGCCATCTTCCCGGTTAAGATCAGACATTCATTATGGATCGCAAATTACTTCATTTGCTGTGCTCCCCAGATACCCGCCAACCGCTGTCCTTACTTGAGAGTAAAGGGCTGGAAGCCCTGAACAAGGCGATCGTTAGTGGCACTGTGCAACGCGCCGACGGCAGCATTCAAAATCAGTCATTACATGAAGCGCTGATCACTCGTGATCGCAAACAAGTGTTCCGAATTGAAGACAGTATCCCCGTCTTATTGCCCGAGGAAGCTATCGCTACGATACAGATCGCCAACTTCCCGGATAAATAAAGCACCTCCATCACGACAATTAAAACACTCTCACTGCGGATGGATAGCTTTGAAGAAACCGTCGCACCTCCCTCTTCATCCGGCACTCCTCCCACTCATTCAGCTTAAACATGAGTCAACCAACACAGACATCCAAACGAGAAAGATGTCAGGCAATACGATATTGACGGCAGCAGGCACACGTTGATCTAGATCGAATCTACATTCACTAAGAATGCCTTCAAAAATCAGTATCCGCCGTCACCACGATCACAATCGTAAAGCCCCCATGTACAGCAATTGGCTCGGCTGGTGATTGAAATCTCCCCAAAGAAATAACCTCACAAATGACTGGAAACTAATTGCGGCAGGATATTGACCAACGCCCAAGCATACCCAGCCTGTGAAATTGAATGTAGCGCGTTACCCGGCCCATTCCCCACACACGGAACCAAAAAAGGAACGTCAATGGCATTACACAAATGCGCTGTAACGCTACGATAACTTACGGCCATCGCAATATCGTTGGCTCCGTTGTGGTCGAAACACCAATGCCCATTGGTATTCAAAGCAACTGAGACCATCAACGAGATCAAAGATAATCACAAAATGATTCAGTCAATCTGTTTGCGTCTCATCCATCCAAGAGGATCGATACCTGTCTCCACGTTGATGCATCTAATGCCGATACTCATCGTGTTCTGGCTAGGCACTTCCCAAGCCCTGGCGGTCGAAGTCTGCGAATTGCCGCCGGTTAACGGCTCTTCTGCTGCAGCACAAGCCATCGTACGCACTGCCTGTGAGGAACATCGACTATGGGGACAATCATTCATCAATCGTCACGGACGCATCGCCAAGCTTGGCATCACAGAATCTGAAAGCGACACGCTCGCCGATCAAAAATCCATTGCTTGGCAACAAGTAGCGCTTTACTGGCGTGAGAGCAGCACCCTAGCGATGACGGGCAGCGCGCCAGGATCCTCTAGCTGTGCCGCGCTAGACAACAGCCGCAACACTGCCAACGATTGCCGCGCATTCCTGCTTGACACCCCCTGGTCAGCAGCGTTTATATCCTGGGTCATGACTCGCGTTGGTCTCGCTGGGTTCAGCGTCTCACCATCTCACATCACCTACATTCGCGCCAGTTATCTTGATGCTTCCTCGCCATACCGTTTCACCGACCCAGGCATTGAGAAGCCAAAAGCCGGAGACCTGCTATGCCGGATACGCGGACGTCCGCCCGTCGGCTATGCCGGCTTACGTGCCGCGCTAGACGCTGGTAGAACCGAGGATTGGCTCAGTCACTGCGATATTGTGGTCGCTGCAAACGTCAACGGCGATCGCACGCTCCACATGATTGGCGGCAACGTGTCCAATACGGTGATGATGCGCAAACTGCCGTTGGATCGCAAAGGACGGCTGCAACTGTCACGACTACAACCGAATCAGGATCAGGAATGCACCCCAGCGCAAGAAAATAACTGTAATTCCAACCGAGGCGACTGGGCAGCGCTATTGAAACTGCGTCCTGACGTAGCACTGGCACCACCTGATAGCCAAACAGACACTCCCCTCCCTGTAGCACAGTGTTGCACCAATGAATACACACTCTGCCTACAATTCCCTGCACAAGAAATAGACTAAAAATTATGGAAGAACAATGAGATCAATGGCAACCGCGACTGTGCTTGAGTGATCTGCAGCAAATAATATCCAACAAAATATTTCATCTGAAAAATAAAGTACTTGAAGCTCCCTCGCCTGAAATCACTCAACCTGGCTTAAAGCAAACGCCTTTTAATACATGTCTATAGGTAAGCATGAGACTTGATAAGAATATTCAACATGTAATTGCCCTACTTTGGAAACTTTGAAAGCAATTTCCCATCGTCCTACTGTCATTGCAGTCATTTTTGATGCTCATATTAGCGATCCAGCTATCAACACATTCCGTGATAGATAGGACATAAGCTCCACACGGCATAAGGTAATACACAACAATACAGCCATTCCCATTTTTAATATCGGACAAGCCCACAACGCACAGCAAGGTGGCGCGTTGCTGTTATTTAAGCTACTCGGACCACCCAATCGCCCATTACACGTACTCATGGAGCGCATCAATGCAGGCCACCAACACAAACGTGCTTGACTCGAACGACCTGCGCCTCTCCGTCATACAAGCAATGCATACGTGTGGCGAACCTTGAACACACAACGACACGATGACCTCACAATAAGAATAAACACAAGATCACCTGTTTTATAGACTTAATGGCTATCACCATACCCACTCCAAAATACAAGATACCCGATGTCATACTCATCGGATTTATTCACCTAATTCTCATTACCGGTGACTTGCAGTTATATTACGAAGCGCTAAATGGCTTGATCAACAAATACCGTTACCATACGGGCACCCATCGCTTGCAGATCATGTATTAACATGGGGCTTTAAACACCGTTACATCGTGATTATTTTCTTTCTATAAAAATAAAAAAATCAACGCACCAATAAAGCACCTTTCCCACCTACTTTTAAATCGCAGGCGATGCCATCACATGCAAAACATTTAAAACTCACCTGAAACATACGAGGGTTCAGGTGAGTTAAAAAATGATAATAAAATCTATAACCAGAGATCTTTAAATTAATATTCTAATGTAAATCTACATTATCCTGCAGTGAGACAGCAATTTTCTCCATCATACCCTGATCTTCATGATCAAGAATATGGCAGTGTAAAACAAATTCTCCTATATATCGTTGATACCGAGTTCGAATTATAAATCGATAGAAATTTTTAGGGTTATTCTTCAAATCACCCGGTAATAAATTTGTTTTCACAAGGATAGTGTCTTTCCATTGCCCTTTTAAACCTGAAAATTGAGTATCACCATCAGCCTCTACAACACCAGGCGCACTGACATCCTTACCTTGTGGATCATAAATAGCCACAATCTGGAAAGGATTAACATGTATATGGAAAGGATGGCTAACACTATAAGAACGCAACTCCCACTCTTGCGCCTTACCTAGAGGCAGATTCAAACCAACCTTATTAGGATTATAGATGAATGGCTTGCTTGGCATATAGACACCATTCACGTTCTTAACCGAGAAATCATGGCTCAAGACAAATACATTATTTTTATCCGAGTCTTGACCTACAAAGAATAATAGTTTTTGTTTCGACTGGCCTTGAACTTCATTATCCGCAATATCGATAGGATGTGGCGTAAACTTTCTCAGGAGGATTTCATGATGATTATCCTTGCCTTCAGCATGCGCGATATCTTTAATCACTTCTTCACGAACATTCTCTGGCATAAATTTCTCAGCTGACTTTATTAACTTATTAACAAGCACTGAGGTGATTGCGTTTGTAGAGATATTATCTTTTCCAGAGACAGACACAAAGCCAAGTAAACTCTGAGGTGAGGATTCGCTATTTATACTACCAGCTTTGGATTGTTGTGGTTGTATAATGCAATATCCACCTGAGGAAGGAAATACCGTTAGTAAATCATAACGATATCCAGGTTGAAGAGTCACTTTCTGAGTATTGATAGTATGACTCATTGTCAATCCATCGGCTGCTACGATCTGGAAAGGAATAGCTTCTCCAGAGCAAAGCTCCTGGACTAAACGTCCCGCATCCTCTCTCTTTAAATGACCTGTATAAGCACGCTTATGTAATTCATTCAAGTTAATATTAGGGTTGATTTTTCGAAATGTCATATTAATTGTTTCACGCACACCTGCATGAATCAATCTCCAACGCTCCACTTCACCAACTTGTGATTTAAACGTTGGTAGTACGATGCCGTTGATACTTGTCCACCGACCGGAAGCAGGCCATGTACCCGGCCCAAACTGATCATAAGACTCAATGACGCCGGTTTCTCCTGGATTACAGCTCCAGTTAATTGTCCCATCCTTTTTACGTTTTAACTTTCCATCATTACCTAAACAAGCGTAAGCAATTTGTTGGAAAAGCACCGTATGTTCTTTGTAAGATTGCCCTGTCTCTGGATCCATTAATAAGGTACTTAAATCTCCATTTGAGGTCGGCGTTGGCTTACGATTACCGCGTATAATAAAAGCACCGGCCATACCGCTAGACACTTGCAAAGCAGTAGAGCCATGGCGATGTGAGTGGTACCAATAAGTGCCCTCTGGAATATCATTAGAAAGATCATACTGATATTCGAAGCTAACTCCTGGATTGATTGACAGAAGGACATTATCACTATTTCCTGTCGGACTGATCCACAACCCATGAGAATGCAAATTAGTTCCATTGAAACAATGAGGTTTATCGGCCAATTTATTGGCTGTCACTTGCTGTTGCATTCCATGGTTATTCAGACAACTCGCATCAGGAGGTAATCTGTTCTTTAATAAAATACGGACCGTATCACCAGGGTGGGCCTCGATTTGAGGGGCGACAAACTGATTAACTTGGGTGACACGTTTATTATTGGCATCTTGACCAGTATATCCGCGTAAATGGACCTTCTGGAAGCTGTTTGATGAGGGATCATAAAGTTTACCATCAACATATCCAACATTTAACACATAATAAACGTCGTTACGATTACTTAGCGACTTTTCTACACCAAAATGATTTGCAAGTATCTCTCTAAGAGTACCCTTTAGAGATGGAGGCTCTGAGAATAAAAGGGATTCAAATGCATCTTTCTGATTACTCACTACATCATTCTTTTTTTCTGCAGCGACAGCCTGCAACGACACCAAAAAAGTAATGATCAGTAAGAAATGACGCAGATACAATGATAGAGCTTTTTTTTGAGTATTCATTACCTTAGACTCTTTAAGTGACTTTATTTAAAATTAATTTAAGAAATCCTACACCATTCAAAAAAACGCCTAAACTCACTAAAGCATAAACGCGCCACATCATTAAAATAATTATATTCTCACACTTCATACATTATGCAAGCATCACGACCAACATCTTTCTCTAAAAAAACACATGAAAGAAGAGAAATGAGTCTCAAAATTAGAAATTAGAAAAAAATGCCGCAGACTCTATAAAATAAACATGAGCTTAAATGACATATTACTTCTAAAAAAATCCATAAAAAATACGCACTGATTCGATATAACCAAGTAACATCAAGGTATACCTTTATGTATCCCAATCAATTAAATGCCATATAATACCCTAAAATTTAACATGAATAATTTCTATAAAATCAGCCATCCATACTACCACTAAAAATAAAACCCTCCATTTCTAAATATAATCAACGCATAAGAATTATAATCTAGATTATAAAATATACTTTTAAATGACGCATTATTCGATATGTCTTCATGATATTGATGAATTCCGATGTCAAAAATAACCAGAAAAAATCACACAATCAACCAGCAGAGATAGCTATATATTTTCTATATATGTATCAAATGTTCTCAATATATCTTCTCACATCGCTGAATGATTTAAAATTCAAATAATACCCCAATCCTTGTCACACTCTATGAATTTAATAAAGTCAAAGTAGCTAGAACCAAAAGAGGTCTAGGCATCATTCAAATAACAAGTTACACAGAAACAAATAAACAGTAGGATGATTGATCTAAACATTAAGAAAATCAGTCTACTAATAGCCACAATACAGATATGTAATGTGGGTCATCAATCTATCTTGTAATTAATGAACCCACCACAAGGGAAACCTAATAATCGAAGCAACCGACTTCATTCATGCTGATTAGCAAGAAATCCAATACCAGTCCCCAGGATAGCAATGATTGTTACGGCCCCACACATGATTTCTAATCAGATGTCCAAGCTAAACATCTGCGGATAAATATGCTTAGCTGTGTACCTGGGGTAATGTCACAAAACAGATGAATGAGCAACTGTAATCAACAAGATCAAGGTGCAGTTTCCATCTGCGCCAAAATAGTTTTGGCGACAGTTTCATAATCACCATTAAAGTGATGTGTGCCCGGTAAGGCAACGCGACGATTCTGTTGTGGTAATGATGGACACAGTGTTTCTTGATCATCTACGCCATAGATACACACTGTTCTTGTGGAGCTCAATTTGACCATGTCTGCTGCAATCGGTATACCCTCGTCGTCTGTTGATATCCAGTTGCTGACATGAAATTCGTATTGCGCATATTTTCCTAACGACAATAGTGCAGTCATACGGATAATTGGGCGGGTGTTGGGGGAAAGCTTATTAATCGCTGCAGGCAGCACGTCTGCACCTTGAGAGAATCCGACCAGCAACAAACGGCTACGCTTCCAGTGGTGAGCATAAAAGCGTGCAATGCGGTCCAGATCTTTGGCAAAGCCTTGCGGGGTACGTTCGCTCCAGAAGTACCGCAGTGAATCCAAACCCACTACAGGAATATCAGCATCGGCCAGATGTCCTGCCACCTTCTTGTCGATTTCGGCCCAACCTCCGTCGCCAGAAACAAAGATTGCAAAGGTGTCACTTTTCTTTTGTGCTTTACTCGGCACCTCCACCACTGGTAGTCCATCCAGATCAGCAGGCGGTGGGGGCAAACTCACACCTTTTTGTGCGCCTAACACGCGTAGCACTGCCCGTAAGCGGGGCAGTAGATCAGCACTTGCTGCAAGTCTGATTTCACGCCCAAGTGCGACCTTACGGACGAATTCGCTGGTCAATTGCACTGGACAATGCGCAGATGAGACCGTCATGACAAGTAAAGGAGCGGCAACTGGCGCCGGCTTGAGATGCTGATCACTCGCCACACCAGCCCCACAAACCGCATGCGTAGGCACCACTACAGGACACAATCCATCGGTCACCACACCAGCAAGTATATTTTCAGGTGCCTGCGCAGCAACCGCATAGACTAGCCCCGAGCCATCGCCATCACCGACTAATAATGGAAGCCGATATGTTTTATCTCGATAGTAAGCTTGCAGATAACGCGACAGATTCTCGACATCGCCGACAGAAAATGTACAGTGATTAGAATCAGCAGCGAGCACTTTATACAGATGGGTCGTATCAACCAGTGCAACCATTGCCCCGTCCTGCCTTAATAATTCCGCCTGACGGGTACGCTGGTCAACATGCCCAGCACCACTGAACCAGATCACCACGCGCTGTGGTTCACCATCCGGACGCAGGACCGGGATCTGCTCGAACCTACCATGAGTGATTTTCTCTAGTTTAGGTTCGGCTGCAGCGGTACCCGCCAATACAAGCAGAGCAATGCTCTGTAGGACTGAGCGGATTTTAGATTGCTTCATGCAAGCATACTCCAGGGAAAGGTTACTAAAGATACCCGATAGCACATATGATGAAAGCAAAATCAAAATAATCATGAATAGACCTATGGATAGCACTGTGACCATTTGATATAGGTATGGGATAGCCTTTGGGGTCTTCCAAGGTAAATGGAATAGATACCACAGCGAACAATCACTATTGCATTCTGCTTGCAGCTCAAGTGACATCTAAATCTGTCCAGGCCAGCTAAAGTCGAATACACGGAATCACTCAGTCCAATAGCGCCTGAATTGCTGCCAAACCAGCCTTAGCACGCTCCTGTTTACGTTCGGCATCAACCGCAGGATCAGCACCATCGCACTGTAATTCCTCAGCTGGCAGTTCATCGAAAAAGCGACTGGGCTTAAACCGCACACGTTCACCGAAGCGGCGCGCACATTTGCTATAGCTCATCCACAACTGCTCTTTGGCTCGGGTGATACCAACATATAATAGGCGCCGCTCCTCTTGCACATTGCCTTCTTCCAAGCTGACTTCATGCGGTAGCACGCCATCTTCGCAACCAGCGATGAACACATAACGAAACTCCAATCCTTTGGAAGCGTGCAGTGTCATCATGCGCACCTGGTTACCACCATCGTCCTTATCATTTCGTGATAGCAATGCTAGCTGAGAAACAAGATCGCCAACACTGGCACCGAAAGGGTCGCCTTCAAACCATTCGGCCAGTTCCTCTACATTACGCTTACGCCGTTGGTAACTCGCTTCATCATTGGACTGCTCACGCAATTCGGTAAGTAAACCAGAAACTTCAGCAAGGCGCCGCACTAACTCAGCCGCCGACACACGTGATACTTGCTGGCGCAACTCACGCAAGATATCAGTGAATTTATTCAGGCCACTGGCTGCGCGCGCCGGTAATTGTTGCAACGCGCCCAGCGACTCAGCAGCACGCGACATCGGCATTTGCTTTGTCGCCGCAAGTTCAGCCAATTTAGCCAATGAGGTGGAACCAACCTCACGCTTGGGTGACTGCACTGCACGGAGAAATGCGGCGTCGTCATCAGGGTTAACCAACAATCGTAGCCAAGACAACAGGTTCTTCACTTCTTGACGTTCCAGAAACGCGGTACCACCCGTCAAGTGGTAAGGGATACGCAATAATTGCAGTGCCTTTTCCAGCGGACGCGATTGAAAGTTACCTCGGAACAAGATGCAGAAATCACTCCACGGTACCTGCTTGGCATCCCCCAAATAAGAGATTTCCGCTGCGATCTTTTCAGCCTCATGTTCGCTGTCTCGGCACTCCCAAATACGGATGCGCTCACCGTCTTTCTGGTCACTCCACAACGTCTTCAGATGCGCATGTGGGTTATGTGCAATCAACGCATTGGCAGCACGCAGCACACGGTTAGGACAACGGTAGTTCTGTTCCAACTTGATGACTTTCAATTGTGGGTAATCTCTCTCCAGTTGCATTAAGTTCTCAGCATTAGCACCTCGCCAAGCATAGATACTCTGATCATCATCCCCTACACAGGTGAAGTTGCCACGCGGACTGGCCAGCACCTTTAGTAATCGATATTGTGCATCGTTGGTATCCTGACACTCGTCGACCAACAAGTAACCAATCCGTTCACGCCAAGCAATCGCAACCTGATCACTCGTTTCAAGGATCTGTACCGGCAGGCGAATCAAGTCATCAAAATCAACGGCGTTGAACGCTATCAGGCGTGCTTGATAGCGTGCATATAACGTTGCCACCTCCATGTCACGCGTGGTACGTGCAGCAGCAAGTGCTTGTTCAGGTGACAAACCAGCATTCTTAGCACGGGATATCCGTCTTTTCGTATCATCAATCACATCCTGTTTGGCTCCATGCAACAGGTCATTGATCTGGGCATCAGCATCATCTGCATCGAACACCGAAAAGCCAGGCTTCAGTCCAACGGCCTCATGCTCAATCTGCAAAAACTTCAGTCCCAATGCATGAAAGGTACAGATCGTCAATCCATCAGCACGACTACTTTTGATCTGCTTCGCCACACGTTCACGCATTTCCTTCGCGGACTTGTTGGTAAATGTAATCGCTGCAATACGTTTAGCAGGATAACAATCTGAGGTGATCAAGTACGCAATCTTCTCCACAATCACACGCGTCTTGCCGCTGCCAGCACCCGCAAGCACCAGCAGAGGACCTTCACGGTATAAGACCGCAGCACGTTGAGGAGAATTGAGGCCGTGCATAAGGAAAACGTTTTCCGGATACGTATTGTACCGATCAGTATATGGAAGCCCATTTGCTTGTGACACGGCATCGGTATTGATTACTAATCGAGCAAGGGATTGCTATGCTGCAATGATGCGTTATAAGTACGATGACAGGCCTAGGAGCTGTCTCCCCCGTAGATACTTTTGAACATGTTAACCATGCATGTCAGGGCCGCAAAACAAAAATCACTTTCTTACATGTCTGTCTTGATATCAGATGGTTAGAACACATCAGAAAAATCCTCGACCTGAACAATTACATATTTTTCAGTCGACGAAAGCCAAGATGCTGCTACCTACGCTACGATTACCCGGTATTAATTGAGAGTGTGCAGGAACAGCTATTTCATTCACGTAGTCAAGTCTGGAACACAAGCAAGATTTCATAAAGATCAGCGTTATTAAATCAGCGGAACTGCGAGCACAACTGATCTATACACACACCAAAACTGGACTACGCATCAAGTGCAGCACATGCCAGAGACTCGAAGTACATCAAAAATTGAAGCGCATCAGTCACCAAAATAAAAGCAAGCAGAACGTTGAAAAATAATCGTCAATGGAAACGAAAACCGTTGCACACTGAACACATCTAAAACATAGGTAAATCTCGATTTAGAGCACTTGGCGGTACATTATCAATGTGGAGACTCATTTCGATACAGTCCGCCAAGAAAATACATCTGTGTTTGAATCTCACTATAAGAATCAATTAACTATTGCGATAGTTCTCGACATCACCCGCAACGTTACGGAATCAAGTCATTCTCGGCATACCGTACTGTCGTAATCAATCTTCATCCGATTAATACTTGCGCTCCTCCAATATCGGTGGTACCCATTGATAGAGCCACGTTTCTGTTAATGGCTCCCCATTGGTATCACGCAAGTACAAACGGATGTCAATCTGTTGAGCACTGTCCTCCAAGGGCACTACGTCGAACATGACACGATAGCCACGGATCTCATGCAATGGTCGTGCCGAGACGATCTCAGGGCGACCACGTGTCATATGCAGTACTGGTTCCACACTCACATCATGAACCCTGGCGAGGGCAGCCAATTTGCCACCAACAAAATCCACAGCAAACCGCCACGAGAAGTATTTACGCTTCTGACCAACCACACCACCTAAGCCTGTACGCGTGGCCACACAATACGCCAACGAAGAAGATACAGGCGGAAAAGCCCCCAATACAACCGATACCCGAACAGTAGTTCCTGACCAGGGTGAGGTTTATTCCGTGGATTCCAGAAGGCAACGATGTTATCGAAGGTTTCATCGAATGTTGGGATCTCCACCAACTGGACAGACCCCTCACCCCAGCCATGTTTAGGCTCAACCCATAGGCAAGGACGCTTCTCGTAAAACACACCATCGTCTTGATAGTGATCGAAATCACGATCACGCTGCAAAAGACCAAAACCGCGTGGATTGTTGTCAAGAAACATGTTGAAGCGTAGATGTAGCGGATTACATAGGGGCCGCCAAATCCACTCACCATTCCCTGTCCAAAGAAACAATCCATCCGTGTCATGAATCTCTGGACGCCAATCCCAACCCATGCGCCGATCATTCTCACCCACTTGGTACATACTGGTACATGGAGCAATCCCGAGTCGCTCAATGGTTTCACGCGGATACAGTGCGCTGTCGATGTCCATCCGTAGGACATCTGCGTGAGTGATGGAAAAACGATAAGCGCCAGCAATACTCGGCGAATCCAAAAGTCCATACATCACGACGGTATCCGCATCCGCAGTCGGCTGCTCAAGGTAATAAGCGATAAAGTCCGGGAACTCTTCTGGTCCGCTACTCCCTGTATTGACCGCTAACCCACGCGCAGACTGGCCGTACTGTCCCTCCTGTCCCACAGCGCGAAAGTAGCTTGCCCCTAGGAAGGCAGCAAAATCTCGATCAATATCCTTACGAGTATTCAATCGGAATCCTGCGAAACCCAGATCCTTGGGCAACCCCTTCCCATTTAAGCCACTGCTACCATAGTCAAAAGCCGCGGGATCATAAGCTAACTCCTGCGCCATACCATCCACCACTTCGTACATCCGCACCGGGCTATGGAAATACAGACCAAGGTGGAAAAACTTGACTTGGAAATGAGCATCACTATCAGCCCACAATGCATGATCCTGGCGATAACGAATTGATTGGTACTGATCCCAACTTAGCCTCTCTAGTGGTGTCGGCAACACACGTTTACGTGAATGATAAGGCGTCGCAGCGAGGGCGCGAGCGCGCTCCTTTAACCATTCATAGTCAAAACGCTGAGATTGACCCAAGCGACGCAAAGGAATCACCCTGTTGGTAGCGAACGCTCCCCCAAGAGGGTTAGGTAAACCAAACGCAACCCAAGCAGCAGTAACGCTTTTTAAGAAATCTCGTCTATACATGAGCAAAGCTGCACAAAAGATATGTGAATCATAACTGCAGCAGAATGAGGCATAGATCGATAAATGAACACAATAAACGATCCACTGGCCAGTCAAAAAAGTAAAGACATACAAAACAGAGTAATACCCGCCTGACTCATCAGGCAAGGAGAGAACAACACTACCTAATACTCGTATGCATCTCCAAAACACCAGAATGCTAGCTGTCAATTGTCAGGGAAACTCTTCGGAAGCACTACAATGAAATGATAATGACAAAGACACTCTACATTCTGGTCAAGGCTGACAGCTGACATAATGATTAAAAAATCAATCGAAGACATATGCTCAATTGCAACGCTTCATCACGCAATGCCATCCGTAGCATCATTTGTGATCAGTCGCTCACAGCGCTTACTCAACGCTTAAACAACCTCCTAATACAAGGCGATACAAACCATTATTACAACAGTTTGTATCGCACTCACACCACAACTGCCGCTGCCGTCTGCGGACGTAACCCATGCTATAGGCCACTTGCCACAACATCACCAGCTGCCATTTGCCCGCGAAATTCATGGCATATCAAAACTTTCTGCTGGTTTGACTTGTCCAGATAGCACCAAAGCCATTGAATACAATCAGCCTCTTACACGCCACTCCTTAAAAAACAAAAGAAGATTCCGGTCGAAAAACAGCAAACAGAATCAAACAATCGCACCATAGGGCGCCACAAACTAGCTAAAGTCCACAGAAACAGTAAACCAAGGGTTTGACTGGAAGCATGCCCGTTTTGGCCTCACGCACTGCATCTTCAACAAAACGCAACTGCACCTCTGTTTCCGGAGAAATACGGGTGAGCAGCACCCGAGCCAAGCCTGAATCTCCCAATGCCCAGTTCCCAATCCGAGTGGACATCATGTTGATGATGAACTGCATAAATGGGCTGACTGCCTTATCAACATAACGCACACTGTAGTGGCCCTCGCCAAGCTTGGCACGCTTTGCAGCATCAGTAATCGCCTCGCGCACTCCCCCAAGTTCATCGACCAAACCACGTTCTTTCGCCTGCGCGCCGCTCCATACACGACCGCGAGCAATACTGTCAATCTCTTTCACGGAGCGGTGACGCGCCTGCGCAACCTTAGTTGTGAAATCTGCGTAGCCTTTGTCGATCACATTCTGGAATATCTGTCCCACCTGCGGATCCAGCGCACGAGTGATATCAAGTGCACCTGCAAAACGGGTCGTACCCACGCCATCCGTGTGCACTCCCACTTTATCAAGCGTACGAGTGATATTGGGTACCAAGCCGAAGATACCAATCGAACCACTGATCGTCGATGGATCAGCATAAATGCGATCAGCATCCATGCTAATCCAATACCCTCCGGAAGCAGCCATATCACCCATCGACACCACGACCGGCTTGCCAACCTTCCTCAGTGCAACGACTTCACGGCGAATCTGCTCAGAAGCGAAGACTTCTCCACCGGGAGAATTTACACGAAGCACCACCGCTTTGACCGCGTCTTCATCACGCACCTTACGCAAAAGCATACTGGTCGACTCACCACCAATATAACCGGCAGGCTGATCACCTCCTTTTATTTCACCCGCTGCCACAACGACGGCAATCTGCGAGGACGTGCCTAGTAGCGCACTCTGTGCATCCAGCAAACTTAAATAAGTACCGAAGTCCACATTACGGAAACCACCATCGGCCTTTTTATCGGCAACACCACGCTGGATCATTAACTGGTTCACTTGCTCGCGAGTTCTCAAGCCATCTACCAGTTTCTGCGCCAATGCATACTTGGCCAAATCACCATGATTAGCAGCAATATCCTGCGGCAGTCTTTCGACTATAGTATTGAGGTGCGCCGAATCGAGCTTACGTGCCTTAGCGATATCGGCCAAATAGCGTTGCCATATATCGTTCATCCAGAACAAATCGGCCTCCTTGGCATCGGCTGAGGCCGCATCAAGAACAAAAGGCTCAGCCGCGGATTTGTATTCGCCGACACGGAAAAGATGAACATCCACACCCAATTTTTCTTGTAATCCCTTGCGGAAATACTGACGGTAGTGAGCCAAACCCTCAAGCAAAACACTGCCCATTGGATCCAAATAAATCTCATCCGCCTGTGCGGCAAGCAGATACTGCGACTGAGTCATACTTTCACTGAAAGCAACTAACTGTTTCCCTGAATCTTTGAGGTTCTGTAACGCAGCAACGACCTCACGCAATGAGGCATACCCTGATGGCTGCAACTTGTCCAAATCCAGCAGAACACGTTCAATCTTCTTATCCTTAGCCGCAGCCTCAATCACACGGATCAGATCACGCAGTTGAACTTCCTGCCCACTCTTATCACCAGTCGCTTTGGCTAATGCACGACTGGCCGGATCGGCACTGAACTGTTCCACCAATGTGCCTTGCGGCGCAATCAATAGAGTCGTGCGATCGTCGAGCTGCTTGCCTTTCAAGCCGTGCGTCATTCCAATTAACATCATCAATAACAAGAAAAACAAGAAACCGAAAAACACCAAATTGAGAATTAAGCGGCGGGTAAAATTCATCGCTCCCCATAAGCCAATAAAGAAACGGGCAATGGGATTTCTAGGCACAGACTGGTTCATGAAACGCTCCTTGAAAAACTGACATCATTTTGAACGCGAATCAGCGCAGCGGGTGTCAGCATAACCGCGCTGTGACTGACAATTAGGGAATACCGGCAAACATGCGCTCGCTAACCACACGAAATCGCCAACCAAGCAACAATGCAGCTGCAGTCAAGCCAATGATTAAGCCGATCCACATACCGCGAGAATTCCATTCCAAGGCAAAACCAAGGCCAAGACCAAGCGGCATACCTAAACCCCAATACGAGATCATCGCCAGCAGCATCGGCACCCGGGTGTCCTTCATCCCACGTAATACACCGGACGAAAGCATCTGGAGACCATCCGGGAACTGGAATATAGCCGCAAACAACAGTAATTTAGAAGCCAGAGACGCCACCACCAAATCATCCGTATAAGCGGCTACAATCACGTCATATCCGAGCAAAAGCACACTTGCTGAGAGTGTCTGCGTCCCGATCACGATTGCATAACCAGCCCAAGCGACACGGCGCATCACCAAAAGATCGCAACGACCCACAGCATGGCCGATTCGCACCGTGGTTGCCTCAGCTACACCCATCGGGATCATGAAGCACAATTGAGCAACACTTAGGGCAATTTGATGCGCGGCAATTTCATCAGTACCAAACCGACCAATCAGCAACGTGGTGACAATAAATAATCCGCCCTCCATCAAAATACTAATGCCGATGGGTAATCCTATATTCAACAGATCACGGATACGTGCCCAGCACGGCAATTCCAGATGCGCAAATAGCTGCAGATGGGCGAAGCGACGTGATCTCCACAAGTACAACGCAAATACAACCGCCTGTAGCCACATGACCGTCACTGTTGCGATCCCCAAGCCCTCAACACCATACTCGGCAAAACCAAAACGACCGTATGTCAACGCATAACTCAATGGCACCAGCACTAGCAACCCACCAAAACCCAGAAGCATCGTTGGAAAAGTACAGTGCATTCCCTCACAGAAATAACGCATACAGAAGTAAAGAGGGAATGCCAAACTCCCCCAACGCACTACATGCAAAAACTTAGCAGCACCCGGAACGATATCCGGGACGATACCAAAGAGCGGCAACAAGGCTGGCACCACACTGAGGAAAGTGAACATCACCAACCCCAACAGCATGGCCAGCCACAACGCTTGGCGGAACAAAGGCCCAATGTCCCGTTCACGCTCAGCACCATGCAATTGCGATACCAACACCGTTAACGAAATCAACGTACCCATGGGTACCAACATCGGCAACCAAAGCAATGCAGTGCCGATAGTCGATGCCGCTAGAGTGACGGTAGAGTGATGACCAGCAATAACGTTAAGTACAAAGCCGATCAGACCAGTGGAAACGTGACCCAAAACGAGCGGCAGCGCAAGCAAAAGAGTAGGACGAACTTCGGAACCAAAGCGGGATATCACAAACGAGACTGCCATAAAGCAAATAGAAAGAGCGATCCTGAAATCGGGCCTAGGTAAAAACACTAGGCATTTAGGATGCGCGTAAAGGCGCAATTTATGGAAAATATCACAATTCCATTAGGCAATGGATAAACCAAGGAAGCAAAATATATTATCCGATCTATAAATTACAATATTCAAATATAAACAGGGGAATTTCAAAAGCGCTATAGGCCACAAAAATCAAAGCAAATCTAAAGATGTCTTAATGCCTCAAAATCGGTATGAGGGCACGTTATGTGGTTTTTCTTTAGAAATTAACTTTACACCATATAAATTCTTTATCGCTTTCCCCCTCTAGCGTCGCAGCCGTGTCCGCAACCATGCATCACGCTCAGCCGGTGTCTGTGCCAGCAATTCCCGACGCAGTGCATCACATTGCGCTGGCGGAGTACGCTGAACCAGCGTCGCCAACTGCGCCAATTGGACATCATCCAAATCGTGCAGCAACGCCAAAAGTGGGGTCCGCTCGGACTCCTGCACGTAGCCAATCAGCGGTTGTAGATGCGCATAGTGTGCACCCAAGCGCGGACCCAGCAACCAACCGCGGCTGTACATCCGATCTAATCGAGCGAACCGTGCTTGTAGTGCCTGCTGTTGCATTGGCGATAGTGACGCAATTCCTGACTTAGCCTTCAGAATACGCACATGCTCATCCGGCGCCATAGCCAGCCAAGCGCGGTAACGCAAGCGCAAATCAGCCTGCTGCGCTGGAGTCATATGTTGCCAACGCAGTAATTTCTGGGCAGAAATAGACGCAGGAGATACAACAGCCAAGTCCTGTGCTTGACCACAGATGCAAACTGCAGATGACACAACCAATAGCACAAGAAAACAACAATACGTTCGACAACGCTCGACTCTGGTCATCGACGATTCCCATTGTGCCGAATGCTAAAAGCTACCACCGGAGCTAAATCAGATTCATCTGGAGGTATAGGCTGACCAGCTACGTACCAAGCAAAAAAATCTGCCTGACGCGCCGCTTCCAAGGCACTATCTTCAAGCATGGCGCGATCAGCAAGATCTGGCGATATCACCTGTGGCGACGCCGACGATACGTAGTCTGGCAGTGCTTCGATAACTACTGGCGAATCTTCTAGAAGAGGTAACACGGCAGGAAAACCCTTGGAGACATATTGGGGATCTGGCACTGACCATATATTCCGGTTCCAAGCCAAATTCAACATGAATATCACCCCCAAGGTCAATCCGGCTATTACGACCCAATTCCGCTCAAACCTTATGGGCGCAGGGAATCGTGAAACAGCAGACTCAGCAACACTAATCTTGGGTGATGGAGACGGAAGCACAGTCGTCGTGACAAGACGCTTGATGGATAGACTCCGTACCCGCTGCTGAGCCGCTTCGGCCAATGCACGCCAAGCCGCTGGGTTAGGGCGACCCTGCACATCACGCGGACAGGCACGCGCTAGCGCTTGGTAATAAGTTTCCAACGGCTTCCCTAACACTACCGCAGCCTGAGCCTCATCCAGGCCAGCAACGATTCGCAACAGCAGTGCAAGCCGATCTTCTACTGCCATGGCTTGCAAGGACACCAACTCTTTTGGCCAGCGTTGCCCTGTAAGAGGCGGCCGACGCAGCACTGGGGCACCACACAGCAAACTCCAAAAACGTATCGACCATTCAGCAAAGGGGCAATCTACAGCCTCAGCACCGAAAATCCTGATGGCAGCAGGCAACACCGCCTGTGCCGCAGACATGGTACCTGTCTGTAATTCAACAAGTACGACGGCACGACGCTCAACACCACGTAGAAAAGCCAATAGTGCAGCGGGAGAAGTAATTGCAACTTTGGGAACAGCGGTCATGGATACTCCAGTATCCAAGCATGATAGCGGTCAATAGGGGGCAGACGACCTCTTAAAGCACTTTTGATCTAGCACTCCCAATCCATGTATTGAGCTCACCATTAAAGTAGGTTGTACACAGCGTCAGGGCTTGACATAGAGCACCGTTTCAGAAGGCATTGATTACCTACATCGCAACCATGCCTTGTCACTAAGTGAATGATCCAAAAGAAAAAAAAATTATGGCCATTTTTTGTCCAATCCAAGCAAAAGGCTGATGGCAGCACTCTCACAGCGTGCGAGCACAAGAGAAATCCACAGCGTTATCCACAAGCAATGTGGATAACGCAGTTTCTTCAAATAGAACGATAAGTTACCTTTTGTTTATGAGAACAACCACGAGAATAGAGATCAAACTACACACTCTGTTATCGGCATCCGATCACTAAACCTTCTCCATGCCCCCTACGATCCTACGTGTGGCGTTGCCAATCCCTTTACCGCAATGCTTCGACTATCTGCCGCCAAGCGGCATACCACTCCCAGATTCAACCTTAGGCTGCCGCGTACGTGTGCCATTCGGGAAACGTGAGCTGATCGGTGTAGTCGTCGAACTTCCATCAGCCGAAATGTCAGTACCATTACGCGAGGCATTCGCCTGGATTGACCGTATACCAATTCTAGATGGCGAGCTGGCACAATCGTTACAGTGGCTGTCACACTACACGCATACCCCACTAGGTGAGATATTAGCTACGGCTCTTCCCGGGCTGTTACGTCATGGTAAACCCTTACCAGAGACCTGGACCTGCTGGGCTTGGCGTCTAACCGAAACCGGGCGCACTGCCGCTCCCAAGCTGCGTCGCAACAGCCGCTCAGCACAAATGGCTGAATTACTCACCGCCAGTGATCAAACGGAAGATGCACTTAACACTCGGATGAATCGCTGGCGCGCAGTTGCACACAACCTAACCAAGCGTGGTTATGTCGAACGCATCAAGAAACCTACAACGGTACCTGTAATCATCCAGACCACAAGCAACACCGTACCTGTACTCAACACTGAACAACAGAAAGCAGTTGAGACACTAAACGCTAACGTAGGCTTCAAAACTTATCTTCTAGATGGAGTCACCGGCAGCGGTAAAACAGAAGTCTACCTACAAGCCATCGCTACCTGCTTAGCTGCGAGTAAACAAGCATTGGTCTTAGTCCCTGAGATCGGCTTGACACCTCAACTTCTAACCAACTTCCATGCCCGCCTCGGAATACCCGTGCATGCCCTGCACTCTAAATTGGCAGACAGCGAACGCGCCCGCGTGTGGGCGACGGCACGATGTGGCGAGGCACGACTGGTACTAGGAACCCGCTCAGCGGTGTTCACCCCCCTACCTAATGCCGGACTAATTATAGTAGATGAGGAACACGACACGAGTTACAAGCAGCAAGACGGGATACGTTACAACGCGCGCGATTTCGCATTGGTGCGCGGCAAGGCACTGAACGTACCGGTCATCCTCGGGAGTGCCACTCCGTCACTGGAATCACTGTACAACGCGCATAACGGACGCTACAAGCACCTCCGCCTCAGCTACCGTGCCGGTCAAGCGTATGCCCCTCAGGTGCGCGTACTAGACGTGCGCAAAAGACCACTGAAAGACGGCCTATCACCCGAGGTATTAACAGGAATTAACGCAACTTTAGCGCGTGATGAGCAGGTACTCGTATTCAAGAACCGGTGCGGCTATTCACCAGTGTTGCTATGTCACGACTGCGGCTGGACCGCTACCTGTCACCAGTGCAGTACATCAGTGCACCACACACCAATGACTGTATACAGCGGCGGAACCTATTTACAGTGCCACCACTGCGGCGCACGCCAGCCAATGCCACTATCATGCCCAGACTGCGGCAGTACAGCGCTACAGCCACAGGGCATAGGCACCGAACGCCTAGAAGCTCGCCTGATTGAGGCTTTCCCTAAACATCCTGTGGTGCGTATTGATCGCAACACAACCAAGCACCGCGACGGACTAAAAACCCAATTCACCAAACTCGGCAATGCCGCTGGCATTTTAGTAGGCACACAGATTCTAGCCAAAGGGCATCACCTACCACGCTTAACGATGGTCGTGGTCGTTGGAATCGACGAAGGCCTATTCTCAGCCGACTTCCGTGCCACTGAAAAGCTCTCCCAGCAACTGATCCAAGTTGCTGGCCGCGCTGGCCGTGCTAAACACGCCGGAGAAGTCTGGCTACAAACTCACCACCCTGATCACCCTCTGTTGCAAACACTAATCAACGGCGGCTACCACACCTTTGCTAATACGGAGCTACAACAACGCCAAGCCGCTTGGTTACCACCATTCGCACACTTGGCACTCCTGCGTGCTGAAGCGAAAGACACAACCTCAACACAACAGTTTCTCACCACGATACGCAAACACATGCCAACCAACAATGCAGTCGAATGCTACGGCCCAATGTCGGCTCCCATGCCGCGCCGCGCCGGCTACGAGCGCTACCAATTATTGCTGTCCAGCTCCCAACGTAACGCACTACACCGCACACTCAATGTCTTGATACCAGCAATTCATGCACTGCCAGAAGCACGCCGAGTCCGCTGGTCGTTAGACGTGGATCCAGTTGATCTTTACTAAGGTAATACTTCCAAAAATTTAACAAAAAATAAAATAATAAACCGGCATCACCAAAAATAAAAAATTCCAAAAAAATTCTCTGGTAACCAGCAACGATGGTACGCTACTAATTAATCCGCACAAGGTTATCTACACGAAGTTCAGTATCTCCAGATATAATAAAACTCTGTATGGAAATAAAAAAGGAGAAAGATATTTCCTTCGTTACATTTACAAATTTCTAAAGATACTTACCGCATAAGTATATTACTAACCAATACAAATTCATATTTTTTTAATAAATCAAATAATTCTCGATCATCCGCTTTCACAGAAAATCTATTGATAGCAGCGATCATCGTCAACCTCAAAATATTCCATAACAGCTATCGTAGTGGAAGTACTGATCTTAAATAATCACAAACTGATGGAATACCACCCAGCAGACTTTTATACTCAACACAATCACTTCGTTATTTACACATCAATAGATTAGACGTGTTGACCAGCAGGGATATATAATCCACAAAATTAATCATCATTACATACATCAAAAAAGCACCGTAATACACTATAGTTTGTACTGACGATATAATCATGGCACTTTTATTATTATCCACACTGCGGAAATCATGCCTTAATGTCTGCGTTATACTCAAACGATCAGGTATCGAAAATCATATCGGATACGGTATATCACAAATTCACACCGTTCCTATATTAGAAGATGTACTACCACAATGCATCCCAGGCAGCATCAATACGAGTTTCACTATCATCTTGCCGCCTCTCCATTTAACGAAATTGTATCTGGCCTGTCCTTCCACCGAAAAAAAACCTAGCAAGACATGCAACTTAACTCATCTTCACGATCATCGGAAAAGATCTGATAAGAATCAAGTTAGTCCAACACTCTAATAGATAAAATTCCACAACATATGTTCCAAAAGGAGTTCCAACTCATTGGCCAACGCCAAACCAAAGATGTAGCTGATTGAAGCACAACATCCCGTACCAGCATCGCTCCCAACCCCATGACCCACTCTGAAAAACGCAGAATCACCATCACCCCTAGAGCGCTTCACGGTAGAATGACTCAATGACACACAGCCTGCTAAAGCTTCTCTGAAAGCGCTTCGTAATCCTCATTAACGTACTCTTGACCTACAACGTATAGCAAGAAGGATTTTCAGAGGACACACTCTAAGAGTAAAAAAGACTGAAAGCGGATCATTAATGTCAATTGAAAGAGGGGATTACAAGCGACTCTACGCCCAGTTATTTATCTAAATCGATGATTTCTACTCAATTTCGGAACATCGTGCTGCGAATGCTTTTCTTATCTCTATATTATTAAAAGCACGCTTAGACTATCCTCAGCAAAATTTACGCATACTCAAGAAAATAAACATACACTTATCACACTAAGCATCAGGAAGATCCAAGCATCTTCAAAAACGAGAAAAATACATACAAGCAACAACCACTAGCCACTTTGTAGCCTTTGTTTTGAAACAGAGCATTCAAGCAGCGAACAGCACCTTCATTTTTTTAAGCGCATTAGCTTCAATCTGCCGAATACGTTCTGCTGAAACTCCATATTCTTCAGCTAATTCTTGCAACGTGATTTTCTTATCTGTTTCCAGCCAGCGACGCTGAATAATATCGCGCGAACGGGTATCAAGGACAGACAAACCTTCCTGCAATAGGCGTAATTGGGTTTCCTCACTATTACCACGTTCGTAAGCTTGAGAAGGATCTCCATCATTAGCAATCAAGTAGCCAACAGGCGATGGCGGAGCGTTGTCTTCCTCCGGCGCGTCGAAACCAATATCGCGCCCTGACAAACGTGACTCCATCTCCAATACCTCACGTTCGGAGACGTTAAGATCCCTAGCAACTGCACTAACTTCCTCGGCATTCATCCAGCCCAGACGGGTTCTAGATTTCCGAAGGTTAAAAAACAGCTTTCGCTGCGCTTTGGTGGTAGCAACTTTAACGATGCGCCAATTCTTCAAAATAAACTCATGCATTTCAGCGCGAATCCAATGCATTGCAAAAGAAACCAAACGGACACCCATATCCGGATCAAAGCGCTTTACAGCTTTCATCAGACCGATATTACCCTCTTGTATTAAGTCGCCTAAAGACAGGCCGTAACCGCTATAACCGCGCGCTACCCGAACAACAAAACGCAAGTGCGAATGCACCAACTCACGTGCAGCATCTAAATCCTGTTGATCACGATAACGGCGAGCCAATAGCTGCTCCTCATCAACCGAAAGTACCGATATCTGGTGCACGGCACTGATGTATGCCTCCAACGAACCGAGGGCATTTGGAACAGGAAAGTTGTTTCCCACAAGCACCATTGATGTATTTCGAGTCATACTCAAGTATCCCAAATCTTAAAGTAACCACACAGTGACAGCTATACGTTTAAAATGAACAAATCTTTAGAAAAACTCCATTTAAATTAAAATGGCATCCTAACATTGTCATGGGCCGGTAATCACTACACCGCTATTCTACCATTTAATATTGCACCATCCAGTGCAATACATGGAGGCAAGCTCCAATCCACCATTCCCAAGCCATGTTGGCTCAAGTACTGGTTGCAGAGAGAAAAATGACGGCAACCCAGAAAACCACGATGCGCTGACAAAGGTGAAGGGTGCGGAGCCTTGAGTACAAGGTGGCGACGCGTATCAATAGCCTTACCCTTGGCTTGGGCATAGCTACCCCAGAGCATGAATACAAGTCCTTCACGCTCGCGATTCAAGGTATCAACGACATGGTCGGTAAAGCCTTCCCAGCCCTTACCCTGATGCGCACCTGCACGACCATCCTCCACCGTCAGTACCGCATTAAGTAGCAATACACCACGCTTTGCCCAAGGAAGCAGACAGCCGTGATCAGGGCGGAGCAACCCAAGATCTTCTTCGAGCTCTTTATAAATATTCAACAAAGAAGGCGGCAACGGCATACCCGGCCGCACTGAAAAACACAAACCATGCGCTTGGCCCTGACCGTGATAAGGATCTTGACCAAGGATTACAGCCTTGACCCGCTGGAATGGGGTCGCTTCGAACGCCGCAAATATCTGAGATCCTGGTGGGTAGACACTCACACCAGCAACCTTTCTCGCACGCAGGAAGGAAGACAAATCCCGCATTTCCGGACGCAATAACCAGTTACCAACGTGCGCCTTCCAAGAAGATTCCAACTGAATTCGAGACTCGGCACTACTATTAATGGCCTTACCTTGCTCGTTCATGCTATTCAAATAGTCGCTAGATCATCTTTAAGACGCGCCAAGCGCAGTTGGAACAACACCTTGGTTACAAGCAAACGCTCCTCAATCGGCTTCTGCACCAAATCATTAGCTCCGGCTCGCAACAATTCGGATTGATTTTGAGAATTGGTGTCGCCAGTCATAACAAGCACTGGAAGGCGGCGTTTACCATAAGAAAAATCGATACGGATGCGCTGCACTACATCACAGCCACTAAGCTCACCTTTCAGGGTCACATCAGTCAGAACCAAATTGATGCGGTACTCGGTGCGCCCCAACGATTCAGCAGTTAACAATGCGAAGGCATCTTCAGCGGTAAGCACGTGAACCACACGTAAACCTTGACGCTCCAGCATACGTGTTGTCGCCTCAGCAACCACACAACTATCTTCTACATACAACACAGTGCCACTGGATACTGGCTCGGGCTGCACATAACCACGTATGAAGGCAGCCAGTGCCTCGTGACCTAACGCTTTGTCGAAATAATCGGTCACATACTCAGTGAAACGACGCTCGACCAAGTGCTGCTGAGTATCTCCAGAGACAACGATCACTGGCACATAAGCTTGGCCCGCTTCCTCACGTACGCTACGGGCTAAAGCCAATCCATCACCATCAGGCAGAAAAAGCGAAGTAGTCACCAAATCGACTGTTCCAGCCTCTAGGGTCTGCCGTGCTTCAGCAATGCCGACACAGCCAATTACATCTACTTCTGGCAACTCACGCCGCAACACGTCTGTAATCAATTTACGAACCAATTTGGAACCGTCTACGACCATCACCCTTGGCGTATTACTGATCAGATGCCTATTCTTGAGTTCAGAAACTAGCATTTAGCTCTCATATTTACGCGGGGCGCATTTGACGTAAAAAATGCCCCGTCACCAGCCATACACCAAGCCAACCCAACAGGAGAATACCTCCAAGAATCATGACACCTTCGGATATGCCCAACCCATGAAGGGCGAAACGACTGTTATAACTATCCGTCAACACCATCAGTGGCGCACGCAACACCACGCCAATCAGACCTAGCAAACCAAACGCAGCAAGAGAAGCAGCCAAACAGTACCACGTCCCCAAATACAGGTAAGGACGACGAATAAAACCATCGCTAGCACCAAGCAGATGTAGCACCGCGATCTCATGGCGCCTAGACTGGATATCCAGCCGGACGGTATTGCCAACCACCATTACAGCACCAAAGCCGAGCAAAGCTGAAAGTATATGCACCAAATATTGACCTAAGCCTAGCCAAGCATCCAGTCGACGCTGCCATAATACGTCGTACTGCACCAAATCAGCCTCTGGAAGTGCCTGCAACACCCGCGCCACCTCGCTATCTACAGCAGATAGGGATGGAATAACCACCAACAAACTCGGCAACGGATTTTTACCAAGCGCATCTATCGCCTCACCCAGCTTCGCACCTTCGCGTAACTCAGCCAATCCCTGCTCTGGAGTACGAACCACCACCACAGCAACATCGGGACGACCACGCAGCTTCTCAGCCAAACGCTGAGCCGCCACAACATCCACCTTGGTCTTCAAGAACAGATTAATCTGCCGGGATTGCTGCACGCTGTCAGCCAACACCCTAAGATTACCTAACACGATTGACAAACCTAGAGGCAATGCAAGCGCCAAAGTCAATGCCATGACTGTAAGCAATGTCGCCAAAGGTTTGCGCATCACACAATGGAAGCTAAACGCGATACTGTGAATATGGTAACCAACCCAGGCACCCAATCGGGAGTCGGCAGCATTAATAGCAGATTTATTCATTCTGCCAAGTCCTGCGGCGAGATATCGTCAACAAGACGTCCATGATCAAGGATCAATACACGCTTACGCATCTTCTTCAGCAAAGCCAAGTCATGGCTCACCACCAACACACTTGTACCACGTGCCGGAAGTTCTACAAACAACTGCATGATCTCTTCAGCTAGCGTCGGATCAAGATTACCCGTAGGTTCATCAGCAACCAATAAACGTGGTTCACTAATAATCGCACGAGCGATACCAACACGCTGCTGCTCACCAGCCGACAACTCCGATGGCAACGCTCGTGAGCGATGGGCCAAACTAACACGCTCCAAGACTGAGCACACCTGCTTGCCAATTTCCGCACGAGGAATACCACGCAGAACGAGTGGCAAAGCGACATTATCACCGACACTGTAATCCATCAGCAAACGATGGTCCTGATAAACAGCACCGACTTGACGCCGATGAAATGGTATCTGGCGCCCGCGCACGTTAAGCAGATTTAGATCATCAAACAATACTTCACCGTAGGTAGGACGCTCATCAAGTTGAATCAACCTGAGCAACGTACTCTTACCAGCCCCAGAATGGCCAGTGACAAACAACATCTCACCCTCGGCGACACTGAAACTGACATCGTCAAGAGCAAGATGACCATCGGAGTACTGCTTACTAACATTATCGAAACTAAGGACACTCATGCACGTAATCATATCGAAGCATCGTAAGACTACGCAGTAATGGGCTTCCTGGCCCAGGGCAATCTTCTTAGAACATACTTAACAGCGAGCGGATACGGCGCCCTATTCGACCTAAGAGCGACGGTTGACTACCTGACTTAGCAGCCACTTGGTCGGCAGTGGCGACAACATGGCCACTTTCACCAGAATCCATTGAACGACTACGACGTCGGAGACCGATGTTTCGCCCCACCTCTTTACCTGGAGCAGATACTATCCCCGTAGACACTCCAAATACAGGAGTGACTGCCCCATCCACACTGGAATCACGCTCGGTCTCCAAGCGAAATTTAGTGCGGCGGCGCCCACCTCCCCCATCCGACCGGGTCCCTTTACATACACGGATGCGACCATCGCGCTCTCCAGGGCTACCCCTGGGCTTACCCCGACGCCATTCCTGAGCAACCAGCACGTCACGAGAATGTGGGGAAATATCTCCAACAGTATCACCGTTACCATTCGATGCACGTCCAGGACGCGACAATGGAGCCAACAACTCAGCAGTCACTGCTGCAACCGGGATCTTCTGCTCGATATATGCCTCAATGTCCGGCAAACTCATCGCGTAACGCTCACAGGCAAAACTAATCGCATCACCATCAGCTCCCAAACGCGCAGTACGGCCAATACGGTGAACGTAATCTTCTGCATCAAACGGTAGGTCGTAGTTGTATACGTAATTAACGCCATCAATGTGCAATCCACGTGCAGCCACATCTGTGGCAACCAGTATTTCCAATTGCCCTTTCTGGAAACGATTAAGCAAAGTCTCTCGCTTCCTTTGTGGCACATCTCCAGACAGCACACCGACCCGGTAACCAGCCTCATCAAGCGCGCGCGCAACACCTTCGACGAACACCTTTGTATTGACAAACACCATAGTACGCATCCCCTCGTTACGCGAGAGCAAACCCAAGAGCAATGGGATTTTCTCCTCCTCAGCAGGGAAATAAATACGTTGACGGACACGCGTAGTAGTGACACTCTCAGTCTCCGCCACCAGCTTCTCTGGCTCATTCATATACTCATATGCCAACTCCAACACGCGGTGACTGAGAGTGGCTGAGAACAGCAAAGTCTGACGGCTACAACGCTCGGGCAAACGCCGCAATATAAAGCGAATGTCCTTGATAAACCCAAGGTCAAACATCCGATCTGCTTCATCAAGAACGCAAATCTCACAAACGCGCAACGAAACCACCTCGTGCTGCTTAAGATAATCAATCAAGCGCCCCGGCGTCGCAATGACCACATCCGCACCTTTGCGCAACATTTCGCGCTGCCTATCGTAATCAACGCCCCCATAAATCAACGCAAAACGTAACCCAAGATTGCCACCAAATTTCACTGCATCGTTATAGATTTGAATCGCAAGCTCACGGGTTGGCGCCAAAATCAACGCACGCGGATCTTCTGGGTTACGATTGACTAGCCCAGGACTGCTAAGTAAACGGTTAACTACCACCACCAAAAACGCCAAAGTTTTCCCGGTTCCCGTTTGGGCTTGGCCGGCAATATCACGGCCAGCCAGTGCAACCGGAAGAGTAAGCGCCTGGATCGGAGTACAGAGTGTAAATCCTGCTCTTGTCAGCCCAGTAAGCAACGCTGGATGCAGATCAAATGAAGAAAAATTTAAATTTGTCAACGGTTTATCGCTCATCATTCAGTCTTTGTCTTGGATCTGGAGCGGCTCGGAGGCGTCTTGCATGGATTACAGAAGCACCGCAAACTGAAATCTTTGCGCAAGCTAGCGCCACTTCAGGTTGAGCCATTGATCAATCGCACGGACCCCAGCTTACCGTAATGTAACAATCTGTCTAACTGGCAATTACCTTCACGTCCAAGGAAATATCAATTGAGCGACTATGTTCTACATATCAGCGATGCCAATTTCGATGCCATGGTGCTGCTATCCGATCAGCCTGTATTAGTGGACTTCTGGGCTAAATGGTGCGGCCCATGCAAAATTATCTCTACCCTACTTGATGATTTAGCCCAAAGCTACGAAGGGAGATTAAAAATTGCCAAAGTCGACATCGACGAGAACCGCGCACTAGCGATTAAATATCACGTGTGTTCTATCCCCATGCTGCTACTGTTCAAAGATGGTCAAGTTCAAATTACCCAGACCGGCGCCGTCGGAAAGGGTCGTCTAACCCAAATGATTGACAAAGTGCTGGCAAACACCGACTCATGATGCCTCGCACCGTTCATACCTCATAATTTACCCTATACTATTATGAATGCAGAAAAATAACTCGCGTTGCCGCCGCTTGCTTGGCAACACGGACAATGATAGGGTGAGGCATATCCGGCCCCAACGCGCGCTGCCGTATCCTGAAATTACTCCCACTTCTTACACCTTGTCCGCCTTTTCAGGGCGCTCGCCTCTCCTATAGCTATAGCGAGGAAAATACAATTGTCTGATATCACAAGTTCCGAAAGCGGGAGCGCTACCTCGCATGGCGAAAGCGAAAAAACCGTGCGTAAAATCCGCACAAGCAAGTCCAGTGTGGAAAGTAGCCAACAATCCGTGACACACCAAACCGTACAGCCACAAACACCAGAGACCGAAGCTCAACGTGCTGCGCATTTGGAATCAGCCCCCCCTCCCTCGCAAGTCATGTCCCAAACGTCTGCAACCACTCCCTCCGTACAGGACAGCAGTGAATCAGCAGAAGGCTATGGGCAACAGAACCAGCGATTCAATAACAACAGACGGGATCGCTTCCGGAACCGACGCGAGCGTAATCGTGATCGTTTCCGCGATGAAAACAATAGCAACGGTGAAGACGGCAACCACGAACCATACATGCCACGTCCACACCCAAGTGTGCCAGAGGGATTCCCAATATATTCGCTGAGCGATCTGAAAAAGATGCCAGCACACAAACTGCTAGAAATCGCTGAGCAACTCAACATCCACGAAGGTGTAGCGCGTGCACGCAAGCAAGATGTGATCTTTGCACTTCTAAAAGTACTGACCCGTCACGGCGAAGGCGTGTTTGCTGACGGCGTTCTGGAAATCCTTCCAGATGGTTTTGGCTTTCTGCGCGCAGCCGAAGCCAGCTACTTGGCCGGTCCAGACGATACCTATATTTCCCCCAGTCAAATTCGCCGCTTCAATCTACGCACTGGTGATCACCTGTCGGGCCGGATTCGTTTCCCTAAGGACGGTGAACGGTACTTTGCATTGTCAATCGTTGATACGATTAATGGCGAACCTCTGGAAGCTTCCAAAAATAAGATCCTTTTTGAGAACCTGACCCCACTGTTTCCACGCAAACGCTTCCGTTTGGAACGCGCTGACGGCTCGACAGAGGATATTACCGGCCGCATCCTTGATTTGATGGCACCACAAGGCAAGGGGCAACGTGCACTAATAGTATCCCCCCAAAAGCCGGTAAAACGATGCTAATGCAACAGGTAGCAACGGCGATCACTACCAATCATCCAGAAGTACACCTGATTGTATTACTGATTGACGAACGTCCTGAAGAAGTGACAGAAATGCAGCGCACTGTTCGGGGCGAAGTTATTTCCTCAACGTTTGACGAGCCAGCTGCACGCCATGTACAAGTCGCCGAAATGGTCATCGAACGCGCAAAGCGCTTAATCGAACATAAAAAGGATGTAGTCATCCTACTTGACTCAATCACCCGTTTGGCACGTGCCTATAACAACGTTGTACCCAGCTCAGGCAAGGTACTCACTGGTGGCGTGGATGCACACGCACTACATCGCCCCAAACGCTTCTTCGGTGCAGCACGCAATGTCGAAGAAGGTGGCTCGCTGACCATCATCGCAACCGCACTCATCGATACCGGCAGCAAAATGGATGAGGTAATCTATGAAGAGTTCAAGGGTACTGGCAACTGCGAGTTACATCTAAATCGCCGTATTGCCGAGAAACGCGTATATCCGGCAATTGATATCAACCGTTCCGGTACTCGCCGTGAAGATTTATTGATCGAATCCGATCTATTGCAGAAAATTTGGATCCTTCGCAAATTACTGCACCCAATGGACGAGATTGCAGCAATCGAGTTTGTGCTTGATAAAATGAAGAACACCAAGTCGAACGACGAGTTCTTTGGTTCAATGAAGCGCTAACTAATCCCTGTCCTTGCAGCCTAGACCATAGACACCTACACAAACTACAGTCTACTGATATATCGGGATCATTACAGATCCCAATGGGTGCCTTTACTTAAATGTATGAGAAGGAAGCTACTACAGCTCGTAAAGAACTCAATCGAAACGATCACCCATAATCTGCATTGCTTCTTGAACCAGTGGTAGCGCAGCATGACTTTTACGGCACAAGAACCATATCGTTCTACTGTACGAAGTACATCATCCTAAATAGAAAAAGATAGGCACTCCACAATCCAATACGCCAATTCTTACTCCACCTTTTCCATCTTTCTGTTTAGAATAAATTAATAAGATACCAATTACAGGCATTCTCAGGCCTATGCTGGAACAATACAGTAAGCATTACTCACAATCATAAAATCCAGGCCGCCTTATCAAGGCCTAGTAGATCAAATCTATCCCCTCTCATCGCTTTGACAAAGCGATAACACTTTCTGGTGTTCACGTTTAGGCCCGCATCTAAAGACGCGGGCCTTCATTTTTACTTCCAAAACTCACCAAGCCCTATAGACTGCTTGGCAACAATAAAAGATCAACTCGAGAACAACCTCAACGCATCGTTGAAGGTCTTACTAGGCTGCATCCCAGCAGCAACCCTAGCCAAATCAGGATGATAATAACCACCAATATCCACTGGAGATCCCTGAACCGCATTGAGATCAGCAACGATGGTTATCTCATGCTCACTCAGCACTTTAGCCAAAGATGCAAACTTAACCTGCAACACAACATCCTCATCCTGTGCAGCTAATGCCTGAGCCCAATACAAAGCGAGATAAAAATGGCTACCACGATTATCCAACTCACCGATTTCACGCGCAGGAGATTTGTTGTTATCCAAAATTTGACCGTTAGCCACGTCCAGCGCTTTCGCTAACACCTTTGCAGCAACATGATCATAGCGGTTACCAAGATGCTCCAACGATGCAGCCAACGCCAGAAACTCACCCAACGAATCCCAACGCAAGTAATTCTCCTCAGTAAATTGCTGTACATGCTTCGGCGCGGAACCACCGGCACCAGTTTCAAACAAACCACCTCCCGCCATTAACGGAACAATGGAAAGCATCTTGGCACTGGTGCCCAATTCCATGATTGGGAATAAATCGGTCAAATAATCCCGCAACACATTACCGGTCACCGAAATCGTGTCCTGACCTTTACGAATACGGGCCAGCGAAAATTCCATCGCTGCCACCGGCGACATAATACGTATATCCAAACCGTTGGTATCGTGATCTTTTAAATAACGCTCAACTTTTGCAATCACCTGCACATCATGCGCACGGGCGCTGTCCAACCAGAACACTGCCGGAACATGACTCAGACGGGCACGTTCCACCGCCAACCTGACCCAATCCTGGATCGGTGCATCCTTCGTTTGGCACATGCGCCAAAGATCACCCACCTCTACCGAATGCTCGAACAACACCTCACCCCGATCATCACTGACACGGACTACACCCCCACTCTGTACCTGAAACGTTTTGTCGTGCGAACCATATTCCTCAGCCTTCTGCGCCATCAAACCGACATTGGGCACCGAACCCATCGTCACTGGATCAAAAGCACCGTGTAACTTGCAATCATCAATGACAGTTTTATACACGCCGGCATAACAACGATCCGGAATCACTGCTTTAGTGTCTTGGAGCGTCCCTGCAACGTTCCACATCTGCCCAGAACTACGGATCATCGCCGGCATCGACGCATCCACAATCACATCACTAGGCACATGCAAATTAGTGATCCCCTTTACAGAATTAACCATCGCCAAACCAGGACGTTTGGCATACTGAGCCTGCACATCAGCCCTGATGACTGCCTGGATCTCCTCCGGCAACGCAACAATGCGTGCGTACAAATCGCCAATACCATTGTTAGGATCAAAACCGACCTGTTTCAACGTGTCAGCATGCTTGGCCAAAGCCTCTTTGTAGAACTCTGAAACAAACACCCCAAATATCACCGGATCGGACACCTTCATCATCGTCGCCTTCAGGTGTACCGAAAACAGCACCCCCTGTGACTTCGCATCATTCATCTGTGCAGCAACAAACACAGCCAATGCCTGCTTACTCAGCACCGCAGCATCCACAATATCACCGGCACTCACTGCAACCTTATCCTTGAGTACCGTCACCGTGCCATCCTTAGCAATCAGTTCGACCTTCAACATACCAGCCTGAGCGAGTACAGCCGAACGTTCACTACCAAAAAAATCACCGCCCTCCATATGTGCGACATGCGACTTGGATGTAGTACTCCACGCCCCCATCCGATGCGGATACTTACGCACATAATTCTTCACTGACAACGGGGCACGGCGATCAGAATTGCCTTCACGCAGTACGGGATTGACCGCACTACCCTTCACCCTGTCATAGCGCATCTTGACATCATTTTGCGCACTGTTTTTTGGTTCATCCGGATAATCCGGCAACAAATAGCCCTGCTCCTGCAACTCTTTGATAGCAGCCTTTAACTGCGGCATTGAAGCACTGATATTAGGCAACTTAATAATGTTGGCATCCGGACTAGCCGTCATTTGCCCCAAATCAGCCAGATCGTCACTGACTCTTTGCGTCTCGGTCAACACATCAGGAAACTGCGCCAAGATACGCCCGGCCAAAGAAATATCACGTGTCTCAACCTGGATACCAGCAACCTTGGTGTAAGCCTTGATAATTGGCAATAGCGACTGCGTTGCCAAGAACGGCGCCTCGTCTGTAAGTGTATAAATAAGCTTGGGCGTACTGGACATAGTGTGCTACGAACCTCTCAATCTAAGGTGGAATCGGATGCGGGCTACCAAGCAAACCGCCAGACCCAACGATCACTAGAGAGCCGATGCATAAAGAACTGCCATTGTCGCGTGTTCTAGGGACATGAGCAAAACAGCGTCTCGTGGGAAACGCACCAACATCTCAATCTCTCTGCCAATTCACCGCAACGACTGCTGCTAAAACATCTCCAAGCCACATTTACATTCTCACACACAGCCGCCCCCCACACACACCAGCAAGTGAGGCAAACACCGGATCACTACTGACACACTTACCATCACCTATCAACACTCTCCTGATGATTCAAAACACATTCTAATAACACCCATGACAACAACGGATCCAACCACACATCTCAAAACTCCAACTCACCTCCTGCAGCACTGTCAAACAGCGGACCGAAGCATCCCGTATACACATCACAAGTCCTAATCACACCATTTCTAACATCACTATGAACCCATACATTTATTCAGACAGAAGATTTCGGTCAGTCCTTTAAAAAAACCTTCGCATACATCCAGGTTAACTTCCTCACATCATCGTGAATCAATGACTCACAACGACAGCGACAAAAACACCTGGGAAAAAAGAATTCATCACTTCAATGGGACAGCATCAGCTTTCACATCTGAGGCACACGGACACCCATTCCCACACCCAGAACGCAACGTTGAACGTCGTTCCTACGACGCCCCTCAGCAGCACGCGGCATCCTAAAAGCAATCCACTAGAAACCGGAAATGTATTGGATCGTGGACACCATCCAGAAACACAAACCGACCCGTTTTGAACCTACCCGCCACAACCACATTGCAGCAAACTCTCAGCCACCAACATCAACAAGACACTGAAAGCCAACTGCACCGACAAGCAGACCAACTCTATTGAAGAAGACTCCCAACCGCGCGCAACCACCGTATTACAGGACATCAGCCATGTGTTTGATCACCGACGAATAAACACCCAGGACACCATCATTCATACAAAACCACATGCAACACATCATCCGAACATTTTTAAAAAACCACAGACAGCCCCCTAACAATACGGCACACCATGCTATTTGCTTGGCTGACCATCAACTTGCTCACTTGTAGGAGACACCACCGGCACTCGCTTGACAGCCCTATCCTTACCAAACACTGACAACGGACTCTTTGTTGCCGACTTAACATCGCTGACCACTTTTACAGGGATCGCTTTTTTAGCCTGCACCGCTGAACCCGGTTGCTTTAGCTCCAACAACGCCGTCATGATCGGCGTATCGCCCGGCAACGGATCACTGGAAGTACAACCTGGCACCCCTTCATCAGTACCACGCAAATGGCCTGGAAGCCCTGCCTCACTGCGATCAATCCCGCTGCCTGAAAGATCAGCCGCTCCAACACCATCTGGCTTGAGCAGCAGATCAGGAACAATCCCCCTCGCTTGGATCGAACGACCACTCGGAGTGTAATAACGCGCCGTCGTCAATTTGACCGAATCGCCATTATCAAGCGGCAACAACGTCTGCACCGATCCCTTACCGAAGGTACAGCTGCCAATGACGCGCGCACGATGATTGTCACTCAGCGCACCCACCAACACCTCCGAAGCGCTGGCCGAACCAGCATCGACCAATACCACCAACGGGAGACCATCCAGTAAATCTCCCAGCGTTGCATCAAAGCGCGTATCACTCGCCGAAATACGGCCACGCGTACTGACAATGTTTCCCTTATCCAACAAAGCATCAGCAACCTGCACCGCTGCCGTCAGCAATCCACCAGGATTACTACGCAAGTCCAATAACAGACCACGCAACTTACCACCCGCTTGCTGCTTAAGCTGTCCCAAATGCTTATGGAAATCGTTACCCGTATCGGCCTGGAAAACACTAATACGGATATAGCCATAACCAGGCTCAAGCATACGGCTACGCACACTAGCGATGTGTATCGTCTCACGCTTGATTGTCATATCGAATGGCTTGCCATTCTTATCGCGCACAATCGTCAAAGTGACTTGACTGCCTGGCGCACCGCGCAGCGGCTTCATCGCATCGACATTGGCAAGCGGCTTGCCGTTGATCGCCACGATCAGATCACCTGGACGCAAACCAGCACGCGCTGCTGGCGTATCATCAATCGGCGCGATCACCTTCAACGTGTTGTCCGACTGCTCTTGCAGCTCCACACCGATCCCATCGTAAACACCGCTGGTTTGCTCGTCGAAGGCATCGGCATCCTCCTTATCAAAATAGGTACTATGCGGATCCAGATCCGAAAGCAGACCTCGCACCGCAGAATGCATCAGCTTCCTGTCATTGACCGGATCAACATAGGCTTGCTTGATGGCGTTATACACAGAAACAAAGCGGCGGATTTCATCTAACGGCACGTTAACATCGTTGCTCTCCGGCATTTCCATCTCTTCAACCGGAGGAGACATAACAACACCGCTGGGATTCTTCGCCGACAACGAGAAAGACAACAAGACCACACTTATGGCCAATGACAACCCAACAACACGCATGCAGCACTCCGGAAAGAAAACGGCACCCGGTACTACCGAGCAATGACGAATTATGCGGGAAGCAACAGACAATACAGATTGAATGGCCGCCGAATCAGCAAATAACGATCATAGATTCGTGACAGATACCTCTACGGAATCACACACCGCCTTCAGTGCTTTTGCAACCAACTCAAAGGATTGATCGGCTGACCATTGTGGCGCAACTCAAAATATAGAGCAGACACTCCCTGCCCTCCCGACCTACCAACCTTGGCAACCAATTCACCACGTTTCACATACGTCCCTGGATTACGCAACAACGTGTCATTGTTTGCATACAAACTCATGTAACCGTTGCCATGATCGACAATCAAAATCATTCCGTAACCAGTCATCCATTCAGCAAATACCACCATGCCATCGGCAACTGCCACCACATTGTTTCCGGCAGGAGCAGCGATTAATACCCCCTTGCTGATCCTCCCATCCGGCAA
The DNA here is from genome assembly GCF_011801475.1 of Xylella fastidiosa. Taxonomy (NCBI): domain Bacteria; kingdom Pseudomonadati; phylum Pseudomonadota; class Gammaproteobacteria; order Lysobacterales; family Lysobacteraceae; genus Xylella; species Xylella fastidiosa. The sequence continues at coordinate 2,474,865 of NZ_CP044352.1, forward strand.
TGCCCCACCGTAGGATGCTAATAAGTTACCCGTCACCGGCCAACTCAGCCCCCCCACCTTGGGTCCAGTGACGTTAGTCGTCCCCTTAGGCGGCATCTTAGCGGGCACATGACCGCTCTTGGCTTCTAACTCAGCCTGAGCAGCGGAACGCCGGGCCGCTTCGCGGCGCTCAGCCTCAGCGCGCGCTGCCGCCGCACGTAGGCTGGCAAGCACTTGCTCCAATGCTTTGGCATTCTGCCCCAACACTTTTTCGCGTTTACTACGCTCCTGATAGCGAGTATCCAATTCAGCCACCGTCTTAGCCTGCTTTTGCCGATCCTGCTTGAGGATGGAAGCCTGTCCAACCTGCTGAAGGCGTGTCTGCTCCAAAGTCTGACGCTGAACAGCGATACGCTGCTCCAACGCAACCAAGCCCTGCAACTCCTGAGTCAACGCCCTAATACGCTCGGCACGCGCGCGCTGCAGATATCGATGGTAGATCACTAACCGATTCGCATCCGCCACACTATCCTGAGATAACAACAACTTGAGCGGCACACTGTCACCCACTTGATACACAACACGCAGCAAGACCGCAAGCTGACGACGTTGCTCCTCCAATCCCTGCTGCATCTGTTCACGTTGCCCTTGGGCTTGGATCAGCGCCTGCTCCTGCTCACGCAACTTATCCTCAATCCGACTAAGATCACGTGCAGAGCGCGCGACCTGCTCATCAACCTGACGCAAACGCCGGGTCGCATCACCGCGTTGACTCTCCAACTGCTGCCGTTGCTTGGCCACATCATTTAATTCGCTACGTGTCCTAGCCAACTTACGCTCGGTCTCACTCTGATTCTGTGCGACGGCAGACTCAGCCAGCACCGCACCGACCACCAATGCCAAGGCGCACTGGAGACAAAATGGAAACAGACGCACAAGGACGGAACGATAAGACAACAAACGGACAATCCAATGACTACAACACAGATGCGAATTGTAGCCAAACATCCTCAGATTACCTGACAAGAAAACGACAACACACACCGAAGATTTATGAACGTGCAATCGGACGTAGACCTAACCAATACAACCTGATCGATACCAAATGAAACAACTACCTCCTTAATCACATATCAAACCCATACCGCGCGCAACGACAGATCACGAGTAGAATTTCTCAGTCATCCAGCGACGAGCCCCTCCAATGCCCCGCACGTTCCTGTTGAGCTTGACCGTCTGCACCGGCCTGGTCAGTTGCCAACGCACTCCAGCGCCGCCGCCGCCGCCCACCGCTGAAGTAACGACCGTGCCCACTCATTCGCACGTATTCTCAGCTGAAATCACCTCCGCAGATGTTGCTGAACTCCTAAAATCTTTCACCTCAAAAGTCTCCGAAGACAGCGCCCCGAACAGCAACGGCGAAGAAAAAACAATCAACTACCTCCGCGATCAAATGCTGCGTATCGGCCTGCAACCGGGCAATGGTGACAGCTGGTTCCAAACCGTACCCATGATCGAAACGATCACCGATCCGACGAGTACCCCTGCGTTACACACCGCAGACCAATCCCATGCCCTGACATTCGGACGGGACATCCTGCTAGGTACCAGAACTGCACAACCAACAGTGAAACTGCACAACAGCGAATTAGTGTTCGTCGGCTACGGAGTGGATGCCCCAGAACAGCAGTGGAACGATTACGCCAACCAAAATTGGAAAGGTAAAACCGTCGTCATACTCATCAAGACCCCCAACTTTCACAATGGCAACGCAAAACTGGCCAGTGCCAAGCGTATGACCTACTACGGATACTGGACCTACAAATTCGAGGAAGCTGCACGCAAAGGAGCCGCAGCAGCACTGATCGTGCACGACAACATGGCAACAACCTACCACTGGGATGCACTTCAAAAATACTGGTCTGGACCACGATATGACCTGCCCAATGCCGACGATTCAGAATCGCGCCTGCAAGTACAAGGATGGATCAGTCAACAGACAGCACACCAACTCTTTGCCAATGCCGGCTTGGACCTCAACAACGTTTACCGCGACGCAAGCAAACGCGGCTTCAAACCGATCTCACTGAAAGCCAACTGGTCAGTGGACCTGAAAAGCACCATCACACAAAAAACCTCTCATAACGTCATTGGCGTACTACCAGGCAGCCAACAAGCTGATGAAGCAGTGATCTACACCACCCATTGGGATCACCTCGACACACAGACCGACAACATAAGCAATAACCACACCCAGATAGCGGGCAATGCGATTGGCGTAGCCGGAATGCTAGAAATCGCCGATGCATACACTCACCAACGACCACGCCCGGAACGTTCCGTCGTGTTCTTGGCAACGGCATTCAAAGCATCGGACATGCCCGGTTCCAAATACTACGTACAGCACCCCAGCTTCCCCCTGGATAAGATTGCTGGAGTCATCAACCTAGATACGATGTCAGTCACCAACCGCACACGTGACCTGACCGTCATCGGCTTCGGCAGCTCACAACTGGAAGACATTCTCAAACCTGTCGCCGCACTTCAAGGACGCACCCTACATGGTGAAACATCCACGCAAAACGACACATACTTCCGATCAGGTCACATCAACTTCGCCAAAGCGGGAGTGCCTGCGTTGTACATCCATCGCGGAGAATCCCTACGTAATAACAGCACCGTCACTGGTGGGCACACCATTAATCAAAACGATGCACAGCAACGTTATCAACCAAACAACATAGACAACCAAGCAACTTGGACGTTGGATGGTACTGTCGATGACCTGCAAGCACTGTACGAGGTAGGTCGTGCCCTGACGATCAGCGGGCAATGGCCAAATTGGTACGAAGGACAACCGTTCAAAGCGACACGCGACCGCATGATGGCAACCAAACCGACACTGATGTCAAACACGGCAGAACAGTGATATACGCATCAATGAATAAAACACCTCATCAAGCAATAGATACTGCAACATCTGCAACCGCTTAGAACGACTCACAACAGCGCCATTGATGCCGACGTACTGAGTCCAAACAGCCAACGTGTCTTGACTACCCTGCAGATACCAGCAAGTCACCAAACCATAAAAGACAAAAACACTCTTACGCTTCACCCACACCTGCATTTGAGACACATCACACACCCCAGCAGAGCGCCTCGGCACAAACAACAGCGTTGTTATCATCGACGGATAACTCGCTGCCCACTGAAAATATACGATGGCTATGATTTAGTACGCACCTCTCAGAGACCGTGATACCAATCACAACTGAACCATACCCACACACAACACACGAAAAATATCTCTATGCCCATTTCCTTTCTATACCCTTTATGCCTCCTCCCCTCCTGTTTCCTAATACTGCTCACAAGCTTGACGACACTGGCACCAACATCACCAAGCCATACCACAAACATACTGACGTACGCTGGTATCAATCTTCCTGGCCCGGAATTCAGCCCAAGCAATAAACCAGGTGTTCTCTATAAGGACTATCTTTATCCAAGTGCATCTGACTACGCTTACGTGGCCAAAAAGGGCATGAACATCGTGCGCCTCCCTGTCCTTTGGGAACGCGTCCAGCCCACACTGAATGATGCATTGGACGCCACGCAACTCAACCTGATTCTTAACGCCGTCGAGCAAGCGAAAGCCCAGAAATTACATATCATTCTAGATATCCATAACTACGCCAAATATAACGATGAGCTGATCGGCAGTGACAATGTTCCTATCAGCGCCTTCGCTGATCTATGGAAACGTCTGTCCCTACAGTTTGCCAACGACAAAGCAGTCATCTTCGGGCTGATGAACGAGCCTCATGAAATCACCTCAACCACTTGGGCTAAGGCTGCTCAAGCATCCATCAACGCAATCCGCAGCACTGGCGCACGTAACCTCGTATTAGTGCCGGGTACCGCTTACAGCGGCGCACACAGTTGGCTGAGCAGCTACTACGGCATCCCTAATGGAGAAGCGCTGCTGAACATCAATGATCCTGCCAAACACATGGCGTTCGAAGTACACCAATATCTCAATGAAAATAGCACCGGCACGACGGGCGAATGCATCAGCACCACCATCGGAGCCGAGAAGCTAGAAGCATTCACCAACTGGCTGCGCACCTACCACAAAACCGGTTTCCTTGGCGAGTTCGCTACTGGCAACAACGATACTTGCAACAAAGCATTGGAAGGCATGCTCAGCTATATTGAGGAAAACGCAGACGTCTGGTTGGGACTGACGTGGTGGGGATCTAACCCCTGGTTTAGTCCCGATTATCCATTCAACCTGCATCCAAACAGTGACGGCAACGACAAGCCGCAGATGAGCATCCTGGAATCACACACACGTAAGATCACTAAAATCCACAAATAATCGTAAAAAACACACCAGACGCAATAAAAACGTGATCGAGTGAGCAACCAAGGATGTTGGGAAACAAGGCCTTTTCACCCACAACGCCCCCTCTCCACTGACTTGATTGACAGCAACATAATTGGAAACTCACATCCAGATACCACCCCCAACACGGGGGTGGACTCGACACTGGAGCACAACTGAAAAAGTTGAGTACCGCAGTGGATTTGAAATGAAACAGTGAATGAATAACTCTGAATCCTCCCGATCAACAACCACTCTCAATACGCACACCTCAACATCGCCGTTTTGTCATTCCTGCTTACAGCTGACTCAACAGATTCAAAATCGACGTCTTGCATTGACATTGGACTACGACGAAAAACCTTTTCTTCACAACTCAAAGATTATTCATCACTTACTACAGACTGCGAATATTTCTTCTGCATCACGGAATTATGAATCTTTCACCCCGTCACGAGGTAACTTAAAGCGCACATTTCAGCTCGGTACAGCTCACCTTTATCCACAATAATTGTGGATAACCTTGTTAATAAGACAGTGGCAATACTGATAAATAGAAGGCTTTAACACTGTGTTGAAAAAAGCGGCAAAGCAGGAAAAAACGCTTTAAAAGCGAATATTCTTTTTGAAAAAAATAAAATCTTTTTTTGTTAAAAAGCACAGTAATAGGCGGCCATCGGCAATGCTCAGCAATGCAGCATTCATTGACAACACATAAAAATAATACAGAGCAGCAGCTTCGACCAAAATCAATCCTCAAAGAGGGCTATACAACAACAGCCCCCCCCCGGACAATCGCCAGAAACCACGCCTAAGCGTGGGAGCCACCTCTGAGATACACATTCATCTACAACATAAAGAACCGTACAGATGCCACGATCAGCATCCCAAAGATAAACTCAAGGAGAACCAAAAGGAGAACCAATATTCATCCTCCCTCCAGCGAAGCCCACTAGGCTTGGTGCAATGCGTCAGCATCCCGCTCAGATCACCGCAACATCCATCACCTGTGCAGTCGCACGCAACCACCGCACAATGCTCTCAGCCGCGTCGCGCCCCTCGGCCACGGCAGTGACAACCAAATCGGCACCACGCACACAATCACCACCAGCAAACAACTTCGGATGCGTTGTCTGATAGGTCAGTCTATCGCCAGTATCAGACAACGCCACCACAATGCGGCCGTTGCTCGACGCTTGTACACCCTGCGCAGTTAACCACTCCAGCAACATCGGCGAAAAACCAAAAGCAATAATCACCACATCCGCTTCCAGCACCGCTTCAGTACCCTGGATAGGCACTGCGTTGCGACGACCATTGGCATCCGGCTCAGCAAGCTTCGTTTCCACCACAGTGACACCAATGGCTTGTTTGTCGGTACCGGATTGAATCGACAATGGCTGACGATTAAACAGAAAGCGCACCCCCTCTTCCCGCGCGTTAGCAACCTCACGCGCCGAGCCAGGCATATTCGCCTCATCACGCCGATAGATACAGGTGACTTTGGTGGCACCTAAACGGATCGCACTCCGTACACAATCCATGCCGGTATCACCGCCACCGAGTACAACCACAGACTTCCCCGCCACATCCGGCAACTGCACCTGATCCTCCCAACCGGCAATCGGACGGCCATACGGATCATTGCCAGAAATGATACGTCCGTTCTGAACCAAAAACGGTAATGCCGGCAACACGTTTTTCAAGTCCTGACCCGGCAAGCCACCGTCCGTGTAGCGATACGCACCGACGCCAAGGAACACAGCATCGTAGTCCTCCAACAACGCTTCAATCCCCAGATCCTTTCCAATCTCCACACCCAATCGAAACTCTACGCCCATGCCCTCAAGCACTTGGCGGCGCGTACTCATCACCGCCTTATCAAGCTTAAAACTGGGAATCCCGAACTGCAGCAACCCGCCGATCTGCTCATAGCGGTCATACACCACCGCCTGGACCCCAGCACGCGCCAAACGATCCGCACAGGCAAGGCCGGCAGGCCCTGCACCGACCACCGCCACACGCCAACCCGTCGGTTGCACATGGCTCAAATCGGGACGCCACCCCTGCTGCAACGCGGTATCCACAATGTACTTTTCCACCGCACCGATAGTGACCGCACCAAACTCCTCCAGCGTGCAACTGCCTTCACAGAGACGGTCCTGCGGACACACCCTGCCGCACACTTCAGGAAGCGGGTTGGTTGCATGGCACAACGCTGCGGCCTCATCAATGCGATTTTCCTGCACTAACTGCAACCACTGCGGGATGGCGTTATGCACCGGACACTTCCAACTGCAATATGGATTACCACAGTCCAAACAGCGACCGGCTTGGTACTGCGCTTCACCCTTATCGAACTTACCGTATAACTCCCGCCAATCCCCGGAAGTACGCAGCTCCACCGGGATGCGTTGCGGCATCTGCCGAGGCAAATCAAGAAATTGGAAAGCGTGCTTGCGACTCATAAATAAAGATTCCGTGACTTCTTCGTTCCACGCACTCACCATCCAGCGGGAACACATACTCTGAGAAAGAGCGATAGCAGAGAGAAAAACGCAGTCCCTTCCTGCTTCTCTCTAGTTTATGCAATGGGAAACACACACATTAAGCGGCACTGCGTAGCGACTCGGCTAACGATTCGATACTCGCCGCCTTCGGTTTCACAAGCCAGAACCTCCCGATGTAATCCCGGAATTCATCAAGAATCTGTTGTGCCCAAATGCTACCCGTCAGCGCACGATGACGGACAACAAGATGACGCAAATGCTGGCGATAATTTTCAAAGCCCTCAACAGAGACACGATGGATATCGATCAACTCATGGTTATAGCGATCCACGAAATCACGTTCGATGTCCAGAACATAAGCCAAGCCCCCCGTGAACCCCGCACCGAAATTCAAGCCGACTTTGCCAAGCACCAGGACAACACCATCAGTCATATACTCGCAACAGTGATCCCCAGCACCTTCGATCACTGCCAACGCACCGGAATTACGCACCGCAAAGCGCTCACCGACGCGCCCAGCCGCAAAAAGCTCGCCACCAGTCGCACCGTACAAACAAGTATTACCGAGAATTGGCGTATGACGTGCCTCGAAACGTGCACCACGCGGCGGCCGTACCACCAGACAGCCACCGGCCATCCCCTTACCAACGTAGTCATTAGCCTCACCTTCCAATTCCAGATGCAAGCCACCCACATTGAATGCACCAAAACTTTGACCGGCAGTACCACGGAAACGCAAGTGCAACGGCGCATCCTCCATCCCGTGGTTGCCATGCACACGGGCAATCGCACCAGATAAGCGCGTACCGACCGAACGATCCGTATTGTGAATCAGAAAGCGGTAATCACCGCCGGTTTTATTGGCAATTGCATCGGCCAACAAACTATCTATCTGTACCGACAAACTATCCGGTGACTCATAGAGACGCTGCGCAGCACAGTGAGTCCCTTCGTAGCAGGCATTCGTCAACAGCCGTGACAGATTCACACGGACCCCCTCGCGTGAAGACACCTCCAACTGCTGCAACAAATCGGTACGTCCAATGATGTCATCCAACGACATCGCACCCAAGTACGACAACCACTGCCGCACCTCCTCAGCAAGCAGGCGAAAAAAATTCTCTACGCGCTCGGGCAAGCCGGTAAAGTGATTGGCACGCAAACGCTCATCTTGTGTCGCAACACCAGTTGCACAATTGTTGAGATGACAAATACGCAAGTACTTACAACCCAGCACGATCATCGGCGCAGTGCCGAAGCCAAAACTGTCGGCACCCAACAACGCCGCCTTGACCACATCCAAACCAGTCTTCAAACCACCATCGGTCTGCAACGTGGTGCGCTCACGCAAATCATTAGCAACCAGCGCTTGATGTACCTCGGCCACCCCCAACTCCCACGGCACACCAGCATAGCGAATCGAACTGATTGGCGAGGCACCGGTACCACCATCGTGACCAGAGACCGTAATCAGATCAGCACCCGCCTTGACCACACCAGCGGCGATCGTGCCCACACCAACGTGCGAAACCAACTTGACTGACACCAACGCCTGCGGATTGACCTGCTTTAGGTCATAAATCAACTGCGCCAGATCCTCAATGGAGTAGATATCGTGGTGTGGCGGCGGGCTGATCAGACCAATACCAGGTTTGGCGTAACGCAACCGCGCAATCAAATCATTGACTTTATGGCCAGGCAACTGCCCTCCCTCACCCGGCTTGGCACCCTGGGCAATCTTGATCTGCAGCACTTCCGCATTAATCAAATATTCGGGAGTGACACCAAAGCGACCGGAAGCCACTTGTTTAATTTTCGAACGCCTCTCGGTGCCATAGCGCGCAGGGTCCTCCCCACCCTCACCAGAATTGGAACGCCCACCCAGGCGATTCATCGCGACGGCAAGCGCCTCATGCGCTTCCGGTGACAACGCACCAAGACTGATCGCAGCAGTATCGAAACGGCACAGAACATCGGTTGCCGGAGCAACTTGATCCAACGGGGTTGGAATCTCCGCCTTCTTCAATTGCAGCAAATCACGCAATGCCGATGGTGGACGCGTGTGTACAGCATCCATATAAAAGCGCCAGTCCGCCGCATCACCCGTGCGTGTCGCATGTTGCAGCGTCATCACCACATCCGGGTTGTACATGTGGTACTCACCACCATGCACATACTTCAGCAAGCCACCGACCTCAGGTGCGATGCGATCATTCCAAGCACGTGCAGTCAACTCACAGGCCTCAGTATGCAACTGCATCAAGCTCACACCGCCGATCCTCGCCGGAGTGTCCGGGAAACACAAAGCCACCACATCCGGATCCAAACCAACGATTTCAAATAACTGCGCACCACGATAACTAGCAATCGTACAAATCCCCATCTTGGAGATGATCTTGGACAATCCCTTGTAGATCCCCTTGCGGTAGCTGCGGCCAATCTGCGACTGCTCGCCTGCCTTCTGCAACTTCAGGATGCCCCGCCGCCCCAAATTAAACAGCATCTGATAGGACAGGTACGGATACACCGCCGTTGCACCAAAACCCAACAAGCAAGCCATATGATGCGGATCGCGGGCCGTGCCTGTCTCAATGATCAAGTTGACATCGCAACGCAAGCCCACCCGGCACAAGTGATGATGCACCGCACCAGTCGCCAGTAACGCATGCGCCATCGGCCGCTCCGGAACTGGATAGCGATCAGACAGTAGCAACATGACGATACCATCACGCGCCGCTTGTTCGGCCTCATCGCACATTCGCTTCAGCCCAGCCTGCAACCCTTCATCCACAGTGTAAGAAAGGTCAATAAGCCGGTTCTTTTCCAGATACTGCGGCATCTTCAGCAACTGACGCAATTTACGCTGGCTCAGAACTGGCGAATCAAGAATGACGTGATTTACCGTTTCCGGACCAGCGTGGAAGATATTGGTCTCCCTGCCCAACTGGGTCGTGAGGGACATCGCGATGCTTTCACGCAGCGGGTCAATCGGCGGATTCGTGACTTGCGCAAACGCTTGTCGGAAATAATCGTACAACGGCCGGATCTGCGCGCTAAGCACCGCCATCGGGGTATCGTCCCCCATTGAGCCAGCGGCTTCTTGCTCGGTTTCCGCAAGTGGACGCAACACCTGCTCCACTTCCTCCGTGCTGAGCTGAAATAGCTTTTGATAACTACATAATGTCTGGTCGGAGAAAGGCTCCTCAACCAACGATGGATCAATCAACTCAGTTTGCAGATAAGTCACGCCCTGCTGCAACCACTGCTTGTAAGGCGCGCGCGCGCGGTTAATACGGTCGATCGCATCGGAATCAAGCAGATCACCACGCTTCAAATCAATCGCCATCATCTCACCAGGTCCGAGCTTGCCCTTACGGATCACCCGCTCAACGGGCAACTCCCATACCCCGGCCTCAGAGGCAACAAGAAAGTGACGATCCGCAGTCAACATCCAACGCGCCGGACGCAAACCATTGCGATCAAGCATACAAGCCGCATAGCGACCATCGTAAGCAACGATACCGGCCGGACCATCCCAAGGCTCCGTATTCAAGCCGTAAAACTCATAGAACGACGCCAGATCAGCATCTTTGAATTCCAACGTTCTAGTTGCTGGCGGCACCAGAATACGCAACGCCTGTAACAGGTCCATGCCACCAGCGATCAACAGCTCAAGCATGTTATCCAGACTCTGCGAATCAGAGCCTTTCATCGAAATCACCGGATCGAACTCGGCGATATCGAAACGCGGGCTTCGCCACACCTTACTGCGCGCCTGCGCCCAACGGCGGTTGCCTTCAATCGTATTAATTTCGCCATTATGGGCAAGCAACCGGAATGGATGCGCCAACGGCCAACGCGGCAAGGTGTTGGTGGAAAAGCGTTGATGAAACACGATCACGCTAGAAGACAGCTCGCTGCGCTGCAGATCCGGATAAAACACCGGCAACTTATCCGGCAACACCATCCCTTTATAAGAAATCGCATAGGGGGACAGGGTGGCGACATAAAAATCATGATAGTCACACAACTGCCGCTCAGCACGGCGACGCGCCAGAAACAACGCCACCCCGAACGCATCCTCACTGTGTTTAGGATCAATATCAACGAACACCTGCTCAATGTGCGGCAACGTATCCCGTGCCAATTGCCCACACACACTGCGATTGATCAGCACCTCACGCCAACCACACAGCCGCACTCCAACGCGTTGTAACTCAGCCTCCAACACCTGACGACAATGCGCCGCCGCGGCACGTTCACCAGGCAGGAACACCATACCGACAGCGTAACGGGGGCCAAGCGCGATACCGGCCTCACCAGCCAACGCACGCAAGAAAGCATCAGGCTTACGAATCAACAAGCCGCAACCATCACCGGTCAGCCCATCGGCAGCAACACCCCCACGATGCGTCATGCGCGAAAGTGCAGCGATGGCAATTTCAAGCAACGCGCGGGAAGGCTGATCATCCAACTGCGCAACCATGCCAAAGCCACAGGCATCCCGCTCATCGCTGGCATCGTACAACATACTCTCTTCAATCCTTTGGCGGGTGCTGGAAACCATGGCTGCCTTTTACGATACGGGAAAAGCGGCAACGCATTACTCACGGCTCTTGCCGTGGAACGCTCTGAATAAACCGCATATGCCTCGACTAAATCACAGTTACTCCAGTACCGCAACTCACCGTTACACCTGCAACACACTACGGATGCACGGATCAAGCAACACCATGACTGACCATGTCCATCTCTTCGAATACACAGATATTCATCACCCAATGCACGCTCTGATGCCCACGACTCATACCCACATTGCAACTCCAACACACCCTGCATCGTGGCAACAGTGACCAACTGCTCCACGAGCACACCCACCTAAACCGGCCACTTTGACAATCGACACACACCCTCCTTCATTTACGCCCCCCATTGCATCTCCGATCAACACGCATGGTTGACGCCCCGTGCAACATCGACGGTGGACAAGAGCTACCGCTACCATAATTGCCTCCTTCTCCAGCATTGCTATGCCACACGTCACCCTACTTCCCAGCCCATCACAGATCGCATTCATCGGCGGCGGCAATATGGCGCGCAGCTTGATCGCAGGCATGATCCGCCAAGGCGCCCCCAGCACGTCAATATGCGTCATCGAACCAATCGCCGCACTGCGCGATGCACTTATCGCTGACTTCAAAATCAAGGCCGTCACCACAGCCACAGAAGCGGCCACCGACACCAGCACCTGGGTGCTGGCCGTGAAACCCCAAGTGATGCCTGACGTGTGTGCCACCCTGCCACTTCCAGTGCAACCCAACACACCACTGGTTATCTCAATCGCTGCAGGCATCACCACCTGCAAACTCAAACACTGGCTTGGCGACACCTGTGCGATTGTGCGCGCCATGCCGAATACCCCAGCCCTGCTAGGTGCCGGCGTAACCGGACTATTCGCCACCTCACAAACCACGGGCACACAACGCACCATCGCTGAAGAACTCTTTAACAGCGTAGGCAAGACCCTATGGATCACCGAAGAAGCGTTAATGGACGCCGTGACTGCCGTATCAGGGAGCGGTCCAGCCTATGCGTTTTTGCTTGCCGAAGCGATGGAAACAGCAGCCATCATGCAAGGCCTCTCCACCGCAAACGCACGCACACTCGTCCAGCAAACCCTATTGGGTGCCGCACGCATGATGACCGAGTCAGGGGAAACACCTGCCGCACTGCGCCACCGCGTCACCTCACCGCATGGGACCACCGAAGCGGCAATCACAACATTTCAAGAAAACGACTTCCAAACACTTGTCGCAAAAGCGATAGACGCCGCCACCCGGCGCGCACGCGCCCTCGGAAAGATAAACGATACCGATCCCACCTGAGAACACATAGATCCCCTGATAGCGAACACAATCGCAACACCGCCGATTTAGACACAGCAACGCACCAACACCCCAACCTCGTAGCAATCATTTCCGGCAGAGCACATCCCCTGCCTCAAACCTATGGCCCCGACACGATAAACATCCCGTTGCTTCGCAAGCCCTACGTGGATCAACAGGTCATGACTATTCTCATGCCTCTTCCTTACCGCAAAAACACATTGAGAAAAACGGAAAAAATTCTTCAACACTCCACGATGCACATGCCAAAAACATGGCATTAACCCAATGCGGCAGTACATCACATGCAATGCAAATTAGAAATACTGCTGAACCCTTAAGAACCAGGACAATAAACCGATTCAGCCAAGCAACACATCTACAGTCAAACCACAACCGCACGGACGCATCAAGAAACACCCGCAAGAAAAGTAATAAAACAATAAAGATTCTGTAAAATTGTTATTGACAACACAACCAACAGTATCAAGACTCAATTTCAACCTGGCGACCCCGTTAATTGAAAAACGGTAAATACCCGGTTTTTAGGAAAACGTGTGATTGATACCGGCCACTACCGAACCAATCCGACATAAATAAGTTAAGAAATCAACCAACAGCAACCACACCCGCAGTGCAATACCCCCGCAACGACACGGTTTTAGGCAGAAGCTCCTACGTTGGGCGACGCTCACCGTACTAACCAAGCACTACTTATAAGCAATGAGTATTAAGCAATGTATAACCACACCATAAAGCTAGCATTCTGTATCTCATCCGTACTTTATTGTTCCACTTCAGCAACGGCAGCCCCCAACACTGAAGCCATCACCAAGCTGGATACCGTCACTGTCACTGGATACCGCGCCTCACTGGAAAAAACACAGTCCATCAAGCGCGCCGCCAATTCGATCGTGGATGCGATCAGTGCCGAAGACATCGGTAAATTTCCCGACAGCAACGCTGCCGAATCACTCTCCCACCTACCAGGCATCAGCGTAGACCGCCAATTCGGTGAAGGCGAAAAAATCAGTATCAACGGCACCGACCCTGCCCTGAACCGCGTCTTGCTCAACGGCCAAACCATTGCCTCCGGCGACTGGGGCGGCAACCCAACCGACACCAGTGGACGCACCTTCAATTACAGCCTGCTGTCTCCGGAAATCATCGGACTGATGGAAGTGTATAAAACACCGGAAGCACGCATCGACGAAGGATCGATCGGCGGCACCGTGATCGTACATACACGTCAACCGTTAGACCTGCCGAAAAACACCATACGCGGCTCGATAGGCTACAGCTACAACGACCGCTCCAAAAAAAGCAACCCACGCGGCTCGATCCTATGGAGTTGGAAAAACGACAGTGAGAACTTTGGCGCATTGATCTCAGCCACCCACGACAAACAGGACATTGCACGCGCCGGCATTGAATTCTTCGGCTATACCACCGGTGCGAATATCCCCCCTGAGGCCACCATCACTGGCGACGGCAGCACTCCAACCACCGCAAAAGTACCGGCTGGCATTAACAGCGCATTCTTCCAACAAACCCGCGAACGTAACGGACTCCAAGGCGCACTCCAGTGGAAACCGAACGAACAGAACGAATTCAACCTCACCGGCATCTACATCAAAGGCAAATACAATAATTTCAGCGAATCACGCTATATCTGCCCCACCTGCAACAACGACTTAAACAAAGTCTCTGCGGCCAACGTACAAAACGGCTACATCACCACAGCGACTGTCTCCGATGGAACAGCAGGACAACCTTACGCACAGCTTGATGCCAATTACCGTATAAGCACAGTCACCACAAACAGCTTGAATCTGCACCATCAATGGTCCGGAGACAAATGGGTACTCACCACCCAGACCGGGACGACAAAAGCCACTGGCGGAAAAGATCCCGAATACTTAATGAAATTTCTGCTCCAAGAAGGCGGCTATCGCTTCAATTACGACGGCACCCATACCGGCGTAACTTACGATAACAACAACGCATCCAACTGGGCCCTGAAGAGCGGCGAACAAGCGGGCGGCCTTGAATACACTCGGACCAACGACCAAGAAAATTACTTCCAGTTCGACGCCACACGCGACCTCCATTGGGGTCCCTTCAACAAACTGCAATTCGGCTACAAATACATCGGCCATAAGAACGGCCAAACCTCCCGTGGTAACGCACTGTTTGCTAACCAAGACGTCCTATTAACAGCCTTCAACCCTGGCATGACACCCACAGGACTGTACAACGGACTGGGAGCCAGCGGCGACCTCATCAACTGGCCAACCGCCGACCTTCGCTCGGTCCTGTCCTATCTCAAAGCATTGCCTGAAGCGGCCTTCGAAACCAAATACAACCAACAATTCAGCGTCACAGAAACCACCAATAACCTGTACACACAGTTGGATTTCGATTCTGGAAAATGGCGCGGTAACCTCGGCATCCGTTACGTGGACACCAAAGACAACATCTTGTATTGGCAAAGCACCACCGTAAACAACACCGTCAACTATCAACCGGTAAAAGACTCCAAACGCTATTACAAGCCACTACCGAGCCTCAACATTGCCTATGACCTGACCAACAACAGCGTCCTGCGCTTCTCCGCCGCTCGCGTCATCGCCCGGCCACGTTACGGTGACCTTGCAGGCTCCTTTTCACTGAACAGCACCTCTGGCGACCTGACTGCAAGCGGCGGCAACCCCAACCTGAAACCCTACCAATCCAGCAACTACGACCTAGCCGCTGAATGGTACTTTGCCCCCTCAAGCATGCTGTCAGCGGAAGCGTTTTACCGTGACATCAGCTCCTACATCGTCACCACGACCACAACCGAAACCCTGAGCGACCCATCAAACAATATCTTCAACAAACCCTACACCGTCACCCGACCGATGAATGCCACCGGCGCCAAAGTGACCGGTCTTTCACTGAACTACCAACACGCATTCGCCTACGGCTTTGGTCTGGCCACAAACTACACCTATGCGCAATCCAACTCTAACGATGGCCTGAACCTACCCTACCTCTCCAAAAACACCTACAACGTGATCCCCTATTGGGAACAGGGCCCCTGGGCAGTCCGCCTTAACTACAGCTACCGATCAAAATACTTCACCCAAATCGGACGACTGGATTCACAGGTCTTCACAGATGCTTACAAAGAACTCGACCTGACCACATCCTACAAATTTAACGACTGGGTCACCCTAAACATCAGCGCCACCAACCTGCTGAATTCAACCTACTACTGGTACAACGAAGTTAAATACGCCCCCATCGGCATGTACAAAAATGGCCGTAGCTACCAAGCACAACTGAACTTCAAATTCTAAGTACCCTCACCGCGCGCCACTGCAAAAGTGGCGCGCTTTCCGGATGCAGACCGCTCCAATCAGCGCATCACAGGAGCACCCCTCCCATGACACTCGCCCCCCGTCTTCGCAAAAACATATCCCGCAAAGAAACTAAAACCGCACCCCTGACACACAGACTGACCCTGCTGCTCACCCTACTACCACTCCCCTTATTCGCAGCCGCACCACCACCAGCAACCACTAACTCTCCCGAACAAATCGATCAACAGTGGCTACAAGCCACGGCCCAGTACGCACCGGAACGCGACCACCTCGTACACATTGCACACCATGGTGCGGCACACGGACCATTCCGCCCCGACTGGCCATCACTGAAACAGTACCGCTCCCCCGATTGGTACAACAATGCCAAATTTGGCATCTTCATCCACTGGGGCGTCTTCTCCGTTCCCGCATTTGGCAGTGAATGGTACTCACGCAACATGTATCAACAGGGATCGAAAGAATATCAACACCACCTAGCCACCTATGGCCCACAAAACACATTCGGCTACAAAGACTTCATCCCCCAGTTCACCGCATCCACATTCGACCCAAACGCCTGGGCCACACTCTTTAAACAAGCAGGTGCCCGCTATGTCGTCCCAGTGGCCGAACACCATGATGGATTTGCCTTGTACGACTCCCACCTCTCGGACTGGACCGTAGTTAAGACCGGCCCCAAACGCGACCTACTCGGCGAACTCTCCACAGCGATTCGAGCCCAAGGCCTACACTTCGGCTTATCCTCCCACCGCGCCGAACACAATTGGTTTTTTGACGGAGGCCGTCAATTTGATTCCGATATCAATGACCCACACTACGCCGACTTATACGGCCCAGCGCAGAGACGCTTAGCAGGAAAAACTGACGAAGACGTCGCCAACGACTGGACACCCGTTTCCCAAGCCTGGCTCAACGACTGGTTAGCACGCACGACAGAACTCATCGACCGCTACTCCCCTGAACTCATCTATTTTGACTGGTGGATCGCACACCCAGCCTTTCGCAACACACTACCCACCCTGCTGGCTTACTACTACAACCACGGCCAAACAAAAAACACCTGTCATGCCGCCCCTCACCACACACCGTCCACCGCCCCATCACCGCCTACCCCCATCACCGCAACACACCTGACCTCCACCACCACACAACCGCAATGTGGCGTCGTAGTGAACTACAAACTCGGCGCCCTCCCCGATGGAGCCGGCACCTTAGACATCGAACGCGGTCAACTCACCGGCATCCACCCCACCCACTGGCAAACCGACACCTCAATCAGCAACGCCTCCTGGGGATACATTGAAAACGACACCTATAAATCACCCACCTTCATCATCCACATGCTGGCCGATGTCGTCGCCAAAAACGGCAACTTACTCCTCAACATCGGCCCACGCGCCGATGGCAGCATCCCAGATGCCGAGCGCACCATCCTGCTCAACATCGGCAAATGGCTGAACATCAACGGCACAGCCATCTACGATACGCACCCCTGGCGCACCTATGGCGAAGGTCCAACGGAAGTCGCTGGCGGCACCTTTCAAGACACCAAAACAAAACCCTATACCGCCGAAGACTTCCGCTTCACCGTGCACGGCGACACCCTATACGCCATCGAATTAGGCTGGCCGACAAACGGCCAAACCGTGATCCACTCCATCAACGCATCCGACAACGTCTACAGCGTGACACTGCTCGCAGACAATCGCCCAATCCCATTTGAGCAACACAACGACGGCCTTCACCTGCATTTGCCGAACAAACCTGTGGGCGAACATGCCTACGTCTTCCGTATCACCACACACACCCATTAACCCATCTTCGCCCTACGCACACCTTGACATTGCGATCTACCCATTCAAATTCATCATTCCTTAAAACACACCACACCTGTAGATCACCCCTTGGAAAAAGAAAACACCGCTCCCCATGACGCCCCCTCTTCAACCGCTCCCCCCATCATGACCACACCGAATCAAGCCCATCACCCCGCAACAACCCCACAGCACTCATCAGTGACAACCCCTACCTCAATCCCATACAATCCACACTCGCTTCCGGCCAACATCTGTCCAGCAAGACATCCGGCAGCTGTTTACGCGTTTACCTCACCGGGGGTGCACTGGCTTCGACGGGGGTCACAAAATCACTTGGTGCATGCCGAGGGGGCCGCTTTCCTCGTAAATCCAGCAGCACACTTATAGTTGCCAACGAAGACAACTTCGCTCTAGCCGCTTAAGGCTTAAGCCTCGAAACTGCTTGTGTCCGTGCTCGCAGCGTAGAGTCATCATCACGGAACCGCTGAGACGTGGCCGTCTGCCCACCCTTGGTTAAATCTAGCAGACTGGTTTCCGGGTGCGCTTTGCCTGTCGTGCTGCCCGGCGACGAGACCTAACGGCCAGGATAAGCATGTAGGGCCGGGGACGGAGTACTTTCGGACGGCGGTTCGATTCCGCCCACCTCCACCATAATGTGAAATCCCAACCCTGATCCGGTTGGGATTTTTTTTGCCCGTTCCCCCTGTGTTGGCGCGGTTTACGGCCCTTACCTCTTTTGAGTACCTCCCTCCCGAAATCGCCGTTTCTGGCGCACATTCCGCCGTCTTTCCCACTCTGATCTCTGCTGCCCCCTTGCGCATTCAAGGCCTGAAGTCGTGTGTTGGCACAGATTTTCGGGCCATCGGCTGACTTCTTCGCTTGCTCTATCCGGTGGCCATTGAAGTCGGCACCGAGGGGCTGCTGACGGTCGACTAAGACCACAGCACAGCCACGTGCGAGTCACGTTTCGGCAACCTCGACAACCCCGGCGGCTTTCCCGCCATCCCGAGCAAAAACCCCTTCTCGACGGGCGTTTTCTTAATTCCTAGAGAAATCGCCATGCAGTCCCTCCTCGTCATCGTCGTAGCGGCACTGATTTCGGTCGCACTCGCCCCGAAACCGCCCGAGCCCAAACCGGCGTCCCTGTCCGACATTGATGCCCCAACCGCAGAAGAACGCCGACCGATTCCTGTCGTGTTCGGCACCGTCCTGCTGCACGGCTCCAACGTCCTCTGGTACGGCGATCTGGAAGCCGATCCGATTAAGAAAAAAGGTGGCAAGAACTGACCACTCAAACCGTCATCACCATTGATCACATGCGCACCGTGGGCCTATACGTGAACCGCACGCGCACGTGGTTTGCGCGTCACGCGCTGGATTTTCGCGCCTTCCTGCGCGATGACTGTGACACCGCAACCTTACTGGTCACCGGCGATGCAATGGCACAGCGGGTGCTCGAACACACACGCAACCAGCCCAGCCAGCGAAAACACGGCTGATGCGTGGCAACAGCAAACCGCAAACCGTCGGCTACCGCTACCGGATGGGGCTGCATCTGCCCCTGTCCCAAGAGCCTGTCAATACCGTGCAGGAAATCCAGATGGGTGACCGAACCGCGTGGAGTGATGCCGACCGCGCGCCACTGTCCAGTGAGCATGGACTGACCTTGGCCACAATAGTTTTTGCACGCCTCATTTCATGATTGACTCATTGCGAGTCAGACAAATGAGTGCTCAGATTGTCGACGACCGAAAACAGATCGTCCTTTGGATTGACTGTCACCAGAAACCCTGACCACAAATCCACGATTCCAGCGCAAATGAATCGAATAGGAACCCGCTGGCCACATTCCAGTATTTCATCAAACGGATGGTTGGCTTGATCAAAGCGCCGATGTCCTTATTCCTTGCTTCACGCATCGCATTGAAGTCATTCGGATTCGTGCTCATCCAACCACCCGAGCCATTGAGAATCTGGATCTCTCCGAACCCTATTTTTGTCACTGCCACCAAATCGAATGTGATGTCATTCAGCTCAAGCACGCTCCTTGGACTGGATTGATCAACCTCCGACAATCCATAGCACCTCAGCACCTCTCGACAAAAGCCTTTAATCGACTCAGATACGTCTGCAGAAGTAGCACTGCCATCGCTAAAAAAGACCATCTCATCAATATCGGACCACTCATCCATCGAACGGCGCAAAATCGTGCCTCACCCTGATGACCCGAATTGGAAATTCTGAGCGATCACGCCCCTGTCAAAATACAGCGCCATCCGGGATTAAAGCGTTGTGATTGACGTTGTGATTGACGTTGTGATCGACGTCGTGATCGACGACTGCTCGGTTGCGGAGAGCACGACACGGCTGACTGTGTCCGTCAGAAAACTCAATACCGACATCCTGTCATTTCTCCTTGTCCACCTTGTGGGTGACTTCGCCTTCTTCGATGCCTTTACGTGCAGCGACACAGACGTCCCGTGGAATGCTCCGACTCTTCTGCTTTAGCTCATTGCGCGTAGAAACAAGTCTCTTTAACCGCTCAGCAAACTCTCCCATCCGATCAGTCTCAAGCAATTCGATCTCACGAAAAAACCAACATCCTTCCGAAGAGCCAAAAACTGTCCGGCAGCATTGCAGCGCACTCGTTGAGCCTGAGAAAGCTCACCAACCCCGTCCGTAGCGACGCCAGCAAGGTGAAAACATTGACCCACTCAGCTTGGCTTTTGACCAGAACCGCACCTGCAATCACACCCAAAGCGGTCACTGGCACACCGAGCCAATCCTTGCGCCGCACCCATGTAGCTTCGGCATTGAAATGCCCCTTACTCGAATACAGAGCCTCTTCCTCCAGTCACCCCGCCGCTCTGCAAAGCGCAGAAATGTTGACTTGATCCTCTGGAGACATTCTGCTCATCGCATCCTCCCACACCAATGCCTGCTCATGCCGACGCCCCCACCTGTGGCGGTGCCTTCGGCGGCCCCCTCCCAGTCTGATAAGTCGCATCAAACACCGTATCCGTCAGCCAGCGCTTGAAGCTGGGGTTATCACTGAACTGCTTAAACAGCTCAGTGTGGTCAGACAACAACTCCTGCACCACACGGTTGAGCGCCTTATCGTGCTCCAACTTGGCGTTTTGCTTATCGGAATTCGCCTGCGCATTCTGGTAAGCCTTGTCCTGCGCCACCCTCGCCGGAATTTCCTCGGCGATGACCTTGCGGATCTTATCCTCGTCCTTCCACTGGATGTTGCCAAACAGCTCGTTGAACGTTTTGATAATCACCGAGAGTCTATCGATGACTGCCTCCCCCTTGCCGCCACCGCCTCCCGAAGGCACTGGCTCGACAGAGGCATCTGCGTCGTCCATCGCCATCTTCAGCGCCGCCTTGGCCTCCACCCGGTAGCTGTCCATATCGATGGTCTCCAGCACCCCCTTGGAGAAGTCCTCCTCCTTGGGCGCAGGCAGCTTGGGGATGAGAAAGTTCAGAAAAATCGACAGCTTTTCCCACGCAGGATGCCCGTAACTCAAAATCGCAGCAAAGAAGCCGTAGCTGCGCACGAACGCCTTGGCCTTGCCCTTGAACTTGACCTGATCGTCCTCACCGAGCTTATCGGTGTATTCGGCCACGCACGCATCCAAGATGGGGTCAAGCTTGTCCCGATCCGCGCCACTCACGTACAACCCCACCACCTCTTCCACCTGCGACCAGCTATACACCTGCTGCCCGTCGAGTTCGGCCTTCAGATCATGCAGCTTATTGGGGTCGGTTTCACCCATCTGGATAGTGGCGCGGTAGTAGTCCTGGAACGCCGCCTTCACCGCCTCGGCGTTGTCGGCAAAGTCGAGCACGAACGTATCGCGCTTTTGCGGGTGCGCGCGGTTCAGACGTGACAGAGTCTGCACCGCCAGCACGCCCGCCAGCGGCTTATCCACGTACATGGTGTGCAACAAGGGCTCATCGAAGCCGGTGACAAACTTGTTGGCAACAATCAGAAAGCGATATGGGTCTTTCTTGAGAGTGTCCGGAATGTCCTTGCTCGGAAACCCATTGAGATCGGCCTCCGTCTTCTTCTGCCCGCCAATCTCGAAGCTGCCCGAGTACGCCACGATGGCCCTGTACGGGCTTTTGATCTGCGTGAGGTAGTCCGACACCTCACGCCAGTAATCAATCGCCCGCGCAATGCCGTTGCACACAATCATCGCCCGCGCCTGGCCACCGATCTTCTGCTTGCCAACAACCTCTGCGATGAAGTGATCCACCATAATCTCGGCCTTGCGGCGGATCGCCTTGTCGTGCGATTCGACGTAGAGGCGGATCTTCTTCAGCGCCTTCACCTTGTCAAATTCCGGATCGTCCGCCACCGTCTTGGCGACTTGATAGAAACTGTCGTAGGGGGTGTACTTCTCCACCACGTCCAGGATGAACTTCTCCTGGATCGCCTGCTTCGTGGTATAGGTCAGCTCTTCAGGCGAGCGGAACTGCACCTTGTCGCCAACAAGCGTCTTCTCACCGAACAACTCCAGCGTCTTGTTCTTGGGCGTGGCCGTGAACGCAAAGTAGCTAGCGTTGGCGAGCAGCTTGCGCGAGGCGATGCGCCTTTCAATTTCCGCGTTGACCGCATCCTGCGTCCTGTCCTCCTCGAACTCCTCCTCGAACTCCTCCTCGAACTCCTCCTCAGCCACCTTGCCGCCCAGGGTTTCGTGCATCCGCGCCGTGATCTTGCCGCCCTGGCTGGAATGCGCCTCGTCGATCAACAGCGCGAACCTCTTGCCGGAGAGATCGCCCAGCTGATCAAGGATGAACGGGAACTTCTGCACCGTGGTGACAATGATCTTCTTGCCCCCGCGCAGATACTCGCACAACTCCTGCGCGTTGTCGGAGTGGCCGAAAATCGCCGCCACATGGTCGTACCCCTTGATGGTGTCGGCGATCTGCGTGTCCAGCGCGCGCCGGTCGGTGATGACGATGATGGAATCGAACTGCGGCGTCATCGGGTCGTCCTTGCGGCGCAGCTCCACCAACTGGTGCGCCAGCCAGGCAATGGTGTTGCTCTTGCCGCTGCCCGCCGAATGCTGGATCAGGTAACGCCCGCCCACCCCGTCGCTGTGGGCACGGCCCAGCAAGGCACGCACCGTGCACAACTGATGGAAGCGCGGGAAGATCTGCTTGCGCGTCTTACGCTTCTTGCCGCTGGCATCCGCTTCCTCCACCACCACCACCTGCGCGTAGCTCTCGATGATGTTGGCCAGCGACTCGCGGGTCAGTATCTGCTTCCACAGATAGTCGGTCTTCAGACCATCCCGGTTGGGTGGATTGCCCGCACCGCTGTTCCAGCCCTGATTGAACGGCAGAAACCACGACGCCTTGCCCTTCAGCTCGGTGCAGAACGCGACCCCCGCATCATCGACCGCGACGTGCGCCACGCAACGGCCCAACTGGAACAGCAACTCCTTCGGGCTACGCGTGGTCTGGTACTGGACGATCGCGTCGGCCAGAGTCTGCTTGGTCAGCGAATTCTTCAACTCAAAGGTCAACACCGGCAGGCCGTTGATGAAGATCACCAAGTCCAGTTCATTGCCGGAATCATTGCTGTAGCGCACCTGCCGAGTGACACTGAACATGTTCTTGCCGAAAGCATCCGCCGCAGCGGCATTGCCCGGCGTGGGCAGCAACTTGTACAGATCCACGTGTACCGGCCCGTGGCTTACGCCCTTGCGCAGCACATCCACCACGCCGCGCTTGGTGATCTCCCCTTGCAGGCGGTGCAGGAACTGGGTGCGCTTGATGCCGTCCGCCGCCAGCTCCAATGTCTCCACCACCTTCGGCTGAGTGGCCTGCAAGAAAGCCAACAACTGCACCACATCCAACGCCACGTCGCGGTTGTAGTCAGTGGGCTTGCCCTGCACATAGCCGTTGTGAGTGGCGGCAAAGTCCGTGGGTGCCAGCTCATGGCTGTACTCGGGCTGCGGCACACCGGTCAGGCCACGCACCACGCGCGCCTCGAACCAGCGCTCGCTGGTGTCAGTCCTCGTCATCGTCATCCTCCTGTTCGGTCATCTCTTCCTGGTCATCGCCCAGCGCGGCCAGCACTGCGTCTTCTACCACATCCTCCACGTCGGGCTGCCAGCCACGTACGTCCACTTGGCCGGTGACCACATCGGTAATCAGGCGGTCGCGGTATTCGCGGATGAGGGTGATTTCTTCCTCCACCTTGGTGATGGCGTCATTTACCTCTGCTGTCTCGATATCAAGCTGTTTTGCAATTTGCTCTTGCTCCGCCCCATCTGGCACTGGCACGAGGGTGTTCAGCGCATCGGTTCTGTCCAATCCAGGAACCGCCGAATCTTTTGAGATTCGGTCTAGCCGGCACCAAATCAATACGTAATAAAGCCATCGGATATTAGCTTTCGTGCATTTTTTATCGACAAAATACGTTGTGTCGATTGCGAACAGGTCGCTCTCGGAGTAGTTCACCTTTCCAAATGAACCTTTCCGGCCGATAACTATGCAAGGGCCCACGACATTGGCCACATCGTGCATACCTACCGGCCCGTTGGAGCCGTACACGGGAACATTGCCTTGGCGGCGATTAGCGTCTGAAAGTGAATCTCCATATGTAAATCG
Organism: Xylella fastidiosa; assembly: GCF_011801475.1. Classification (NCBI taxonomy): domain Bacteria; kingdom Pseudomonadati; phylum Pseudomonadota; class Gammaproteobacteria; order Lysobacterales; family Lysobacteraceae; genus Xylella; species Xylella fastidiosa. The sequence goes on from NZ_CP044352.1 coordinate 2,499,444, forward strand.
ACAAACCCATTTAAGGCGTTCTATCCTGCAATGCACCGGCACATCCCCCAGCCATTCGATGCCGGAGGGCTTTAGCGCCACCGATACATCAAGCCCGCGCGTCACCGCGTGGTCGATGATGCGCCGCTTCTGCTCGGTGAGCAGCTTGATGAGCTCGCGCTTGGCCTTGATGAAGCGGGCGATGTGCACGTCCTGCGCACGCAGGTAGGCGACAATCTGGTCTTGCTCGGGGCGTGGGGGCACTGGAATTGGTATCTGCCCAAACTGATCAAAATATAGCCTGAGGCGCATATCCATTATGCCTCTCGACCTTATTTTGAACTGCTGGAGATATTTCTTCGTTCTGAATAGAAAATGATAATAGTCAGTGTTGCATGACTTGATCGGGGTCAAAATATCATAGGCTGGACTAGTGACGCCTTGATAGTGGGAGGCGCCAATAGCACCCATCCAAGCGAGGAGCTTGTTGCAAATTATGTCCCCCTCTTTTACAACCCAGTATCCATCGGTTGTAGAGGCTTTGTTGCCGCGTTGCTCAAGGCTTTTTCTCGGTCTGACGCCAATATGGGTGTAAACAGATAGCAACTCCATCTGGTTATTTGCTGGAGCTTTTTCAATGACCAAGCGGAACATTTGCTTGGTACGCAGGATGGCCCACGACTCAGGCAAATATTCAAACCATTTCAAATTAGTTCGTCTGTAATCCGGATAAGGGCCAAACATTATTTTTCTGCCCCCACAATCTTATGCAACAACCCTTCCGTCTGCTGCTCCAGCGCGAGGATATCGGCACGGATTTCGGCCAGCGTCCGCAACGGCACGGGCTTGTAGAAATAGCGAGCAAACGAAATCTCGTAGCCAATCTGAGTCTTGTCCGTAGCGATCCAGGCATCCGGCGCGTGCGGCAGCACTTCGCGGGCAAAAAAGGCATCAATGCCGCCTGGTTCCTGCAACGGCACCTGCTCGGTATCGCGCAGCGCGCTGTCTGGTTCGTACTCGACCATGAAGCGATCCTTGCCCACGGTTTCCAGATACGCGCCATCAAAGCCGGGCTCGAAGCATTCGCCCGTCTTGAGCTTACTGCGCTTGGCGATGACCGGCAGTGCGGCGGCGTCGCGCCAACTCAACGCCTTGTAGATGGCCTTCTTCTCTGGCGCGCTTAAGCGTGCGTCCTGCGCCTTGCACACTGCATCGAAGCCGACGCAGAACGCATTGTGGTCGTCGAACACGGCGCGGCCCAATGCCTGCTGCGCCCGTTGCGCCACCTCCATCAGTGCTTTGTCGCGCTGCCACGTCGATGCATCAAGCAGCTTTTTGCGGCGCTTGACGGGCACAGCTTTGCGGGCGGCGGGGGCCTCGTTGTCGTCGCCGCTGTCGCTGTCGTCGCTGTCGTCATCCTCGTTCTCATCCTCGCCTTTCAGCCATGCCTCAATGGCCGGTTTGCGCTTGGCAAACTCGGTATACAGCGCCTCGCCGTGGGTGGCGTAGATCTCAGCACGCAATGCCTCCTCGCCAGTGGCAAAACGCAGTGACTCAATGCGTTCGTCAGAGAGCTGGCTTTTCAGGCGTAACGGGCGCTCGATGGTGACCTTCCAATAGCCAAAGTCTTGCGTGTCGAACCATTTGGACTGTGCAGCTTCCTGCGTCTGGCCGAGGTAGAGATCGAGGATGCGGGCAATATCGGCAGCACCCAGTTCACAGTTCTTCTTGCCGAGGTTGCGGCGCAGCGGCTGGAACCACTGCGATGCGTCGATCAACTGCACCTTGCCACGGCGCGCTTGCGCCTTCTTATTGGCCAGCACCCAGATGTAGGTGGCAATGCCGGTGTTGTAGAAGATGTTGAGCGGCAGGGCGATGATGGCTTCGAGCCAATCGTTCTCCAGCACCCAGCGGCGGATGTTGCTCTCGCCCTGGCCCGCGTCGCCGGTGAACAGCGCCGAGCCGTTATGCACCAGCGCGATGCGGCTGCCCAGCGGCGTGTTGTGCTTCATCTTTTGCAGCTTGTTCACCTGGAACATGAGCTGCCCGTCGCTGGAACGGGTGAGGAGCTTAAACTCGGAATCGCCGCCGTGGCTGACGATAAAGCGCCGGTCACTGAACCCCTTCTTGCCGCCCATGCGATCTAGATCGGTCTTCCAACTCTTGCCGTAGGGCGGGTTGGAGATCATGAAATCGAATGCGCGCGAAGGGAACTGGTCGGCGGACAGGGTGGATTTATCCGCGCCGCCGACGATGTTCTCAGCTTCCGCACCTTCGCCCTTCAAAAGCAGATCAGCCTTGCAGATGGCGTAGGTTTCGTCGCTGATCTCCTGGCCAAACAGGTGAATGGAGACCTCCTTGCCGTGCTGCTCGGCCAGCGCGTGCAGGGCTTCCTCAGCCACGGTCAGCATGCCGCCGGTGCCGCAACTACCGTCGTAGAGCGAATAGGTGCTGGACTCAATGCGCTCGGCCACCGGCAGAAACAACAGCTTGGCCATGAGCTGCACCACGTCGCGCGGGGTGAAGTGCTCGCCCGCCTCTTCGTTGTTGTCTTCGTTGAAACGGCGGATCAGCTCCTCGAACACCGTACCCATGCCGTGGTTGTCCAGCGCGGGCAGCTTGATGCGACCGTCGGCATCCTTCACCGGCAACGGCGCAAGATTGACCTCAGGGTTGAGGAAGTCTTCGATCAGGTAGCCGAGAACATGGGAATCCACCAGCTTCTGGATCTGGTTGCGGAAGTTGAACTTGGTGAGGATCTCCTGCACGTCGCGTGAGAAGCCGTCCAGATACGCAATGAAGTCATCACGCAGGCGCTGCCCTGCCGCGCTGGCCTTGAGCTTGGCCAAGGTGAATTCCGAGACGTTGTAGAACGCCTGACCCGCCGCCATGCGCAGCGCGCCATCCTGCTCGACCACGTTGTGGGCGTCGAGGAACTTTTTGCGTTCCAGCACCGCGTCCTTGGTGGCTTCCAGCACGGCGTCGAGCCGTCGCAGCACAGTGAAAGGCAGGATCACGTCGCGGTATTTGCCGCGCACATAGACATCGCGCAGGCGGTTGTCAGCGATGTTCCAGATAAAGTCGGAAATCCACTTGATCTGGCTTTGGTCTTGTTGAGTCTTCTGCATTGATACGTTTCTCAGCTTGCCGCCGTGCCTGTAGCGACGGCGAGATTCCAATGGTCTTTGAGGACGCCCACCAGGCATTGCTGGCACTCTGCCAGAAGCGTGGGCGTCCACGCGTTTTCTGATCTGACTTCCTGCAGCAGCACGAAGGGGGACGCATTGCCCTTGCCCCTGAAGTAGGCGTCCTTCTTCTTGGCACAGTCGTCGTTGCTGGCAGACGCGTTCTTGTTCCTCTCCAGCGGAACCAGATTGGCCAAACGGTGCCTCCAGCCATCGCGCTCGTCTTCGTCCAGGAACCACTTGATCCAGTCCGAACCCTCCGGCGGCGTTTGCGGCAGGCCGTGCTCCAGCGACACGGTATCTTGAAACTGCACTCCGGGGGCACACACCAAGGACTCAAAGCGCAAGACCAGCGCCATCCGCGCCTTGGGCAGATCCTCGTAAACGTCTCCATCAAGTGCCGCGACGCACTTGCGCTGTTGCGCGTCTGTCAGGGCCAGCGTGGTGAGCGCGGCCAGATCCCTCTTGAAGGACTCCGGCTCAATAGACAGGCTAGTTCGACGAAGAAATACGACGGCTGCTTTGATCAGTTCGGTATTCACTGTTGTAGGCCGTGGAGGCAAGGCCGGGGCGGTGACAAGGCTTGGATCACCGTCGAGCGTACTAATCAAAAAGCCCATGTGTTCACCAAACGGCAGACTGACGTAGTTCTGCATTACCCGCTGTTCAAACCAGCCCAAAATATCGCTCAAAGAAGGTAGCAAACTTGTCCAGCACCGCCTGCTTCTTGGCTGCATGGCCGTTGTTCTTGGAAAATCGCGATACCGGCGGCAAGACTTTGGTGATTGCCGTGCCCATGGCAGGGATGCTGCCATCGCGGAACGCATTTCCAATGAACTCACGTGCCGCCTCGGCGTTGAGATTCTCCTCCGCGATGATGCCCTCCAACTCCTGGCTCTGCTTCACCGCCACAAAAGCCTGCCACTGCGCATCCACCTTGGCCTTCATGCTCACCGCATCGACAAACTGCTCAATCAACTCTTTCTTATTACGCAAACTGGGGCTGGAATGAATGGCACGCTCGATCGTCGCACGGATGTCCTTATCCTCCCCCGTCCCCTTTTTCTTCACATACTGCTCGACCAACAACAAAATGAAATCAACATTGATTTCCACCTGCTTGATGAGTTCAATCTCGAAGACCACATCATCATTAATCGATTCCTTCTCAGCAGCCGATGCACTGCGAAATTCCGCATACAGATTCAAATACAGACTCTGATAATCCTGAAACTCCCGCTCTGTGAGAACTTCCTGACCGCCGAAATCATCAAAAGCAGTCAGAATATTTTTCAGCCTCAATATCGAACCGAATAACGTGATAAATGCCTTTTGTGCCGCCTCCCCGACGATCGCCTTCCCCAGCGGAAATGCAGCCATCAGTTCCCCCACCCGCTCCTCATACTCCTTGTAATACTCAGCGTAAGGCCGCAACAGCACGATGCCCTTGGCGTCCTTGTTGCCAAACAAAGCCAGCGCCTCATTCGTCTCCTGCTCCAGATTGCGGAAAGAAACGATGTTGCCGTAGCTCTTGACCGAATTGAGAATGCGGTTGGTCCGCGAATAAGCCTGTATCAAACCGTGCGCCTTCAGAGGCTTGTCCACCCACAGCGTGTTGAGCGTGGTCGCGTCAAAGCCGGTCAGGAACATATTGACCACGATGAGAATGTCCAACTTACGTTTTTTCAGGCGTTCCGACACATCCTTGTAGTAGTTCTGGAACTTGTCTGCCGAGGTATCGAAACTGGTACCAAACAACGCGTTGTAATCCTGGATCGCAGCTTCCAGAAAATTCCGCGACTCTTGATCCAAACCCTCAGTTTCAAACTCCTCCTCACCCAGCCCCCCGTCACCTCCCCCCTCATTGGCAGCAACACTGTAGATCAACCCCACCTTCAACCGTCGTGCCTCGGGCAGGTCCTTTTGCTGCGCCATCAATTCCGCGTAATAACGTTTAGCCGCATCAATGGAAGCAGTGGCCAACAACGCATTAAACCCCTGCAGTCGCTGACCCTCGTGACGGTAGATGCTGGCACGCTTGGTTTTTTGGTCAAAGTGCTCACGGATATAGCTCACAATCTGCCTGATCCGCTCTGGTGCCAACAACGCCCGCTCGGTATCAATAGCCGCCACCTTCTTATCTTTGATATTCGGCTGTGATTTGATCGTATTGATGTAATCAATGCGAAATGGCAACACCGTCTTATCATTGATCGCATCAACAATCGTATACGTATGCAACGTATCGCCAAACGTCTGTTGCGTCGTGCGCCGCATCGGGTTCTGTGTACTGCCTGCATTCTCAGCAAAAATGGGCGTACCAGTGAAACCAAACAAGTGATAACGCTGAAACGCCCTGGTGATTTTGGTGTGCATATCGCCGAATTGACTACGATGACACTCATCAAAAATCACCACCACATGCGCCCCATACACCGGGTGCTGCTTGTGCTTGGCGACAAAGCGGGAAAGCTTCTGAATGGTGGTGATAATGATGTGGACGTCGGAATCTTCCAACTGCCGTTGCAATACCGCCGTGGACGTGTTGGAGTTCGCCGCACCTTTCTGAAAAGACTCGTACTCACGCATCGTCTGGTAGTCCAAGTCCTTACGATCCACCACAAACAACACCTTGTCGATCACACCCAGACCGCATGCCAATTGCGCCACCTTGAAACTCGTCAGCGTTTTGCCGCTGCCCGTGGTGTGCCAAATATAGCCACCTGCCGCCACCGTACCCAACTGCTGCTGATGTGTGGCAATGACAATGCGTTGCAAAATGCGCTCGGCAGCCACAATCTGATAAGGCCGCATCACCAACAACTTACGCTTGGCATTAAACACGCAGTATTTGGTCAGCACGTTAAGCAGCGAATGCTTGGCGAAAAACGTTTTGGTAAAACTAGTTAACTCGGTGATCGGCTGATTTTTCGCATCTGCCCACCAAATGGCAAAAGAGAAACTGTTGGACGTCTTACTCTTACTGCGCTTGTTAGATTGCTCCTCCACATGCCCGGCACGCACCGTATTGCTGTAATACTTGGTCAACGTGCCATTGCTGATGACAAAAAGCTGCACATAATCTAACAACCCCGAACCCGCCCAAAAGCTATCACGCTGATAACGGTTGATCTGATTGAACGCCTCGCGAATGTCCACGCCGCGGCGCTTCAACTCAACATGCACCATCGGCAAACCGTTCACCAACACCGTGACGTCATAGCGGTTGGCACGAGCGCCCTCCACTGCGTACTGATTCATCACCTGCAAGGTGTTGTTGTGGATGTTGACCTTGTCAAGCAGACACATGTTTTTAATGGTGCCATCGTCGCGCTTCAAGACCTGCACATGGTTTTCTTGAATACGTGCCGTTTTTTCCACAATGCCGTCATGTGCACCCGCGATGCAGGTACTGAAAAAACCTTCCCACTCTGCATCCGACAGCGTGACCTTGTTGAGCTTTTCCAACTGGCGCCGAAGATTGGCCAGCAACGCGGCCTCCGAGGTGATCGGCAGATATTCGTAGGCCTGCCCCTGCAACTGCTTGATGAAAGCTGCTTCCAACTCCGCTTCGGACTGATATCCCGCCTCACGCACACCCGAGGCCTCGGGTACAAACTCGGCAACAATGGTGCTCTGCTCAGAGCACACAATAGGTGCATAACGAAAGGGTGGGATAGGTTCACTCATACAGCCTCCTTGAACGTGAGCAACCGGTCGCGGTAGTACGCGTACTGCTGGCGGCGTGCCGCAATCTCGGCAGGCAAACCGGCCGTGATGTCATTGACCAGTGTGTCGAATTGATCGAGAACCGCAACGATGCGGGCTTGGACTTCGAGGGGGGGATGGGGATCTTATATTTCATGATCATCGTCTTATCACCACGAGGCATCTTGGCGCCCTTTGCATGTTGCGAGTCATATGTGAAGAAATCATCCGAAGCCAGCAAATAGTAAAGATAGCGAGGCTTGAGCATGGCCTTGGCTTCATCCTTGATACGAATAACAAGCACATCTTGATTGGTACCACCTGTTGAATGCGCAAGCCATATCTTCTTGAGGTAGGGGCGAATATTTCCTATCAGGATGTCATTGGCCTGATAACCGATGACAGTTCCAGATGTCGGGACAAAATTTGAGCGAACCTTACCTCGTGTGTCAGGAAGCAGATTGTCAACCCCAACATACGAAGATGCATCTAATCCGACGGACTGAATTCGCGTATTAGCGTAAGTTGCAATCTCCCCCAAAGTCACCCACCTGACCCTTGTTGCAGCATCCGTACCCTCCCCGAACGTCAAAAGCGCATCCCGGTAGTACTGATACTGCCGCCGACGAGTCTCCAGCTCCGCCTCCAGCTCCGCCTCTAGCGTGGTGAAGGTATCAAGTACTTTTGCAATTTCAGCCTGAACTTCTACCGGCAGTCTAGGAATGCGAAATGCTTTTACCGCCTCGTCCGTGATGACAGGATAGCTTGCACCATTCTGATTTGCTTCTACATAGCTGTAGAAGGCTTTTGTGCCTAGTAGATGAAACAGAAAATTTGGTAGAAGCAATTCATTTTTTGGTCGAAAGACACAGTAACCAGTGCTAGATATTTGCCCATCGTATTCAGAAGGAATGAGGCAGTAGCGTTTGAGCATCGGCCTTGTTGTACCAAAAATTACATCGTTTTCGCGCACGATTTGCTGCGCCCGACTCGGCGCGGTTCCACTATTAATGGTTTTTGTGCCTCTAATAATGTGGGTATTGCGATCAACCGAAGACAGATCGATATATTGGAATTCTTCACCCTGAGTATCCTGCCATCGGATATTTGAGGTTCTTTCAAGCAACTCACCAACTCTCATGAACCCCACCCCCTCCGGACAAAGCGCTGCAATCAACTCATCAATCCGACTCATCCCCGTTTTTTTCCGCTATTTTTTTGCTGCATTACTTTCACCATTGTTAGAGAGACTGCTACCACATCAAGCTGCTGGCCGCAGCGTTGCGTAGCGTCTTTTGCGTACCCCGCTGTGGCATGAGCAACCCCTTGCTGATCATTGAAACTGCCCGCCGCTTGCAAGGCGTTGTCTTGACCGTTGCCGGACAATCTCACGATCAATGGCGCCCAAGAAGAACGCCCCTGCTTGATCATGCCGCCGCGGCCTTGGCCGCTCATCATGGCTCCCCTTCTAGATCAGCTACGATGGCATCAATCTGCTTCCTCAATTCGGCTTGTCTTGCAACGATGCGGGCAATGTCACGATTGAGCGCCTTGATATCGATACTCTCACGCGTGTCGGCCTGCGCAATGTAACTGGACACAGCGATGTTGTAGCCGTTAGCGGCAATGTCACTGTTGTCAACCAAACGCGCAAAATGCTCAATGTCCTGACGTGCCGTGAAACCATCAAGGATTTTTTTCTGATGCGCCGTGCTCAGCTTGTTCTTGGTGCCACTGCGTACAAACAAACTAGAAGCATCCATGAATAACGTCGCGTTATCACCCTTGGACTTCTTTAACACGATGATGCAAGTAGCAATCGTCGTACCAAAGAACAAATCAGCCGGCAACTGGATGACCGCATCAACATAATTATTGTCGATGAGATATTGGCGGATTTTCTGCTCCGCACCGCCGCGATAAAGAACACCGGGAAACTCAACAATCGCCGCCGTGCCATTGACCGCCAGCCAACTCAGAATATGCAGCGTAAAAGCAAGATCGGCTTTACTTTTAGGCGCCAGTATCCCCGCCGGTGCAAAACGCGGATCATTGATGAGCAGCGCGTTGGAATCACCATCCCATTTGATCGAATACGGCGGATTGGAAACGATCGCTTCAAACGGCTCATCATCCCAATGCGCCGGATCGGTGAGCGTGTCACCGTGTGCAATGTGGAACTTCTCATAATTCACATTGTGCAGAAACATATTGATGCGGCACAGATTGTAAGTGGTGAGATTAATCTCTTGTCCGTAGAAGCCCTGACGCACCTTATCGTGTCCTAACACCTTGACGAAGTTGAGCAACAGCGATCCAGAACCACAGGCCGGGTCATACACCTTATTCACCTCCGTCTTGCCGACCACAGTGATCTGAGTCAGCAATTGAGAGACTTCCTGCGGCGTGTAGAACTCGCCCCCAGATTTGCCCGCCGTGGAAGCGTACATCTGCATCAGATACTCGTAAGCATCACCGAACAAATCGATGGTGTTTTCCGTAAACCCGCCTTCACTACTGGTCAACGGCAAATCGCCGATAGCCTCAAGCAGCTTGACCAACTTTTCGTTACGTTTGGGCACAGTCGGGCCGAGCTTACTGCTGTTGACATCAAGATCATCAAACAGCCCCTTGATGTCCTGCTCAGAATCACTGCCAATCGCCGAGCGCTCAATGTTGGCAAAGACCTTGCTCAACGTCTCATTGAGGTTATCGTCAAACTTCGCTCCGGCCCGCACCCTGACAAACAGCTCAGAAGGCAAGATGTAAAAACCTTTTTCCTTCACCGTTTCCGCGCGGCCGGACTCGGCACCCGCATCACTCAATTGAGCGTAGTCAAAATCGACATTACCGTTACCGGTTCGGGGCTCCTGCGCATTGATGTAACTGGTCAGATTCTCTGAGATAAAACGATAAAACAGCATCCCCAGCACATAGGTCTTAAAGTCCCAGCCATCGACACTGCCGCGCAGATCGTTGGCGATGCGCCAAATGGTTTTGTGCAACTCGGCACGTTCCTGCTCTTTGTTATTGCTCACTCATGCCACATCATTCTGCCGCGGAATGAGAGAGTTTATTGTCAGTTGCAACGCCAAGATACCAAGAGACACACAACACCCTCACCAAGCGTTGCCGAAGCGCCACCAACACCGTAAATATCCAGCGGCTTTCTAAACGCACATCTTGCGTGAGGGTGACAAGCGACACCGTTCAATCACAGCAAATGCGATAAGGTATTCCGGCGTACTCCTGACAGTCCCCCCCGGAGGACTGCTTTTTCTTAGCGTCAATACCGCGGAAATCAACACAACAACCACCGCTCCTTACAACCCATGATGAACCGCAGTAGCACTCCAAAACCGTGCCGAGTGCCCAGAGCACCACCAATACAACGTGCACACACCCCCTTTGCATATCGCCCCATTCCGTCAGCCCCCATCTCTGACGGAGTGTTTCACTTGGACGTGGGCGATTGCATCCAGCGCGCGCGCTATTGATCTTCATTGATGCTACAAACCTATTTTTTTGAATTTTCATCATCACTTTTTGCAAGAGAACGCAGCCATGCATGGCCCCTCTATTTATTTCATACTGACCGTGCTGATGTTTAGCATCAGTCCGGGGCCAGCCATGATGTTTGTGCTTCAGCAATCCCAGAAGAACGGGGTTAAAACTGCTCTGGCTGCAGTGCTTGGGACTGAGATTGGCGTATTTATTTACGTCATCCTCACCGCATTGGGTATCAGTACTGTTTTAAAGCAATACCCATCCATTTATACCGGCCTGCAAGGGATAGGTGCGGCCTATCTGCTTTACATCGCCTACCTCAGCTGGCCGCGTCAGAATGCTTCAAACCAGACTCCTACAGCGTCCCGTTCAAGTTACACAGGCACCTTCATACAAGGAGTGCTGATTAACTTGACGAATCCCAAGATCGCTTTGTTCTTCCTGAGTCTGATCCCTCAATTCGTCCCACGAGATAGCAATGCCATGACCTTTATGGTGTACGGGTTGATCTTCAACACGAGCGGCCTCTTAGTGAACTTCTCTGTCGCTCTTCTGGCAGACAGGGTCAATCGTATGCTTCGGAACGTCACATGGTTTAACTACGTGCCGCCGATTCTCTTTATTAGCATTGCTGTTCTATCAATGAAAGCACGTCTCTAATGCACCTGTGTCATGCGCTTCATGCCTGAAATATCCAACTGACTACGACGATTGCACAGTCCCCCTTCTCCAGAAAGGCATCGCACTGTGTGTATTTCAGAAAGCCCCCTTTAGCCGCATCAAGCAAGATAAAAACGTTCCTCAAAATGCAATCAAGATCTGCCTGAATTTCGTTGGCCCAATCGCAGGTGTCGTGTCCGCAGCACTCATCAGCCGATTGCTACAACCACACCCGCAGCGCGTGGCACAACGTCATGCACACCACGCCACCGGCGAATGCTTGCATTGCACCAAGTGATGTAGCGCATTGAACCACTCACAATGACGCACGATGCTGCGATTCACCCACTGCTGCGCCCTGCACCCACGTTTGGGAACGCAACGTTCCACTGCTAGACTCTCACCCGGCGTGATCCGTCGCAGATGCTTCCCATGCCCCCCATGACCACAGCACCGTGCATTTGCATCGCCCAGATCGCCCACCCCCTGGGCGTGACCAAGGACACCGTGTATCAATGACGCGAGCCACACCGCCCTGCATCTGTGTAGACAACGCACCGTGTCCGCAGTGCACACATGAATCCGCGCCCGCGGTGCCGATACAGACACCGATCCCAACACGCAAGGAAACGCAAGGCCAGCCCCCTCATGACACGCACTGCACTGACCCAACGCGCTCACCGACAACGCATCGCCTTCGCCATCCCCATGCTGCATCACAACGCAGACAACACCACGATGCATCCGGCCTGCGGCACTGCATGTGTCCTGTGGCAGACACACGACACCAGACACACCCACGGCACAACCTTACCCAGCCACAGCCGATACCACCACAAGCGCTGGCAACCGCATTGCGCTGACAGCACCCGACCACGGGAAGACGCGCCGCCCAAGCATCGTGCTCACTGCAACAGATTCCCTGGCCTCCACGCGTGACCGAGATGGACCATGCCACCCTGACCACCTTGCGTGAGCGGCACCCCGCCTGGCGGTTACTGACCTCATCGCATGCCCCCCTGGTCGCAAGCTTTCTGCACCGCCTGTTCGTTGCAACGAACGCGCGCCTGCTGAGCGAGACCAAGATCACCCAGGCACTGGAAGACACGCTGTATGCGCTGCGTGAACACGAAGGACCGGAGGCCTACCCGAAGGGCGCCCTGGACTACCTCAATGACTGGTCCGCACCCGACAAAGGCTGGCTACGCAAGTTCTACACACCAGACACGGATGAAGCGCAGTTTGACCTCACCCCGGCCACTGAAAAAGCCATCCTCTGGTTGCTGTCACTCACGGAACGCTCATTTGTCGGCACCGAATCGCGCTTGCTAACACTGTTTGCGCTGCTGGAGCAAATGAGCACCGGCACCGAGACCGACCCCAAAAAGCGCGTGGAAGAACTGCAAAAGAAGCGCGACGCACTGGACATCGAAATCGCCCACGTCCTGGAAGGGCATACACCGCTGCTGGACGACACCGCGATCAAAGACCGCTTCCAGCAATTCCAGCAACTGGCGCGTGAGCTGCTGTCCGACTTCCGCCAAGTGCAAGACAACTTCCGCCAGCTGGACCGCAAGGTACGCGAGAAAATCGCACTGTGGGAAGGCACCAAGGGCACGCTGCTGGACGAAATCATGGGCGAGCGCGATGCCATCAGCGATTCTGACCAGGGCCGCAGCTTCCGCGCCTTCTGGAACTTCCTGCTCTCCAGCCGACGTCGCGAGGAACTTTCCGAGCGGCTGGGCCAGGTGCTGGCGCTGCCCGCGGTGGCGGCGCTGCATCCGGAGCCGCGTACCCGTCGCATCCACGACGACTGGATAGAAGCCGGCGAACAAACCCTGCGTACCATCAGCCAACTATCGCAGCAATTACGCCACTTTGTGGAAAGCCGAGCTTTTCTGGAGAACCGCCGCATTATGGACCTGCTACACGGCATTGAGCGCAACGCACTCGGCCTGCGCGACATGACACCCTCCGGCACAGTGATGCACCTGGATGCGATCGGGGCGGACATTCAACTGCCGCTGGAACGCCCCTTATTCACCCCACACGCAAAGCCGCGCCTGGCTGATCTGGTCCTTGCGGCCGGTACAGACGACATCGACACCACCCCCTTGTTTAACCAAATTGTGATGGACAAAGCACGCCTGCGCTTAGCCATCCAACGCGCACTGCGCACCCAATCCCAGATCTCCCTGCGCACCCTGTTGCAAACTGAGCCACTGCAACAGGGTTTGGCCGAACTGGTCGCCTACCTGGAGCTGGCCCACACCAGCAACAGCAGTGATCCGGACGGCTTGCGCGGCATCGTCGACGAAACGGTAGAAGAGCCGATCCGCTGGCAGGCCAACAATACCGTGGGTGAAACAGTCACCCGCGAGGCACGCTTACCCCGCATCATCTTCACGCGGCGTGCCCTCTCAGATCATCAGGAATCATCACAAGGAGACAGAGCCCATGAAGGACACGCTGTATGAGAGTGATGTCGTAGCGACCCCACGCAACGCACTGCCGACAGTGCCCAAACTGTCACACCTGATGGTGTACTTGCTCAAAGGGGTGCTGTACCGCAACCAAGAAGAACGCCTATGGTCCAGCTTGCTGCGCCTACAGACACAGGTCAGAGAACACACCGCCGTGCTGTGGCTGGATCTAGTACTGGACGAAGCCGAAGGCTACGCCTTCCTAAAGAGCCGCCCCGACCCGGACGCCGCCGAAGGCAGTGCCCGCCCGCCTCGGCTGATCGTACGTCGCGCGCTGCCCTACAAGGTGAGCCTGATGCTGGCACTGCTGCGCAAACGCATGGCGGAGTCCGATGCGCGCGGCGGTGCCCCCCGGCTGGTGCTGACACGCGAGGAGATTGCCGAACTGATGCGGGTGTTCCTGCCCGACGCCACCAACGAGGCACGGCTCATTGATCAGCTCGACACGACCATCAAGAGGGTGGTCGAGCTGGGGTTTTTGCGCCCCTTGCCCTCCCCCTCCAGCAGCACACCAAACCATAACAACTACGAAGTAAGCCGCATCTTGAAAGCCTTTGTAGATGCCCAATGGCTGGCCGAATTCGATGCACGCTTGGAGGCCTATCATGCCGTGCCATCGGACGATCAAGACGATCAAGACGAACCTGACACCACGCCTGAAGCACAAGGGGAGTCAGGCGATGCGTGAGACCTCCACACTTGGCCTAAATTTCGTTGCCGATGACAAGCGTGTCGGCTTCCGGCTACAGCACCTAGAAGTAGTGAACTGGGGCACCTTCAACACCCGTGTGTGGTGCTACACCCTGGGCGGGCGCAGCGGCCTGCTCACCGGCGACATCGGTTCGGGCAAGTCCACACTGATTGACGCAATCACCACCCTGTTGGTGCCAGCGCAGCGCGTGGCCTACAACAAGGCCGCTGGGGCCGATGCCCGCGAACGCTCGTTGCGCTCCTACGTGTTGGGCTACTACAAGAGCGAACGCAACGATGCCACCGGCACCGCTAAGCCCGTAGCATTGCGCGGCACGTCGGACTACTCCGTCATCCTCGGCGTCTTCCACAACGTCGGCTATGACAAGGTCATCACCCTGGCCCAGGTCTTCTGGCTGAAGGACTCCCAAAGCCAGCCTGCCCGACTGTTCGTGGTGGCAGAACGCGCCCTTGGCATCGCCACGGACTTCAACAACTTGGGCGGCGACATCAAGACCCTACGTAAGAAGCTTCGCGGTGCAGGGTGCGAGCTGTTCGACAGCTTCCCACCCTACGGGGCGTGGTTTCGCCGACGCTTCGGCATCCAACACGAGCAAGCGTTGGAGCTGTTCCACCAAACCGTCTCAATGAAGTCCGTGGGCAATCTCACCGACTTCGTGTGCAGCCACATGCTAGAACCCTGTGATATGGGCAGCCGCATTGAGGCGTTGATCTGCCACTTCGACGACCTGGACCGGGCGCATCAAGCCGTGCTCACAGCCAAGCAGCAGGTGAAGTTGCTCGCCCCCCTGGTCGAGGACGGCAAGAAGCACCAGACGCAGCTAGGCAATATTCAAACCTTGGAGGCTGGACGTGACACACTGCGGCCCTACTTCGCACAGCTCAAAGGGGAACTGCTGAAGCACCGCCTGGAGGCACTGGCAGCCGAAGCGGCCCAGCTAACTGTGGAGATCCAGCACCTGGAAGAACAGCGCAAGGCCGCAGACAGTAAAGTCACCCAACTGAAACAGGATATGCGAGACAACGGCGGCGACCGCCTGGAAGCGCTGGCGGCAGAGATTGAGCAACTGGAGCAAACCAAGGCACAACGCCAAAAGAAGTCCGACCGCTACCAAACGCTACTGACCAAGATTGACGAGACAGCGCCAGCCGATGCAATAGGCTTCTCCACCCAGCAACAGCGCTTTGCGCAACATACCGAGGAATTAAACGCAGCCATTGCGACGTTGCATAACGACAAGAGCGAAAAGGATCGTGCTCTCTACGATGCTCGGGAAAAGCACACCAAACTATTGGCAGAAATCAACAGTCTGCAACAGCGCCAGAGCAACATCAGCGCCGCCCAGATCGGCATCCGTCATGATCTGTGTATGGCATTGTCCATTGATGCGGAGGCATTGCCTTTCGCGGGCGAACTCATCCAGGTGCGTGAGGACGCACGCGATTGGGAAGGCGCCGCCGAGCGGTTGCTACACAGCTTTGGCCTCACCCTGCTGGTTCCGGACGCGTACTACAAGGCTGTGGCCGAGTGGGTGAACCGCGAGCAGTTGCAGCGCCGTCTGGTGTATTTCCATATGCGTCCACGCAATACGACGCAGGATGCAGCGTTACATGCGCAGTCGCTGGTACACAAACTCATCATCAAACCGGAGTCACCACACTACACGTGGCTGCAACAGGAACTTCAGCGGCGCTGCAACGTCGTCTGCTGTGACACCATGGAGCAGTTCCATCGTGAGGTCCGCGCCATCACGCAGGCGGGCCAGATCAAAGACCCCAGTGGCCGCCATGAGAAGGACGACCGCCATCGCATTGACGACCGCAGCCGCTACGTCCTCGGCTGGAGCAATGCCGACAAGCTGCACACTTTGAACGCGCAACGGCAACACCTGGAAGACAGCATGGGCATGTTGGGACAAGACCTCGGCACCATTCAGCGGGAATGCCAGAAACAACAGGAACGGCTGGATGCACTCAACAAGCTGGGGGAGTACCCGGACTTTGTGGACATCGACTGGATGAGCCTGGTCCGCCAGATTGCCGGACTCAAAGAGGAACACGCGGAGCTCCAAACCACATCTAACATTTTGCAAACCCTGCAACAGCAACTCACAGAGGCGCAGACGCGAGTCAAGGTGCTGGAGGACAAGTGCAAGAACGCGTGGCACGAACAGGGCGAGGTCAAGAGCAAACAAAAAACGGCGCAGCAGATGTGGAATCAGGCCCATAGCGCTTGGGATGATGCGCCGCTGAGCCAAGCGCAGATCGCGCTATTGGCTGGCTGGCGCCAGCAAGCGCTGGGGGAGCACGTGCTATCGGTCGAATCTTGCGACAACCACGAGCAGCAAGTTCGCCAATGGCTACAAAAACGTATTGATGCGGAGAACGCTCACCTGAGACAACTGAATGACCGTATTACAGGCGCCATGCACCGCTTCAAAGATCAGTTCAAGGCTGAGACCGTGGAGATGGACGCAGACTTGGCGGCGCTGCCAGAGTATGAACGGATGCTCAACGGCTTGCAGAAGGACGACCTGCCCCGATTCGAGGCGCGCTTCAAAGCACTGCTGAACGTCAACACCATCAACGAGATCGCCAGCTTTAACGCCCAACTCAACCGTGAGCGGGAGACGATCACCGAGCGCATCAAGGACATCAATCAATCGCTGCACGGCATTGACTACAACCAGGATCACTACATCAACCAATCACTGCACGGCATTGACTACAAAAGGGGGCGCTACATCACGCTGCTGGCACAACCCAGCCCGGACGCTGAGATACGCGACTTCCAGCAGGATCTACGGGCATGTACCGAAGGTACGTTGACCGGTTCGGACGATGAACAGTATTCGGACGCCAAATTCCTCCAGGTCAAGCACATCATTGACCGCTTCCGGGGCCGTGAAGGGCTGTCGGATGCCGACCGGCGCTGGACGGCCAAGGTCACCGACGTGCGCAACTGGTTTGTGTTTTCGGCCAGCGAGCGCTGGCGCGCCGATGAGAGCGAGTACGAGCACTACGCCGACTCGGGCGGTAAATCTGGCGGCCAGAAAGAAAAGCTGGCCTACACCGTGTTGGCGGCAAGCCTGGCCTACCAGTTTGGGCTGAAGTGGGATGAGGTGCGTTCAGAATCGTTCCGCTTCGTGATTATTGATGAGGCGTTCGGGCGCGGCTCGGACGAGTCAGCCGAGTACGGGCTGCGCCTATTCCAAAAGCTCAACCTGCAATTGTTGATCGTGACGCCGCTGCAGAAGATTCACATCATTGAGCCGTTCGTCTCCAGCGTGGGATTCGTGCACAACAAGGGCGGGTGCGACTCGCAGCTACGCTGCCTGTCGATTGAGGAGTACCAGGCGGAGAAAACCAATGGAAGCGGACCGAGAGGCGACGCCCGATGAGTTGGGCCACACCAGTCAGCCTGCGCGCCCAGGTGGAACGCCTGTGGAAGCAGGGCGACTTGCTGCGGGCGCTGGTCACGGACACACACGCCATGACGTGGCCGCACCGCCTGACGCTGCAGGCGCCCAACGCTGCGGATCTGTCCGAGCGCTTTCAGGCGGTGCGTGATTGGGTGCAGGCCATCGTTGGCACCGCGCAGATTCGGATCCAATGGCGGGAATGGAAGCACCGCGTCCAAGGGACACAACAGGTTCCTGCAGCCGTCTATCTGGACACCCTGCAAGACGCGTTGGCTTTCATCGGTAAGACGCATGAAGCGCTGCAGTTTGAAGCGGTGTGGCAGCAGACCGCAGCCGCGCAGCCAGTGCTCCTGGCGTGGCTGTTACGACGCCCGACCCAAGCGCTGGAGGTGGCCGACCGCTGGGAACGTCTTTTAGCCGTGGTCGCCTGGCTTCAGGCGCATCCTCGTCCAGGCGTTTACCTACGCCAAGTAGATGTGCCCGGAGTGGACAGCAAATTCATTGAGGCGCACAAAAGCGTGTTGACCGCGCTGCTGGACTTGGCGTTGCCGCCAGAGAGTATCGACACGGCCGCCAACGGCGTGCGTCAGTTCACGCGCCGCTTCGGCTTCCTCGACAAGCCTGTGCCGATCCGGTTTCGTCTGCTTGACGCCGCGCTGCCCGGCCTGCCGGGCTGGGCAGGGCTGCCGGACATCAGCCTAGACGCGGCTCACTTCGCGGCACTGACGCTCCCTATCACGCGCGTCTTCATCATCGAGAACGAAATCAGCTTCCTCACCTTCCCCAAGGTGGCCGGTGCGATCGTCATCTTCGGCGCTGGCTACGGCTGGGAACAGCTGGCACGCGCCGCGTGGCTGCATGCCTGCCAACTGTACTACTGGGGTGACATGGATACTCACGGCTTCACCATCCTCAACCGGCTGCGTGGCTACTTTGGGCACGTGACTTCTGTGCTCATGGACCAAGACACATTGTTGGCGCATCGCGTGCACTGGGACGAGGAATCCAAGCCGACACGCCAGGCCTTGGAGCACCTCACCACGGAAGAGGCTGCCGTCTACGATGACCTGCGATACGATCGCCACCAGCCCAGGCTGCGCCTGGAGCAGGAGCGGATTGGCTTTCGCTGGGTGTGCGATCGGCTGGCCTGCTTGCTCTCAGCACCACCCCAGGATGCGTAAGCTCCAGAAGCGGCGGTGCGCTGGGGCAACGCTGCGCCATCAATCACAACACCTCCGCCCCCATTCTCGGTTTTGGGGTCCTTTGCGGGTTCCGTGCACCTGGCGGGCTGCTGTGCTGCATCTGCCTGCCATGTCGCGCATAAGCAGCATGAGCTGGCCCGTTCGCTTCGGTGCTGCGCGATCTTCTGTCGGAAGCTGTGCCGACTGCTTCAGCGCAGCACACGTAGCCAGTGTTGTTCATCAACCACCTGTGAGGGTGCCAATAAGCTTGCTCAATATCTGTGAAGGGATAACGAACGCACTCAGCGCACACGGCATCGCATCCTAGACAGGGCCACGCGTTGCAGCATAACCACGAGTGCGCCGTAGGCAGCGTCTTGCGATTCTGGCAGGCCCTTGGTCTTAAGCAGGTCGCTCGGCTTGATGCTGTCCAAACCGGCGTGTTGCATGATGCGATCCACCGTCATAGCTTCACCCTTGAACGACCCGAGCAGCTCGAACACGTTGCTCTGAGCGTCTCTAAATCGAACCGACCGGGCATCGCCATCCGGCAGCATCACCTAATTTGAAGTGCGCGAAAAACAGCGGATTGCCGCGTGTGGTCAGTGTTTGCAACACGCGCGCATGCGAGGCAATCGCAATCCGGCGGCAACCATTGTCGGGGGACACTGCTGCTGGACAGCGCTCACCGCTTTTGAATGACCACTGATTGCAACACGCTGTCCATCAATTGACGGGCACGCTGGTAATTCTCGGTGTTTTTTTGACGTTCTGACTCAGTAAAGTTGAAATCCACCGTGATGTAGTAGCCGCTATCGCCGATCGGGGTCATCCAGGTTTCCACGCCATCACCCAGCGGGGTCGGAAGATACGCGCGGTACCAGGTCCAGGGATTACCCCAGCGCGTCTCGGTCTGTGGGACCTCCAGAAAAGCAACGTTGGATGTGGCCCCACTCATTTTAAGTTTGGATACGAGGGCACTACTGCGGCTATAGAGCGCACCCATGGCTTGCTCATCGGCTTGCTGAGTTTTTTTCATCAGATCCGTTAGTTCCTGAATATGCTCCTGGATACTTTGGCTGGTGGCGCTGCGGATGCCGAAACTGATGTCGTTGGGTCCCACAAACCGCGCCCTGCACAGCGGATGAAATCTCATCACCGCATTCACTCTCAACACCCTGACGTTATGCAAAGGGCGCGTGGTGGTGGGAGTCAGCTTCTTGGCACCGATGATAGAGGCATCCAGTGGAACAACCGTCGGCTGTTGACCTTCCAGGTTAACCATGATTCCCGGGACCTCTGTTCCATGACTGCGTTGCATCACCATCTGCACATTGTTGGGCGGTGCGCCTGGATAACAGCGGTAGATGTTGACGCCATTGATAAAGGCATGCTTGATGGTGTACTGATCTAAAAAATTCACCTGAAATTGTTCCAGGGTCAGATCGCGGCTCTCCTTAGGTCCGGCCATCATGATCGGCTTGCCGGTATCCGAGTCGATCACAGGAGCGGTGCTGCAAGCCGACAACAGTAGGCCGGCAACACAGATTGATACACACAGTGGGATTCGCAATTTCATAACAGTGTCTCCTTACGTTGGGGTCAATGGTTGGCACATCTTTGCCTACATCCCTGTTATCGGTGTTGCTGAGAATGCCGGATCGGTTGGTGGTGAGGCCATCGCTGGCCAGGTGTGCTCCAGCACCCTGAGTGTGCTGTTGCCCCTGCGTTTGCATGGTGCTCAGGTCGGCAGGTACCCGACGTCAGCGAGCAGCGCCGGGGGCAAGGTAGGAGCCGGTTTCGAGAAGTGCAATGTCACTCAGGTCAGGCGGTAGGGAAGTTTGGGGTGACTCATGTAGCGGGCATGGATGGTCTGCGGCATGGCATGGGGTGTTGAGGTGTTGAGGTGTTGAGGTGTTGAGGTGTTGAGGTGTTGAGGTGTTGAGGTGTTGAGGTGTTGGAGTGTTGGAGTGTTGGAGTGTTGGAGTGTTGGAGTGTTGGAGTGTTGGAGTGTTGGAGTGTTGGAGTGTTGGAGTGTTGGAGTGTTGGAGTGTTGGTGTGTTGGAGTGTTGGAGTGTTGGAGTGTTGGAGTGTTGGAGTGTTGGTGTGTTGGAGTATTTCAGTCAGTGTGGGCAGGCCTTTATGGGGTTGGCTGGCGTAGGTGGCGGCTTCAGTCGGTGGTCTCTGGGATATCCCAATCCGCTGATTTAGCTTCGCCAGTTTGATAGAACTGTTTGACGCATTTGATGTATTCCAGAAAGTCGCGGTTCTCGGTGGCGAGCCGGTTGGCCATGTCCCAATCGATGTCATCGCGCTCGCGGGCTGGAATCAAGATCTGACTGTCCGCAGGGGTGTCGCTATCTAG
Organism: Xylella fastidiosa; assembly: GCF_011801475.1. Taxonomy (NCBI): domain Bacteria; kingdom Pseudomonadati; phylum Pseudomonadota; class Gammaproteobacteria; order Lysobacterales; family Lysobacteraceae; genus Xylella; species Xylella fastidiosa. The sequence continues at coordinate 2,520,645 of NZ_CP044352.1, forward strand.
TTTGATGAGGCCGATGCCGTGGGCCGCAAATAACATGCGTAGTTCTTTGAGGGTGTATGGGCCTTCAATCTCGGCTGCAACCAGATAGGCGAAATTGGCCCATGAGGAATTGGAGACTGTCTGGAAAAAGCATTCACGCACATTCGACATGTTGATCAGCAACTTGACTTCAAAGGACCACAGTTTGGTGCGTTTGTCGGAATAGTGGCTCACACAATCGCGCACTTGTTGGTGCCACTCCACACCCAAATCCTGCATGCCGACCACATCGGGGTACAACCAGCGGTTGCCGTTGGGGCCACGCTTGTTGGATGAACGCTTTTCGTCGATACGCTTTGCGTAGACGCCACATTCATCCAAAAGATAGCGCGACAGCAGCGGGTAGAGTGCATGTTCGCCCGTCGTTACGTTGCCATTCGCCTGCTTGGTGGGCTTGGTGGCGGTGCTTTCCGCGGCAGCCACTGCGGCAATGTCTGTTTGTGTGGTGTAGTAGTACTTGCGTGGTCTGCCTTCGGTGACCTTCAGTTCCGGGTGTTTCTTCTGCAAGCTGGGACGGCGGGAACCAATTTCCGCAACCAATTGTTGGATTAGGTCGCTGTCGGTGTTGATGGAAGCGCTTTGGCTATTGGATTTTTTCTGCTGACATTCCGCAGGATAGGTGCTGAAGATCCATTCGGCGATCTGCCGTGCAGTGAATTTTTCTTCGGGGCGTGTTTGTACGCAATCCAATATGGCTTTCCCCAGATTTAATGTCATTACAGTCTCCTTGAGTGTGTGAATACCTTGTTGATGTGCTGCACAGCCAATATCGATCTTTGGTCTGTGCTGTGTTGGCTGCGCTAGGCAGGGTCGCGATTTGGCCTGGCTGAAAAACCGGCGTTGGTTCTGAAGGGGGAGCCGCAGCAATGCGGAAATACCGCGCATTTCATCACATTCTTTATGGTTAATAAAAGCATCAAGGCTGTATGGGTGGCCATGCGATATATCGCTTCGGATGGAGTTGACGAAATCAGTAGGCGGCAGCACTTGGAAGGGCCACGCCCCGCAGGGGACAGGTAGGTGGGAAGACTGGACGCGGCCTTTTTCATCAAAGCCTCTAAGAAAAGGCCAATACACACGTTCACTATGCAGGACAGCACCGCATCGGCAGCGCCATTCAGTACGCCGTTGCGTTGCTGCGCTGCGGATATGGGGATATGGGGATATGGGGATATGGGGATATGGGGATATGGGGATATGGGGATGTGGGGATGTGGGGTAGTACGGAGCATTGCAGGAAGATTGTTGGGCCGCTGGTTTGATGCTGGCGCTGCGATCTGTGTTGCCGCTACGCACCCGGGATCAACAGCAACTCAGGTGACACGCCACTGCGTGCACATGGAGGGGCGCTGGTGTCTGCGGGACGTCGGCATCAACGTCGGAAGCAGTGGTCTTACTCTGTTAATGCCGTGGTGGGATGCGGTGATCCAAGCCGACCGACTCCTTGAGCAGCCCATGTGGTGCTGCAAACACGCCAGAAACACCACCGCGCCGCTGCACACGCATAAATGTGTGTGCTTGCTGGGTTTCTAGTGTCCAGCCGCTGCGGGGGAGGTGCCGCAATGGCCAACCTCACGGCCTGGAACGTGCACCGCATGCCAGGTGCCATCCGCTGCGGGGGTCAGTTGCGTGAGGTCCACACTGCAAACGCGGCGGTTTTCACGTGCAACCACTTCGTAATGGGCACCGGCCACGGGCACAAAGCTATATGCAATGTTGCAGAGGTTGACGTTGATGACATTGCCGCCACTGCTCCACGGTGTTTTTTGGGGAAAGAGACTGGTCTGGAAGGAAAATGCAGCGGTGATTGGCTGAGCAGCACGGGCCGCAATCTCGATATAGTGCCGCGGGGTCTGAGGGAGTTTGGGCATCCCCAGATCACGCTTGCGCTGTCCATACATCTGCCAACCGTTGGGGTAGCCGCTGCCTGGTGCGCCTGGATTGACGCAGGTGCTATTGGGGTAGACCTTGACCTGACGTGAGCCAATCAAGCGGATGTGGGCCAGTTCGCCCTCTTTAGGTTCGGCGTAAGAGGAGAATTCATCTTTAATCTGATCACCAATAGAGGCGCATCCGGTTAACCAGACGGTCCCCGGTAGTAATGCAGCAAGACATATCAGGATTCTGGGTTTCATATTTCACCTATTAAATTATTTAATATCGTGATCACTATAGACGGTCACTAAGCACATCATTGGCTCATGCAGTTTTTTTATTTACGCAGTCAATGTATGGAAAAAACCGGCGTGGCCGTTATCTATAAAGCATCAGATTGCAGGCGTTGAGAAGGCCATAGCGCTTGTCCGAATAATTTATAAATATCCATTCACTCCAGAATGGCTTGGATGTCGGTATTTAAACGCTGCGCTATCAACCCCGGGCGCACACGTGCTGATATCGATACTCTGAGGCGATTGCATGGACGGAATCGCGGCATTAAGATGCGACGCGAATCACATCACGTCATGATATTGCTCACTCCATAGGCGGCACGTTAACCCATAGGTTGCAATGCGGCCCCTACCCCCTACCACTGACGGAAAGAAAATAGCTTGAGAAAAGGGATTTCTCTTCACATGACACTGAGTTTACTTCTTACCAACAGCAAAACGGGTGTCCTTGCGGGCACGGTGATTTGCAATACTGACGTTGTTGCTGCGTCGCAAGGTTTATACGTTGCATCCCACCGCGTTTTAAATGGAGTTTAACAATGAAGATGCCCTGGCGATTATTCATAACTGCAATGTTGCTTGTCGCTCACACCGTGGCTGCGGCGGAGTCTGAATCAGAACAAGACCGATGGTATACCTCTGCTTTATTGGAATATGCACCTTGTGCCGGGAAAAATTTCTCATCGTTTCTCGACAAGTTCTCCAATGACGCCAGCATCCAGCGGGAATACGCGGAATACCCACTGAGAATCAAGGAACTGGATCTATCCGCCGCGCCGGAAGTGAGAAAAATCATCAAATACTTGAGAAGCAATCAAATCTCCCATCCAGTACTTCCGTTGCGTGCCACACGGGAGAAACAATCATTGAAAATGCTTGAAGTGCGGCAACGCTATGTCAATGAAAACCGTAAAGCCATCCTTATCAAACCGAATACGGATGATGTCACGGTGTACGAATTCGTGAAGGATGGCTGCTGGCATTTGTGGTCTATTGATCATCAAGCATCCACTGCGCGCCATCCACAGTTGTATTGGATGGATGCGATATTCCCCGCAATGGATAATTGCACTCCGTATTATTTTTATTTTGACCCACACACCAAGCGCACTAGCAATGGGGTGTTGGAACGCAAGGGATATACTCCTTATCAGGTTGAAAACTCTGTTGCAAAGTACAAAGTACATGACAAGTTTATGGGCCTGGATGCCACGGAAATCACAATACCCACAAGCCCATACGGCATGTATAAGGTGACGCTGCCAGTCAGCGTAGAACGTCTTACCGCGGCGGTGGAAAAAAACACCGGCCATCGTCTGGCCATTGCGATCCCCGAATTTAAATCTCAATCCGGAGTGCCCTACCTTGTAGAGGAAGGCAACAACACCTCCAGTTTTGTATGTGCATTTGATGCCCGATAAATAATGCATCCTGCGGCACGTTGTTTGCACTGTTGGCGTTGTATGCAACCCCGTTCTCAATGGAGTTTAATAATGAAAATCCCCTGGCGATGCTTCATCACCGCTACCGCGGTGTTGTTTATGGCTCACACCGTGGCTGCTGTGGCCCCTGCCTCCGCAGCAGAGCATGTGCAGGCCGCAGCAAAACCCATGGTGTCGTGCCCTGGAGAAGATTTCACAACGTTTTTTAAAAAATTCTCCAATGATGTAAACATCCAGCGGGCTTTCACCAAGTATCCGCTGAGAATCAAGGAGCTGGATTTGTCGGCTGCACCAGAAGTGAAAAAAGTAGTCAAGCATTTAAGAAGCGATCAAGTTCACTTCCCTGTGTTTCCTTTAAAGGCAGAAAGGGAGAGGAAATCATTGGATATTATTAATGGCACGGGAAGATATTTAAATGAGAACAGAAAAATTATATTAATCCAACCTAATACAGATTATTTAATGCTTTACGAATTCGTTAAAAATGACTGCTGGTATTTGTCATCCACCGATAATCGCTCATTCACTGGTGGCCAACAAGAACTACACTGGCTGGATAATATTTATCCATCTATGGATGACTGCACTCCATATCATTTTTATTTCGAAAAAGAATCCAAGCGCACCAGCAATCGCATTTTGGAACGTAAGGGATATTATCCTTATAAGGTCGATGAAGAGGTTGCAAGATATAAATTACATGAAAAGTTTATGGGCCTGGATGCCACGGAAATTGCGATCCCATCCAACACATACGCAATTCATATGATCACGGTACCGGTCAACGTAAAACGTCTTGCGGCGGCGATTAAAAAAACAACCGGGTATCAGTTGGCCATTGCAGCCCCAGGGTTCAATCCTCAATCAGGGGTGGCCTACCTCGTAGAGGAAGGCAAAAACAAATCAAGTTTTGTGTGCATAACGAGTGATGAAGGAGGATTTTAATTATGCCTATTTATAACCCTGGTTCCGATTTTCTCCCAGGGTCTGATGATGGCCCTAAAAAATATCTAGGTATTCTATTTCATCCAATTTTAAATGGAGTTCAACAATGAAAAGAGTCTTGAAATTATTCATAGGATCTGTGTTTTTTATGGCTTACACCGTGGCTGCGGTCACGCCTGACACACAGAAAAATCAATCGCACGCCACAACAACACCTAGCGTGCCCTGTCCCGGAAAAGACTTTCCATCGTTTCTTGAAAAGTTCTCCAATGACGTCACTATCCAGCGGGCTTTCACCACGTATCCGCTGATAAAACATCAATATGATATTACTGCTCAACCCGAACCAAAAGAATTCATTCAGATACTGCAACGCGAGCAAATTGAATTTCCCGTCATGCCACTGAGCCAAGAGCGGAGCAGGATACCCTTAGACATTGAAGTCATTAAACTCACCTCAAACAAGGCACAAGTTCGTGTTGTCAAGCCAGACACGGATTATCAAATATCTTATTTCTTCAAAAAGAAAGGCTGTTGGAAACTTGTAGAAATTGACAATCATTCATTTTAGATAATTTAAGGAAAAATTAAATGACATTTAATGACATCATGAATAGGGTGCTTCCAGCACAAGATAAATCATCATCTCATCGTTTGGTTTTTCTATTGACGATGATTTTTTTTGTTTTCTTGCAAAACGTCCATGCAAATAATGTACACACACCAACAATCAAGACCTCGAAAATGATACCAGACGAAGATAGAGAGTATGCCGAGTCGATGTTTAAAGAACATCCTGAAATTTTCCCAAAGGGAAGGCGATCATCAATATTACATGGGATCATCTTATTGGGGATGACTCCCTTTGAAGCAAAATTAGCCGGAGGCGCTTTTTTCTATAAGGTGACTGCCGACACATCCCGATGGCCGGAACATAGTGATCCAATGAAAGTAATGTGGGCGCAATCGATAAAACCAGATAATAGCGAAATCTGGATGACCTTTAAAAACGCTTACCAGTTTCCTGGTGAAGGTGATATTCCATTTCGGGTTCACTTCAAAAAAGGTCACGCTGTCAACATAGAGAAACTGGATAAATAATATGTCAAGAAAGATTTTCACTCGCGGCATCTTGTTACTCCTGGCAACGGTATTCCTGGGGTTGGCCACAGCGTTTATTTTCTTTTATGGTCCTGATTTTAATAGAAACGATCCAAGCAAACCAAGAATCAACTTACCTTTTGATCTTAAAAAAGTGGGTGAAACATATTCGTTTGACGTAAATCTCGGGGGGCCGTTAACTTGCTCTCTTGATGTAAAATTTTTCATTGCTGCTCCAAATAAATGGTCCCGTTTGCTTGATAAAAACAGAGGGATTGAAGAAGAGAGGCGTTTTTATGACCTCCTGGGTGGCTCAAAACTTATTAATCACGAATGGATTGAACCAGGAGTGCCTGCCAAGTTCCGAGTTCAATTCATTCAAAAGGAAGGTAACAAAGTCATTCTAGATAAAATAGTAGATCACCCCAAAACTGGGGAGAGTTACATGGGAAGATATACTATTTTGGCACAAGACACGCTCCAGGCTGGCACATATACCATCCGGCTTGACTATCTAGAGGGTGCGCCAGAGCTTGCGCCTTTATATGCCGAGATTCGATTTAGCAGAGCCTACACTGGAAAATAAAACAAAGGAGATTATATGTATACGGTAACGATTAATATTGCTGGCAGAGGAACATGGCTCAAGAATGCGGGGGATAACAAACCTGGCCAATCTGCTGTGGGGCATATGTGGTATGAAATCAGTGATGGGAACGGAAATAATAATAGCTATGGCTTTGCACCAGATAAAACCCATCATGACAATCCATTCAATAATAAGAAACATAGAATATTACAAACTCATCGGAAATGAAATATGAGAATCTCACCTCTTTCCATACAACACATACTCTTAATTAATTTTCTTTTTATTTCTCTCGCATCAATGACTGGATGTGAATCAAAGGAGAAAGATCAAATGATTAAAGAATATATACAGAATGACTTAAAGGTCGGCCAGGTTGTTCGTGTCACTGATCTCACCAAAGTGACACATGGAATGGTATGTACCCTTTACCCTTATCAGTCATACATTGACGAAAAGGTTCCACAAAGTGTTCATATTAATGCGTACCTAAAAGCATCAGGGTATATCGCAGATGAGTCACATTGGGCCTTTGTTATTGCTGAAACTGAAACAGTCAATCTTTATCAGTTCAAGCGATCCAGAAATCTGGATATCCTTGCCAGCCATGAAATCCAATCTGAACACAAAACGAAGTTACCAGAACACTTTAAACCAGCTAATTGTGCATCTTTAGAAAATGCGGTAGTCACAAAAATCGAATCAAAAAATAGATTTTTTTTGATCATGGGAGAAATTGAATGAATGGATATGAAAGTCTTTATAACCGTTACATGCAAGAGGCTAATAGATACGCAACGTATTACGGACTTGATCCTAGCACTGCACATAATGGTGAATGGGATGCTTTTCGTCATGCCTACGCCAGTGGAGCGATGACTCGGGAATATGGTGAAACAGCAGCTCATCTTTTTGGAGATTTGAATGAGATACGCGGCGATTTCATTCATAACCAGCCTGAATATGAAAAGAATATGGATAAATGGAATAACTCTGTTGGCCGTAATATTGGGAAGGATTCCGCAAGTAGCGACGAGATTGCACGTCGCGTATACGATGCAATGAAGCGAGGTCACCTCATTACAGACCCTTGGAATGATACCCGTCGCTATAACGAAAGAAATCAACCGGGGAAAGGAAACAACCGTGATGCTCTTGGCGACAGCACCGGCAGCAACAGCCACGGGACAGGGGCTGCGGGTGGCCCAGGGGCAGGTGGTGCCAGTGTTAGCAAACGGATCACTCCGCTCCCGCCGCGCGATCCGCTGGCGTTGGATTTGGACGGTGACGGGATCGAAACGACAGGCAGTGATGGCAGGGTCATTCTGTTCGACCACGATGCCGATGGGGTCAAGACCGGCACCGGTTGGCTGAAGCCGGACGATGGTTGGTTGGTGCTGGACCGTAACGGTAACGGGACGATTGACTCCGGGCGCACGCGTGCTGATATCGATACTCTGAGGCGATTGCATGGACGGAATCGCGGCATTAAGATGCGACGCGAATCACATCACGTCATGATATTGCTCACTCCATAGGCGGCACGTTAACGTTAACCCATCAGTTGCAATGCGGCCCCTGCCCGTTGCCACTGACGGAAAGAAAATAGCTTGAGAAAAGGGATTTCTCTTCACATGACACTGAGTTTACTTCTTACCAACAGCAAAACGGGTGTCCTTGCGGGCACGGTGATTTGCAATACTGACGTTGTTGCTGCGTCGCAAGGTTTATACGTTGCATCCCACCGTATTTTAAATGGAGTTTAACAATGAAGATGCCCTGGCGATTATTCATAACTGCAATGTTGTTTGTCGCTCACACCGTGGCTGCGGCGGAGTCTGAATCAGAAGAGGATGAACGGTATTCCTCAGCCACATATGGAGCGGACTGTACCGAGGAGCATTTTTCATCGTTTCTTGAAAGGTTCTCCAATGACGCCAGCATCCAACGAGAACACACCGAATACCAATTGATAAAGAAGGAAATGGATCTGTCCGCGGCACCGGAGGTGAGAAAAATCATCACCTATTTGGGAAGCAATCACATCAAATCACCCGTACTTCCGTTGCGTGCCGTACGGGAGAAACAATCATTGAAAATGCTTGAAGTGCGGCAACGCTATGTCAATGAAAACCCCAAAGTCATGCTTATTAAACCGAATACGGATGATGTCACGGTGTACGAATTCGTGCAGAATGGCTGCTGGTATTTGTCATCCATTGATCATCAGGCATCCACTGCGCGCCATCCACAGCTGTATTGGATGGATGCGATATTCCCCACAATGGATAATTGCACTCCGTATTATTTTTATTTTGACCCACACACCAAGCGCACTAGCAATGGGGTGTTGGAACGCAAGGGATATACTCCTTATCAGGTTGAAAACTCTGTTGCAAAGTACAAAGTACATGACAAGTTTATGGGCCTGGATGCCACGGAAATCACAATACCCACCAGCCCATACGGCATGTATAAAGTGACGCTGCCGGTCAGCGTAGAACGTCTTACCGCGGCGGTGGAAAAAAACACCGGCCATCGTCTGGCCATTGCGATCCCCGAATTTAAATCCCAATCCGGAGTGCCCTACCTTGTAGAGGAAGGCAACAACACCTCCAGTTTTGTATGTGCATTTGATGCCCGATAAATAATGCATCTTGCGGCACGTTGTTTGCACTGTTGGCGTTGTATGCAACCCCGTTCTCAATGGAGTTTAATAATGAAAATCCCCTGGCGATGCTTCATCACCGCTACCGCGATGTTATTTATGGCTCACACCGTGGCTGCAGTGGCCCCTACCTCGGCAGCAGAGCATATGCAGGCCGCAGAAAAACCCACGGTGTCGTGCCCTGGAGAAGATTTCACAACGTTTTTTAAAAAATTCTCCAATGATGTAAACATCCAGCGGGCTTTCACCAAGTATCCGCTGAGAATCAAGGAGCTGGATTTGTCGGCTGCACCAGAAGTGAAGAAAGTAGTCAAGCATTTAAGAGGCGATCAAGTTCACTTCCCTGTGTTTCCTTTAAAGGCAGAAAGGGAAAGTAAATCAATAGAAATAATGGATGATTTAAATTCAGAAAAAGTATTATATCAGCCTGGAAAAGATTATCTCATGGCATACAAATTTGTGAATGATAGCTGCTGGTATTTATCATCAATTGAGAATCAATCATTGACTCGTGGCGATGTCAAGCTGCACTGGCTGGATAATATTTTTCCAGCCTTGGATGACTGTATTCCATATCATTTTTATTTTGACTCACAATCCAAGCGCACCAGCAATGGCGTTTTAGAGCGCAAGGGCTATTCTCCGTATAAGATTGAAGAATATGTGGCACGATATAAAGTGCATGAAAAATTTATGGGCCTGGATGCCACGGAAATTGCAATCCCATCCAGTACAGACTCAGTTTATATAATCACGGTACCGGTCAGTGCACAGCGTCTTGCGGCGGCAATTAAGAAAAGAACCGGTCATGAGTTACCCATTGCTACCGCGGCTACCACGGATTTTAAATTCAGATCCGCGGTGGCCTACCTCGCAAAGGAAGGGAAAAACAAATCAAGTTTTGTGTGTATCGCTGACTATATAGGAGGACATTAATCATGCCTATTTATAACCCCGGTTCCGATTTTCGCCCAGGCTCTGGTTATGGTCCTAGAAAATCACCCACTCCAGGGGGGTCGACCAACCATCGCGGTCAAGATTTTCCCGCTGTGATAGGCACGTCCATCCCAGCCGCCGCTGACGGTATCGTCTATGGCACATATGCTAAGAAAAAAAATGGTAGTTATGTGCTTGATGGATATGGAAACACGATCGTCATAGAGCACACCATCAATGGCGAAAAGGTGTACACCTTATACGCGCACCTGAATGAACCATCTACGCTTAAGAAAGGGGACCGGGTCAGCCAAGGGGATTGTGTGGGTTATGTGGGAGTCACAGGTAATACTAGCGGCCCTCACCTGCATTTTGAAGTGATTAAAGATCAACCTAATCCCATAGGAAAAGGGCATGCAACCTACGATCCAAGGACGTTTGAGTTTCCTGATGCCTCAGGCAGTCGCCTCGGCGGAGCCAGCGCCGACAGTGACCGGGACAGCACCGGCAGCAACAGCCACGGGACAGGGGCTGCGGGTGGCCCAGGGGCAGGTGGTGCCAGTGTTAGCAAACGGATCACTCCGCTCCCGCCGCGCGATCCGCTGGCGTTGGATTTGGACGGTGACGGGATCGAAACGACAGGTAGTGATGGCCGGGTCATTCTGTTCGACCACGATGCCGATGGGGTCAAGACCGGCACCGGTTGGCTGAAGCCGGACGATGGTTGGTTGGTGCTGGACCGTAACGGTAACGGGACGATCGATTCCGGGCGTGAGCTGTTCGGCACCGATACCGTGAAACGCAACGGCCAATTGGCCACAGATGGCTTTGATGCGTTGCGCGATGTCGATAGTCATCAGGATGGCAAGATCGACGCGGCTGATCGTGTTTTCGCCAATCTGCGGATTTGGCGGGATCTGAATCAAGACGGCATCAGTCAGGCGAATGAACTCAGTACGCTGGATGCGAATCACATTGTTTCGATTGGGGTGACGGCAACGGCAGGGCGTGTTGATCTGGGGAACGGCAATGTGCAGACAGCGGCGGGGACGTTTACCCGTTCCAACAGTACGACGGGGGCCACCGAGGGCACCACTGGCACTGCCGCGAATCTGGATTTGCTGGCTGACACGTTCTATCGGGATTTCACGCAACAGGTTGCGTTGACGGATCAGGCTAAGGCGCTGCCTTTTTTACGCGGCTCCGGGCGGGTGCGCAATCTGGACGAGGCGATCAGTCTGTCCAAGGATTTGGGCGATTGGGTACAGAGTTATAGTCAGCAATCCACGCGGCAAGCGCAGCTGGATCGGCTGGATGGTTTGATGGAGAAATGGGCCAACACTTCGGACATGCAGTCTCTGCGGGCGCAAGCGGAGGCACTCGCCTCCAAGGGCGTCACAGTGACTTATGTGTTGTCTGGATTAAACCCGGGCACAGCGGCTTATCAGAATTTCTTGCGCAAGCTGGGCATTGTGGAGCGCTTCATGGGGTTCACTTACGGGGGTAAGCAAGGGGAGGCACGTTTTACGCCCTTGGATGCCACGTCTGGCACGATGACCGTGAGTTTGTCAGATGCTCAGGTGACCAATATTGCATTGGCGTATGAGCGGTTCAAAACGGATATTTATGAATCGCTGCTGCTGAAAACCAGGATGGAACCCATCTACAACCTGGCGGAGGAGGATTTTGTCAATGGCGCCTGGGTCATGGACTGGAGCGGTGTAGAACGGGCGCTCAAACAGGGGATTCAGCGTCATCCACGGGATGGGATATTGGATGCCATTGAGTTTGTGAGTGCTCTCGGATACAAGACCGCCGAACGGCTGGGGTGGAACGCGATCGGTTTTCTCGCCGACCAACTCAGTGCAGCGCCGGATATGGAAGGATTCAACCGTGAATCCAGCAGTTGGACGGTAATCCTTTACGCCGCCAATGAACATTATCTTCCTGGTACCTTGGGCTCGGATTTGCTGGTGGGGACATCAGGGAATGACTTGATCAGGGGAGGTGGTAATGGTGAAGGCAACGATATACTGATTGGGAAAGGTGGGAACGACGAGCTCAGCGGTGGACTTGGGGACGACATCCTGGACGGCGGTACCGGCAATGACGTGCTCTCCGGCGGCACCGGTAACGATACGTATCGGTTGGCCATCGGTGCCGGGGTGGACCGGATCGAAGACAGCGACAGTACGCCTGGCAATACCGATGTGGTGAGGTTTGCCGATGTGGCATCCACCGCATTGACTGCGTTGGAGCGTAAGGACAATGACCTGGTGATCAAGTACGGCACTGGCGACCAACTGACCATCAGCAGCTATTTCCACCCCGGCTTCTCGGATGCCAAGATTGAGCAATTCATGTTCAGCGACGGGGTGACCTGGGATGAAGCAGCCATCAAAGCCCGTGTCATCAGCAACGGCGACGCCAGCAACAACACCATCATCGGCTACAAAGACGGCAGCAACCGTATTTATGGCCTGGATGGCAATGACGAAATCTATGGGGGCGCACTGGACGATATGCTCTACGGCGGTGCAGGGAACGACATGCTCAGCGGCGGCAAAGGTGCAGACACGCTGGACGGTGGTAGCGGTAATGACGTGCTCTACGGCGGCACCGGTAACGATACGTATCGGTTCGCCATCGGTGCTGGGGTGGATCGGATCGAAGACTACGACACCACTACTGGCAATGCAGATGTGCTTTCCATCGGTCAGGGGGTAAGCATCAATCAGCTTTGGTTCCAACATGTCGGTAACGATCTGGAAGTCAGCATCATTGGTACGGGGGATCAGATAACGATCAGCGACTGGTACTCCAATGCGGCATACCATGTCGAGCAGTTCAAGACATCCGATGGCAAGGTGCTGCGCGATAGCCAAGTGAATGCGCTGGTCTCAGCGATGGCCGGGTTTGCACCGCCAGCACTTGGTCAAACGTCGTTGTCTACCGATTATCAGAAGGCATTGAATCCGCTGATTGCCGCGCACTGGAAGTAAGCAGGCTGGAGATGAACCTCGCCACCCCGCCCAGAAACGCTTTCTGGACGGGGTGCGGGAAAGTTGTAGTGATGCGGTGAACACCATGCCATCGCAGATGATGAGTACATCTATGACAAGGTTAGGGCTGATTGGATGGGATGGGTGTGCGTCTTCATCACCCCGGAGGGGGCTGCTTCACAAGGGAGGTTGGCATTGCTCTGCTCTGTTGCGTGATGATCAACCGTTTGCAACGAGGTGTTACACGGCCATGTGGGGCACAGATGATGCGAAGGAAATAATAGCCGTATGAGGGGCGTTCTTTGCTGCGTGGCTGTCATGACGCAATATCAGGGGAAGCCAACACCATAAGTCATTATATGAGTGTTGCTGTGCTGCGCTAGAAGTGTTGCGAGTGATGTTTGATCTTCAGTGACGCCGATGTCTCAGCTATTGAGCAAACAATGGTGATTGATTCAGATCGCTTCTGAGGCAGTCTGCAATCTATGTTCTTGGCTTTGCAAGAGTGGTTAGCCCTGTTGGATGGGCTGGGGGCTAAGCACGCAGTGCGCCCCCACCACCACCGTAGCAACTCAGTCGCGCGACTGAATTTTAGACAGCAAACGCAAGCACTCCAGGTACAACCACACCAACGTGACCATCAGGCCAAATGCGCCATACCATTCCATGTACTTTGGCGCTCCTTGCTCAACGCCATGCTCAATGAGGTCAAAATCCAACACCAGGTTCAATGCGGCAATCACAACGACGAACAGGCTGAAGACGATACCGAAAGTACCTCCTTCATGAATCATTGGTATGTGTATTCCAAAGAAGCTTAATCCGAAGGAGATCAAATAGAGTAAAGCGATGCCACCCGTGGCGGCCATGACACCGAGCTTGAAATTCTCTGTAGCCTTAATCAAACCACTACGATAGGCAAGCAACATTGCCATTAATGTACCGAAGGTCAGTAGCACGGCCTGGAACACAATTCCACCAAATTTTGCCTCATACACTGCCGAGACTGCACCGAGGAAAAAGCCCTCTAAGAGTGCGTACATTGGTGCGGTGATTGGTGACCACTCTTTTTTGAAAGCAGTAATCAGCGCCAGTATTAAACCGCCAATCGCTCCACCAATCATATAGCCACGTGCCGCTAACAGAGGTACGCCATCGACCCCAAGCGACTGATTCCAAGCGAAGACGGAGGTAACCAGCGCTAACAGCAGCAGGGCCCCAGTCTTGTTGACTGTACCGTTTAAAGTCATTGCGTTTCCGTCACGGACGACAACCGAGCCGGTACCCAGATCAAGGAACGTGGACTCCTTAAGAGCAGGATTTCCGCTACGCATAATTTGTTCTCCTTAATAAAGTCTCTAATATGCCCCCACCGCTATGGTGACGACGTATGGGTAAGCATAGCGGATACACTGAACACAGTGGGCATATTAATTGACAGCGAACGAGCCACTTCATGATAATGGGCGCGCTCTTAAGCCATCTTTTCGTCAACTCAAGGGTAATTTATCGGGGTATAGCGCAGTCTGGTAGCGCGCCTGCTTTGGGAGCAGGATGTCGGGGGTTCGAATCCCTCTACCCCGACCATGATGCTTCACTCAATGTATGGTTGTTTATACATTAAGTGGGGTGGCAGGGGAGCATTCCCAGGCGCCCGTAGCTCAATCGGAATAAGAGCACCGGCCTTCTAAGCCGGGGGTTGCAGGTTCGAGTCCTGTCGGGTGCGCCATATCAGCGTAAACGGGTCAGGTAGGCGGCAGTTTCAATGGTGGCTGTAGCTCAGTTGGTTAGAGTACTGGATTGTGATTCCAGTTGTCGGGGGTTCGAGTCCCCTCAGCCACCCCAATAAACGCATTAAACCGAAATATACTATTTTGCGTGATGCATTCCGGTGCTGTTGCATAAGCAAGAAACTATATTATTATTCCAGATTCTAGTAACTTGATCGTTTTTTCGGGCCGTTAGCTCAGTTGGTAGAGCAGTTGACTCTTAATCAATAGGTCCAAGGTTCGAATCCTTGACGGCCCACCAAAAAAATCAATAGCTTACAGAAATGCAAGCGCTGTTTATTTATAGATAGCGCCGGTAAAACTATCGGGAAAACTTCTGGTTTCTTTGCAGCGTCCACGATAGGTGTTTCATCATCGTAGCGCTCGCGTATCGCCCCAGTGCGGTGCTCTCTGGAACGCTTATCCTCACTATAGGAACCCCCTCAGTGCTTAAGGCCGTGCAGCGAGAAGCGTTCTTCATTCTGTGATAACACCTTCCCTGATGGCCATAACAATCTTTTCTCCGGCTAAACAGGATGCATGATGGACATTGATGATGGTGCATACCTCAATGCCTCGTATGCGCAAGTCATAAGCGAATGTCATAGCGGCGGCCAAAACACAGCATATGGTTTGCCTTGGATGGTGTCGGCTAAATCGCTTCACAGTCTCCTTGTGCAGTGCGTCCTTGCGCGATGCCTTCAACTAAACGCTGCCACTTGGGCACATTGAGCTTGTTAACGGCTGTACTTCCTAATGCTGCAAACCCTGCGCCTGAGTCGTGAGCAGTTAAACAGCGTCTTCCAAGAGGCACACGATCTAGGCGTCATCACCGCTGATGGTGCCG
Source organism: Xylella fastidiosa (assembly GCF_011801475.1). Lineage (NCBI taxonomy): Bacteria > Pseudomonadati > Pseudomonadota > Gammaproteobacteria > Lysobacterales > Lysobacteraceae > Xylella > Xylella fastidiosa. Next base: position 2,536,154 of record NZ_CP044352.1, read on the forward strand.
ATACCGCGCTGGAGTATGGCGATGCGATGGAACGCCTGCGCGTGGTGCTGGGGGCCTTACGGACCAACATTGCCATTGGGGTGGCACCGGCCTTCACCCGGCTGATTGAGCACTCCAAACACTGGTTGATTGCCAATAAAGAGCAACTGCGTGATGGCATCGGCAAAGTCGTCAAGATCCTCATTGCAGCGGGCACCGCCGTATGGAACGTCATCCGTGCCGTGAACAGCGCGGTGAACCAAACCATTGGTTGGAAAGCGGCGCTGCTGGCCGTGGGCGCGGTGCTGGCCCGGGCCTTTGCACTGAACCCACTCACCTGGCTGATTGCGGGGATTGTGGCCCTCGTGGCCCTCGTGGCCCTGGTCGATGACTTCATAACCTACCTGGACGGCGGAGAGTCCTTGCTCGGTGCCTTCTGGGGTCCACTGATTGCCTACGCCAAGCGCGCCAAGGCCGTGATTGAACACCTTACGCCCGCACTCAACGCCCTTGGCGTCCTCTTAGCGGGACTGGCCATCGGTCACGTGGTGAGTAATATTGGCCGCCTTTTGGGTGCAGGCCGCACCCTGGTGCTGTGGCTGGCGGGGCCGTTGGTGAAAGCGCTCCAGGTTGCCGCGCTGGCGTTGCGGGCCGCGTTTTTGTCCAACCCCATTGGAGTAGTGATTGCAAGCGTGGCCCTGTTGGCCTATGCGATCTATACCCACTTTGACAAGATCAAGCAGGCGGTGGGCACCGCTTGGGACTGGTGCACCCGCACCACCCATGCCGCGGTTGGGTCCATCCAACACACGCTGCAAGAGGCTGCCGCCGCCGCCAAGACCACCTGGGCCAGCGTCAAGGACGCCTGTGCGCTGGCCTTTAGCCACAGCATCGCCAGCGCCGATAGCGCGGTGAACCGCTTGCGCACCGTGTTCAGCGCCATGGGCAGCCGTATCAGCGCCGCCCTGACCAGCGCCTTCGACACCCTCATGACGCTGTGGGACCGTACCGTCGGGCGTATCGCCCAGGGGGCCGAGCGGATCAAAGGCTTTTTCCGAGCGATTGCTCCAGCACTGAGCCGGGCCGGTCGTGACACCCAAGAGGTGGCACAGCGCGTCAATGCACAGGTGCAGGCCGCCCAGACGACAGCGCGCCACGCCGCTGCTCAGGCCGCCACGCCCGCCCGTTCTCAGCCCAACGTGCATTCCCAACAGGAAGTAAAGATCGATATCCATACCGCCGACCCGATCCTGGCCGGTCGCCAAGCCGCCGCCGACATCAACAGACACCACCAGATGGCGCTGCGCAATACCGGTAGTGCTGTGGCGTTTTGAGGGGATCGTCTTAGCCTATTACCTCTCTAGCCAGTCTGTCCAAAGGCAGGATCAGGAGCGCAAAGAGTCGGTGTCAATGCATTGGTTGCGCTACTAGACGTATACCTAGGGCGGTACAGACGCGGCTTATCGTATCGAAGCGTGGTTCACTACCAGGCCGAAGGGCCTTGTATAGAGCTTCCCGCGTGATGCCAGAATCCTTCGCAATCTGAGACATACCACGTGAACGGGCAATGTCACCAAGCGCAGCCGCTAACAGTGCTGGATCGTTTTCTTCAAGAACAGCCGTGAGATACGCGGCTACCTCCTCTTCGCTGTTCAGGTATTCGGCGGCATCGAACTCTGGCAGTTCGGAGACATTGATTTTCTTTGTTATGGTCACGGGTCAATCCTCTAAAGATTTTGCTAGCTCAATGGCCCGACGAATGTCTGATTGCTGCGTTGACTTGTCGCCGCCGCCGAGCATCACGATGAGAAAGCTGCCTCGCTGCACGTAGTACATACGCCAGCCAGGTCCGAAGTGTTCGCGCATTTCAAACACGCCTTCACCCACCGGCTGCACGTCTCCAAAGTTGCCGAGCTGCACCTTGCGTAAGCGCTTGATGAGGCGCTGCCTTGCCAGCCCATCCTTTAGGCCCTTTAGCCAGTCAGAGAACCCTTCAAGTCGTTTTAGCGTGTAGGTCATGCACTGCACTGTAATCGAACGATTACTTTGCAGTAAAGTCAAACGAAAATAGTAATGCTGTACCGTGATCCATCTATCTATCTGCTCATGATCACCCTGACCCACCGCCACATCGGCACCATCACCCTGGATGCAGTGCTTGAAGAAACGCACCAAGCCGAGCTGCGCATCACTGAAAACCCGATAGAGTCTGGCGCGATGATTGGCGATCACGCCGTTCTGATGCCGCAGACCGTCACCATTGCTGGCATTGTGGTGGACTACCAACCCCAGCGCAGCCCATCCCCTGCCACAGAGGAGCACAGGGCCGAGCCATTGCGTGTCCTGACCGATCGCGTCCCATTCCCCACGGACCTGCTGCCCTTCACCGCTCAGGCCCTGCGTGTGGCCCAACGTGAGCTGCCCTCGGTGATCAGCCAAGCCACTGCACCCCAGAGCGACGGCCAGCACGCCGTGCGCCCTCTGGCCGATTGGCTGCCGGATTACCAGCCCATCCCCCCCCCGTGATGACTCCAGCACCACAGGCCGCATTGCCCAGGTGTACACCGCCCTACGGAATCTACAACGCAGCGGACAGACCCTGGAGGTACACACCGGCGTCCAGTGGCACCGGCGGCTAAGGCGGTGGTGATTTGGCGGTAGGTGCCGCCCGGTCCCCAGGCGTCTTTGATGGCCTGGGCTTCGTTGGTGAGGGTGATGGCTTGGTCACGTAATGTTTGGCGCTGTTGGTCATTGAATCCGTTGGTGGGGTCGCGTGCGGCTTGGTCTGCGGCGGAGTTTATTTAATGCAACTGCGTTTGAATAAAAGACGATGATTGGTGGTAATAGATTTAAATAGATTTGCAGTAATACCAACACAGATACCGCCCCATGAGGGGAACGGCATCTGTGGATTTAAATAAATCACTGCAACAGGGAATGAAGTTAGTCACGCATCATCAATAACACCACCCGTAATAATCTTCACCATTTTCTCCTTCAAACAACCATACAGCTACAAATGGACAGTCTTCCGTCACTAACCAAAGCCCTTCCAGCATCTCTTCATCCGAAGCAGGAAAAGATTTTCTGAACATTTCCACCAATTCAGCCGTGGTTCCGTCAATGATAAGTTCAGTCTTTCTATTACCAAGCTTGAGCTTGCCCTCATCGAGCAATTTCTCCACTAAAAATAGGAAATCTTTCTTTCTTTCTTCAAATGAGGCCGGATCAGTTTCTCCAGAAGAAACTCCATGAGCATCCCCTATATCAAACCAAAGAAAATGAAATGGATGCTCTAAATCCTCATAAATACCATCTATCTGCTCTTGCGTTAACATTTAATCACCTAAATTTAAGCTCAACTTTTTTATTTCCAGCTTCCATAAAAGAAGGATTATTCCTGATATCAATCGTCCATCTTGCTTGAGTCACGTCATTCGATTTAGAAACCGATCTCAAATTCACTATAGTTGCATCACTCAATTTAGCCGCATAAACGCCGTCCTTTACCTTCTCTAAAGGCACACCTCCAGTTAATTGCTGTGCATAGTCCTTGATCTGCGCATCGGTTAACGCACGCGAGTCAAATACCTTGGTTGTACCACTTTTATTACTTCCCCCTACGGAACCACGCGGTGTGGCTTTGACCTCTATCCCTGCGATCACCAACTCATTTTTTGGGTTCTTTTTATCAAGCAAAGCGGATACTTCATCCAGGCGCTTTTGCCGCTGCAGCGCCATGATTTGACCAGGCGGCTTTTGGGTTACATCTGGGCCTTTGGGGTTATTTCTTATTTGCTTAAGCGCTTCTTTTTCTGCATTGGCAATCTCTTTTGCGGTGCCAGAAATCCAGCGGCCGCCGATCATTGCCGCTTTAAGGCCGTATTTAGCGAGGTTGCCAATCACTATGGAGGTGACGTAGTCCTGCCCTCTTTCTAGGGCGACTTGTTCTAGGGTTTTTTCTCCGGAACGAATCGCTTTGATGTCTTGCCAAGCTTGATAGGCGGTGATGCCTTTATCGGCTAGCCAGACGGCGCCAAGAATCACTGGGATAAAGGCGGCGTTGTTTTCGGTTTCCAGGCGGGCGGCGGCGCTGCTGACGGCGGCATCGCCTCCGGCGGCGGTGGTGATGCCGGCCACCAGGCTGGTGACTAGGTCGGTACGGTGTTGTTTTTCTTCAGCGCTGAGGCTGGCCGCTTCAGCACCGTTGGCGCGGTCTAGAAGGCTGTTGATGACAACGGCGGCGGCACCACCTACCGCGCCAGCACCACAAGCCTGGCCTTGGGCGGCGGCACCGGCACAACCCAGGAGGCCTTGCAGGGCGCTGCGGGCGGTGTCGCTGCCCAGGGTGTCGGCAAGGTCTTTGATTTCGCGGGCGCCCAGGCTTTGGATGTAGTTGACTGCGGCGTTTTGCAGCATTTGGGTGGCCGGGCCGGTCACTTGTTGGCCGGCGGCCAGGGTCAGGGCGGTCACGATGGTGTGGCCGGTGCCACCCAGTTCCCAGGTGGTGTTGTTTTGGATGCGTTGTTGTAGGGCGGCGACGATGTCAAAGCCGACTTTAAGCGGCAGGTTCCACTTTTATTTGAATATCGCTAATCAAACGGCGTTTATTTAATGCAACTACGTTTGAATAAAATATGATGATTTGTGGTAATAAAAAGATTTACAGAAATACCAACGCGAATGCCGCCCCATTACGGGCACGGCATCTGTAGATTTAAATAAATCATCGCAACAAGGAATGAAATGAATAACGCATCATGCAACGCATCAACACACCTCATGTCCACTCGTAATAATCCTCACCATTTTCTCCTTCTCCTTTTGATATCCATACCGCTCCAGCGGGACAGTCGTCTGCAAAGAACCAAACTCCAAACTCCATCTCTTCATCTGAAGTAGGAAATGATTTTCTAAACATCTCCACCAATTCCTCGGTGCTGCCAGTAATAAATTCGCCCTTTTTTGCAAGTTTGAGCCGTCCCTCATCCAGTAATTTCCCTATTATAAATAGGAAATCTTTCTTTCTTTCTTCAAATGAGGCCGGATCCTCGTCTTGATTAGGAGGAATTCCATGCATCCTCCCTATATAACTCCAAAGGCCATCCAAAGCACCCCCTAACACCTCACAAAAATCATCTATCTGCTCTTGCGTTAACATAAAATCACCTATCACCTAAATTTAATTTCAAATTTTTCGGTTTTTGTAAGCTCCATCAAAGTGGGATTCTTTTCGATATCAATCGTCCACCTCGCTTTAGTCTCATTATTTGAAGAAGAAACAGACCTCAAACGTACCCAGCTTCCATCACTCAATTTAGCCGCATAAACCCCCGGTGTCCTCGTCTCCTTTAAAGGCACATCTCCAGCCAATTGCTGTGCAAACTCTCTGATTTTCTGATCACTGAATGCTTCTGATTCAAGCACCTTCACATTACCCGCTTTATTACTCCCTCCGACAGAGCCGCGCGGTGTGACTTTGGCTTTTAAACCCGAAAAAACAAATTCGCTACTTGAGTTACTTTTATCAACTAAGGCTATTGCTTTATTAAATGCCCCCTGCTGCAACGCGATGTATTGACCAGGCGGTTTTTGGGTTACATCCGGGCCGTTGGGGTGATTACCTATCCGCGTCAGTGCTTCTTGTTCTGCGCTGACAATGTCATCAACGTTGGACAGCTTATTGGCTTTGGAAGTAGCCATCCCCTCCAAGACATCTTTACTGAGATTGATGCCTGCTTCGGCGAGGATCTCTCCCGCTTTGACGGTGCCGGCCGCAGCCAATGCAAAGCCTACATCCGCGATCACTGAGCCGAGATCTTCGCCAAACTGCTTGGCATGTTGATCGCCTCCAACAATGAGAGCTTCCGACATGCGAGAAACCTTGTTAAGCAGTTCTTGAAAGGCGCGCTCACCTAATTGCACCAGTAATTTTGGGTGGGTAAGGATTTTCTCCAACTCATGAAAGACATCCACCGGATGCAGGATCAAGTGCTCCAGCCCGTTGATATTGCTGATGCCTGACTCCTTTAAGCCTTTTAAGAGTCCATCAGCAGTGAGTTTATCTTGGCGGGCACTGATCTCACGCCACTTCGCTCTTACTTTCTCCTCTTCCAAGCGGCCTTTGTCTTTCTCCGTAGCGGCCTCAAGCTCCTCGCTTACCATTTGAACGTATTGTTTGGCCGCCAACCAGTTGTTATCCACGGCAGCGATGGCGGCATGGGTGGCGGTGGCCGCATCCGTGTGGGTGGTGCTGGCGATGCCGGTGACGATGGAGGTAATGAGGTTGCGTTTGGCTTCGCGGTCTTGGGCGGTGTCTTCGGGGCGGGGGTCGCTAAATAATCCGGTGAGGACGCTGGAGGCGGCGGCGCCTTGGGCGCCACTGCTGCAGCGTTGTTGGCTGGCCCCAGCACCGGCGCAGGCCAGCAGGGCATGGAGGGCGGCGTGTAGGGGGCTGCCTTCGGTCAGTTGGCCGGTGGCCACCCAGTGGCCAATGGCGGTGGCGCCTTGTTGTTGGACGTAGTTGACGATCATCTGTTTGGCAAGGTCGCTGCTGGCAGCGCTGACGTTGCCGCTGGCACCGGCGGCTAAGGCGGTGGTGATTTGGCGGTAGGTGCCGCCCGGTCCCCAGGCGTCTTTGATGGCCTGGGCTTCGTTGGTGAGGGTGATGGCTTGGTCACGTAATGTTTGCCGCTGTTGGTCATTGAATCCGTTGGTGGGGTCGCGTGCGGCTTGGTCTGCGGCGGAGTTTATTTAATGCAACTGCGTTTGAATAAAAGAGGATGTTTTTTTTGTAATAAATAGATTTACGGAAATACCAACACAGATACCCCCCATTACGGGCACGGCATCTGTACATTTAAATAAATCACTGCAACAGGGAATAAAATGAATGAGGCATCATGCAACGCATCAACACACCTCATGTCCATTCGTAATAATCTTCACCATTTTCTCCTTCTCCTTTAAATACCCATACCGCTCCGGCAGGACACTCATCATAAAAAAACCAAGTTCCTGTATCTAACTCTTCATCCGAAGCAGGAAAACAGCTTCTGAACATCTCCACCTGTTCCTCGGTCGTGCCTGTTATAAATTTACCCTTTTTGGCGAGCTTAAGCCGTCCCTCATCCATTAATTTCCCTATTAAAAATAAGAAATCATTTTTTCTTTCTTCAAATGAGCCAGGATCTCTTTGCAGTGTAGAAACTCCATGCGCATCTCCTATATAACCCCAAAGAAAATGGAAAGGATGGATTAAATCTTCATAAATAACATCTATCTGCTGTTGCGTTAACATGCAATCACCTCATCTAAATTTGAGTTCAACTCTTTGATTTGTAATGTCCTTCACAGTGGGATTATTTTCGATATCAATCGTCCACCTTGCTTGAGTCGATGCTTTTGAAGAAGACTCCGACCTCAATGTGACCTTGGTTCCATCACTCAGTTCAGCCATATAAACCCCCGGCCTCCTCGTCTGCTTTAAAGGCACACCTCCAGTTAATTGCTGTGCATAGTCCTTGATCTGCGCATCGGTTAAGGCATGCGAGTCAAATACCTTGGTTGTACCACTTTTATTACTTCCCCCTACGGAACCACGCGGTGTGGCTTTAACTTTTATACCAAAAATAACCAACTCATTTCTTGGGTTCTTTTTATCAAGCAAAGCTACTATTTCATCAATACGCTTTTGCCGCTGCAGTGAGATGAGTTAACTAACAAGTACAGTTTATTTAATGCAACTACGCTTGAATAAAAGAGGATGTTTTTTTGTAATAAATAGATTTACAGAAATACCAACACAGATACCGCCCCATGAGGGGCACAGCATCTGTGGATTTAAATAAATCATCGCAACAAGGAATGAAATGAATGACGCATCATGCAACGCATCAACACACCTCATGTCCACTCATAATAATCCTCACCATTTTCTCTTTCTCCTTTAAATACCCAGACTGCTCCGGCAGGACACTCGTCTGCAAAGAACCAAGCTCCTAGTTCCATCTCTTCATCTGAAGCAGGAAATGATTTTCTGAACATCTCCACCAGTTCCTCGGTGCTGCCCGGGATAAATTCGCCATTCTTGGCAAGCTTGAGCCGTCCTTCATCCAGTAATTTACCTATTAAAAATAGGAAATCTTTCTTTCTTTCTTCAAATGAGGCCGGATCCGGTTTCTGAGGAGGAGTCGCATACGCATTTTCTATATAACCCCAAAGATAACTTAAAGGCCCCCCTAAATCCTCACAAATATTATCTATCTGCTGTTGCGTTAACATGTGATCACCTAAATTTAAGTTCAACTTTTTCTTTTTTAACTCCTCTCAAAGAAGGATTCTTTTCTATATCAATCGTCCACCTTGCTTGAGTCGATGCTTTTGAAGAAGACTCCGACCTCAATGTGACCTTGGTTCCATCACTCAGTTCGGCCATATAAACCCCCGGCCTACTCGTCTGCTTTAAAGGCACACCTCCAGTTAATTGCTGTGCATAGTCCTTGATCTGCGCATCGGTTAAGGCATGCGAGTCAAATACCTTGGTTGTACCACTTTTATTACTTCCCCCTACGGAACCACGCGGTGTGGCTTTAACTTTTATACCAAAAATAACCAACTCATTTCTTGTGTTCTTTTTATCAACCAAAGCGACTATTTCATCAATACGCTTTTGCTGCTGCAGTGAGATGAGTTAACTAACAAGTACAGTTTATTTAATGCAACTGCGTTTGAATAAAAGACGATGATTTTCGGTAATAAAGAGACTTACGGAAATACACACGTGAACACTGCTGCCGCCCCCTTGGGGGCACGGCAGCAGTGTATCTAAATAAACTATCGCAGCAGAGAGTGGGTTAGTCACACATCATTAAAAACACCAATCGTACTCATCCTCACCATTTTCTCCCGCTCCCTTATATACCCATGCAGCTACAAATGGACAATCTGTAAAGAACCAAAGTCCTCCCACTTCCTGATCAATCTCTTCATCCGAAGCAGGCAAAGATTTCCTGAACATTTCCACTAATTCTTCAATGTTTCCCTCCATAATAAGCTCGGTCTTTCTGTTACCAAGCTTGAGCAAGCCATCATCAAGTAGTTTACCTACTATAAAAAAGAAATCTTTTTTTCTTTCTTCAAATGAGTCCGGATCAGCCTGATCATGAGAAAGTCCATGCGCAGTACCTATATAGCTCCAAAGAAAATGCAAAGGACACCCTAAAGAATCATAAATATGATCTATCTGCTGTTGCGTTAACATTTAATCACCTATCATCTGAATTTAAGTTCAACTTTTTCTTTTGTAATCTCCCTCAAAGAAGGATTATTTGCTATATCAATCGTCCACCTGGCTTTAGTTACTTGATCTGAAGAAGAAACAGACCTCAATGTCACTTTGGTTCCATCACTCAGTTCAGCCAAATAAACTCCTTTTTTACTCGTCTCCTTTAAAGGCACATCTCCCGCTAATTGCTGTGCATAATTCATGATTTGTTTATCAGTTAAAGCTTCTGATTTAAATACCCTCACATTACCCGCTTTATTACTGCCCCCTTTGACTAAGGGGTCATACGGTATGTATTCAATCTTTATACGATCAACAACTAATTCATTCTTCGGACTACGCCTGCCAACCACGCTTTTCACATCCTCAATACGCTTTTCCTGCTGCAGCGCGATAAATTGACCAGGCGGTTTTTGGGTTAAATCCGGGCCGTTGGGGTGATTACCTATCCGCGTCAGTGCTTCTTGTTCTGCGCTGACAATGTCATCAACGTTGGACAGCTTATTGGCTTTGGAAGTAGCCATCCCCTCCAAGACATCTTTACTGAGATTGATGCCTGCTTCGGCGAGGATCTCTCCCGCTTTGACGGTGCCGGCCGCAGCCAATGCAAAGCCTACATCCGCGATCACTGAGCCGAGATCTTCACCAAACTGCTTAGCATGTTGATCGCCTCCAACAATGAGAGCTTCCGACATGCGAGAAACCTTGTTAAGCAGTTCTTGAAAGGCGCTCTCACCTAATTGCACCAGTAATTTGGGGTGGGTAAGGATTTTCTCCAACTCATGAAAGACATCCACCGGATGCAGGATCAAGTGCTCCAGCCCGTTGATATTGCTGATGCCTGACTCCTTTAAGCCTTTTAAGAGTCCATCAGCAGTGAGTTTATCTTGGCGGGCACTGATCTCACGCCACTTCGCTCTTACTTTCTCCTCTTCCAAGCGGCCTTTGTCTTTCTCCGTAGCGGCCTCAAGCTCCTCGCTTACCATTTGAACGTATTGTTTGGCCGCCAACCAGTTGTTATCCACGGCAGCGATGGCGGCATGGGTGGCGGTGGCCGCATCCGTGTGGGTGGTGCTGGCGATGCCGGTGACGATGGAGGTAATGAGGTTGCGTTTGGCTTCGCGGTCTTGGGCGGTGTCTTCGGGGCGGGGGTCGCTAAATAATCCCGTGAGGACGCTGGAGGCGGCGGCGCCTTGGGCGCCACTGCTGCAGCGTTGTTGGCTGGCCGCAGCACCGGCGCAGGCCAGCAGGGCATGGAGGGCGGCGTGTAGGGGGCTGCCTTCGGTCAGTTGGCCGGTGGCCACCCAGTGGCCAATGGCGGTGGCGCCTTGTTGTTGGACGTAGTTGACGATCATGTGTTTGGCAAGGTCGCTGCTGGCAGCGCTGACGTTGCCGCTGGCACCGGCGGCTAAGGCGGTGGTGATTTGGCGGTAGGTGCCGCCCGGTCCCCAGGCGTCTTTGATGGCCTGGGCTTCGTTGGTGAGGGTGATGGCTTGGTCACGTAATGTTTGCCGCTGTTGGTCATTGAATCCGTTGCTGGGGTCGTGGGCGGCTTGGTCTGCGGCGGAGTTTATTTAATGCAACTGCGCTTGAATAAAAGAGGATGTTTTTTTGTAATAAATAGATTTACGGAAATACCAACGCGAATGCCGCCCCATTACGGGCACGGCATCTGTGCATTTAAATAAATCACTGCAACAGGGAATGAAATGAATGAGGCATCATGCAACGCATCAACATACCTCATGTCCAATCATAATAATCCTCACCATTTTCTCCTTCCCCTTTTAATACCCAGACTGCTCCGGCAGGACACTCGTCTGCAAAGAACCAAGCTCCTAGTTCCATCTCTTCATCTGAAGCAGGAAATGATTTTCTAAACATCTCTACCTGTTCCTCGGTCGTACCTGTCATAAATTTTCCCTTTTCGGCAAGTTTGAGCCGTCCCTCATCCAGTAATTTACCTATTATAAATAGGAAATCTTTTTTTCTTTCTTCAAATGAGGCTGGATCTACTTGCGTAGGAGGAGTCGCATACGCATTTTCTATATAACCCCAAAGATAACTTAAAGGCCCCCTTAAATCCTCATAAATATCATCTATCTGTTGTTGCGTTAACATAAACTCACCTCACCTAAATTTAAGCTCAACTGTTTTATTTGTAATCTCACTTAAAGCGGGATTATCCTTTATATCAATAGTCCACCTCGCTTGAGTCTCTTGATTTGATTTAGAAACCGACCTCAATGTCACAGTGCTCCCATCACTCAATTTAGCCGTATAAACCCCCGGCCTACTCGTCTGCTTTAAAGGCACACCTCCAGTTAATTGCTGTGCATAGTCTTTAATCTGCGCATCGGTTAATGCATGTGAATCAAATACCTTGGTTGTACCACTTTTATTACTTCCCCCTGGAACGTTGCGGTCATAGGGTACAGCTTTGACCTCAATCCCTCCCACGACCAATGTATCCTTTTGACTACGCCTGCCAATCACGCTTTTCACATCATCCAGGCGCTTTTGCCGCTGCAGCGCCATGATTTGACCAGGCGGCTTTTGGGTTAAATCAGGGCCTTTGGGGTTATTTCTTATTTGCCTAAGCGCTTCTTTTTCTGCATTGGCAATCTCTTTTGCGGTGCCAGAAATCCAGCGGCCGCCGATCATTGCCGCTTTAAGGCCGTATTTAGCGAGGTTGCCAATCACTATGGAGGTGACGTAGTCCTGCCCTCTTTCTAGGGCCACTTGTTCTAGGGTTTTTTCTCCGGAACGAATCGCTTTGATGTCTTGCCAAGCTTGATAGGCGGTGATGCCTTTATCGGCTAGCCAGACGGCGCCAAGAATCACTGGGATAAAGGCGGCGTTGTTTTCGGTTTCCAGGCGGGCGGCGGCGCTGCTGACGGCGGCATCGCCTCCGGCGGCGGTGGTGATGCCGGCCACCAGGCTGGTGACTAGGTCGGTACGGTGTTGTTTTTCTTCAGCGCTGAGGCTGGCCGCTTCAGCACCGTTGGCGCGGTCTAGAAGGCTGTTGATGACAACGGCGGCGGCACCACCTACCGCGCCAGCACCACAAGCCTGGCCTTGGGCGGCGGCACCGGCACAACCCAGGAGACCTTGCAGGGCGCTGCGGGCGGTGTCGCTGCCCAGGGTGTCGGCAAGGTCTTTGATTTCGCGGGCGCCCAGGCTTTGGATGTAGTTGACTGCGGCGTTTTGCAGCATTTGGGTGGCCGGGCCGGTCACTTGTTGGCCGGCGGCCAGGGTCAGGGCGGTCACGATGGTGTGGCCGGTGCCGCCCAGTTCCCAGGTGGTGGTGTTTTGGATGCGTTGTTGTAGGGCGGCGATGTGGGCCGGGTCGCGTTGGTCTGCTGGTTTGGCGTGTTCGGCCTGCAGGGCCTGTTGGGCTTGGGTGGCTTCTGCAGCACGGTTGTTGATGAAGGTGCCGGTTTCCCGTTGTAGGGCGGTGACGATGTCAAAGGCGGCGTTGATGCGTTGTTCGTCAAAGATGGGGGTGAGGGCGTTGCTGGTGGCGGTGTCGGTGAGGATGTCGCGGTTGAGGCCGGCGATGGTCTGGGCGGCGGTGTGGCCGGTGAGGGCGTGTTGGGCGGCGGGGTCGCGGATGGTGAGGGCGCCTTGGCTGATGCCGCTGTAGGTGGTGCTGTGGCTGCTGTCGCTGGCGGTCATGGCGCCAGGAGGGGCAGCGCTGAGGCCGTTGTGGGTGGGTAAGGTGGTGCCAGGAACCTGGGTGGCGGTGGCGGCGTGGCCTTGTTGGTCGGTGCCGACGGTGCCGCCGTTGCGGCTGTAGCCGCCGCCCAGGTTGACTTGGGTGGCGGTGTAGGTGGCGCGGTTTTCAATGTCTTGCAGGATCAGGGTGCCGGTGTCCAGGGTGTTCAGGCCGTTGTGGATGGCGGTGCTGTTGGAGGTGATGGCGCCGCCGATAAGGTGGGTCTGGCCGCCAACGGTGATGTCATAGCCGCCATCGCCAGTAAACAGGCCGCTTTGTTCGGTGACGCTGGCGTAGTCGCTGCGGATGGTTTGGTTGTTGAGGTTGGCGCTGCCGCTGACGCCTGCGCCGACGGTGAGGCTGCCGCCAAGGCTGCGGTCTTTGCTGCGGTAGTGGTGGGTGTCTTGGAGGCTTTGGATGGTGAGGTTGCCAGCAATGTCGGCAATGACGTGTTTGGCGGTGCCAATGGCGCCTTTCATGAGGAGGTCGCCGCCGGCTTCAATGGTCAGTAGGTTGCCGCCTCCGACGTGGCTGTTGGTCCAGGTGAGGTCGGTAGACTGGCCGCTGCCTGTGGAGGTGCTGGCGTGGGCGGTGAGGCCGGCACTGGTGCCGCTGGAGCCTAGGTTCACGGCCACGCCGACACCTGCGCTGCGGCCGCGGCTTTGACGGTCGCTGGTGGTGGTGTTGGCGGCGGCCAGTAGGGCGATGTCGCCATCGGCTTTGAGGTAAGTCATGTTGTCGCCGCGGACGTGGCTGCCTTGGATGGTGAGGGTGGAGGCTTCGCCGTCACCGGTGGCGCTGATGCGGACGTTACCGCCGGCGTTGACGTTGGAGCCTGCGGCGGTGGTGGTGGTGGTGGTGGTGGTGCTGTCGTGTGTGCTGCGGCCAAGGGTGAGGGAGGCGTTGAGGCCGCCCAGGGCGCGGGGGTCTTGGCGCACGGCATCAATGGTGTTTTTGGCGCCCAGGGCGGTGGTGAGGCCGGCCAGGGCGTGGAGACGGGGGTCGCCGCTGCGAGCGGCGGCGTGTTGCATTTGCTGGGCGGTCTGGGCACCGGCAATCAGGGGGTTGCTGAGGCCGACGGTGAGGCCGCTTTGGCGGGTGGCGGTGTGTTGGGTGGTGTGGCTGGTGTGGTGGGCTTGGATGATGTCGACTTTTTTGGCGTGGATGTCGATGTCGCCGTTAGGGGACAGGACGTCGCTGCCGATCTGTTGGTAGTGGCCGCCCGCCAGCAGGGTCACATTGCCGTTGGTGGCGCCGATGAGGGAGCCGGTGGTGGTGGTGGCTGTGGTGGTGCTGTCGGTGCGCTGGCTTTGGTTGCCCAGGGTGAGGGAGGCGCCGCCGTTGCGGATGAGGCCGCGTTGTTTGGTGTGTTCTGAGTAGGTGGATTGGGTGGTGTTGGTGGCGGCTTGGAGGGTGAGGTCGCCTTTGGCCTGCATGTAGGTGCCGGCATCGGAAAGGAGGTGGCTGCCGGTGACGGTGATGTTGTTGCCTTTGACGAGGACTTTAGTGCCGCTGAGGGTGCTGCTCATGGCCTGGGTCTGTTGTTGGTCGGCGTGGGTGGTGGTGGTGCGGCTGTTGAGGAGGCCGCTGCGTTTGCTGTGGTTATCTTGGCTGGTGTATTGGAGGGTGTCCCCGTGCGTAATGGTGACGTTGCCGGTGGCCAGGGCGCTGACAGTGCCTTGGGTGCTGTGGAGGGTGACGGCACGCAGGTTGATGTCTTGGCCGCTGTTGAGTTGGATGTCGCCGGCGCTGCGGATACTGGTGCCGTGTTCGGTGTCGATGCGGGTGTGGCGGCTGTTGCGGGGGTCCCACTGGGTGGTGTCGCTGCGGTGGGTGTTGAGGGTGCCCAGGTGTAGGGGGCCGGTGGCTTTGAGGGAGGTGTAGCCGTCAGTGCCGGTGTTGCTGATGGCAACGGCTTGTTGGGTCATGGCTTGGTTGGTGCTCAAGCCGAGGTAGGCGCCGGGGCCGGTGACGGTGAAGCCGGCCTGTTGGTCCAGTTCCGTCACGCTGTGGTGGCGGGTGCCTTGGGTGGTGGCGTCGCGTAGGGTGCTGCTAGCAAGGAAGTTGCCTTGGGCATGGACTTTGAGGAAGTCGCCGGCGGTGAATTGTCCGCCCAGGTTGGTGAAGTCGCCGGTGGTGTGGATGTTGATGGCGTCGGCGGTAAGGCGGCCGCCTTGTTGGTCCATGATGTGGGTGTTGATGTTGATGAGGTCGCGGGCGTCAATGGTGCCGGTGTTGGTGAGGGTGTGGGCGTTGATGGTGGTGCTGGCGGCCGCCAGGAGGGCGCCGTCTGGGGTGAGGTCGCCGGTGCGGGGGCGCAGGTAGAGGCGGGGGACGAGGGCGACGGTGGTGGTGCCGTCGGGCAGGTGGACGTCTTGTTGGACGAGCCAGACGATGTCGCTGGTGAGTTGGGCCATTTGGTCGGCACTGAGGGCAATGCCGGGGCGCAGTTGGTGCTGTTTGGCGACGGTGAGGCCGGCGTCCAGGAGGGCGCGGTATTGGTGGTCGTCGTCGGTGTAGCCGTCCAGGCGGCGGCGGCCGGTGAGTTGGGCGATTTGTTCGCGGATGAGGCGTTGTTCGTAGTAGCCGTCGCCGAGGCGTTTGTGGAGGGTGTCGTGGTCGCCCAGGGCGTGGAGTTGGCTGTCGGCGCTGGTGTAGGGGCGGCCGAGGGTAAAGCGGGGGTCGGTGGTGATGAGGGTGGCGGTGTCGGGGTGAATGGTGAAGAGGCTGTTGTTGGGCAGGGTGAGGGGGCCGGTGGGGGTGACGGTGACGGCGGGGGGGGCGGCGGGGTCGCGGATGGGGGCGTTGGGGGTGGTGATGCTCTTTTCAGGGATGTAGGTGAGTTCTTGGCCGTGGCTGAAGCCGTTGTCGGCAAGGGAGACGGTGTGGAGGCTGGGGGGGGTGTCGGTGACGGTGATGTGGCCGTCAGCAATGGTCAGGGTTTGGGTGCTGGGGTTGTAGGTGACATGTTGGATGGGCTCAGGGGCGTGGGTGGAGTCGGTGACGTTGTTGAATGTTTGGGCGGCAATGTGTTGGTGGCCGCCGCTGGTGATGCGGCCGCCAATCTGTGTGGTGGGGGTGGTCCGGGATTCATTGCTCCATGGTGCGGAGTCTTTGCCACGGTAGGTGGTGCTGATGTTTTGGAATCTGTCGGTACGGGAGAGTTGGAGGGCGCGGTTGTCGATCAGCAGGGCTCTGTTGTACTTGTGTTCGTCATCTGCTGTTTCTTTGGTCGGATGGGGGGGCAGGCCAACGATGGTTTGGTCGCCGCCGGCCAGCAGGTCGGCGTAGTGGTTGTAGAGGTAGCCGACGTCAATACGCATGGTGCCGCCAGACTGGATGAGGGCTGGGGCGCCGGCATCGGGGTTGAGGATTTCTTGTTGGGTGGTTCTGGTGGCATGACGTTCGCGCTCGTTGTCGTCGACATCGTTGGGGCCGCGGCGCATGTCAATGAGGGTGTGGTCTGGGTCGGTGTAGTCGTGCCAGGTGACGAGGCGGACGCAGTCGTCAGTGCAGGTGCCGTAGGTGGGGTCGTAGGTGAGGCGGTCATCGCCGGGGGCGTAGGTGATGGGGACGATTTTTAAGCGTTCGTTTTGCTGGGCGGCGTCCAGGCCGATGAAGGCGCTGTCATTGGTTGCGGCGGCGGCGACGTGGTCGGGGTTGGGCTGTTTGTCCTGACGGTCGGTGTAGTACAGGACGACGCTGTCGCCGGTGCGGGCGGTGAGGTCCAGGCGGCGGCGTTCAGCCTGGCTGGCATGCAGGCCACCACGGGCATAGAAGTAGGCGCTGGTCTGGGGGGTGAGGCGGACGATGGCGCGGTGGATCTTTTGGCCATCGGGGGTGATGTAGGGGGTGTCTTCGAGGATGTCGGCGGGGTTGAGGTAGTAGATTTCGTGGGCGTCGTAGTTGCTGCTCAGTCGGAAGTCGCCTGAGCCGCCGTTGGGTTTGTTTTTGCGCCAGTGGGGTTGGTACATGCGGGCTTCGGTCACGACGTCGGGGGCGTGGGCGATGTGGACGTTTTCGCGGATGTTGTTGAGGGTGGTGGTGGTGATGTTCAGGGTGCCGGTGATGTCGATGGTGGCGCTGCGGTTGTCGATGAGGGTGGCGATGCCGGTGGCGTGGAGGGTGTTGTCCAGGGTGGCGCCGATGGCGGCATCTCCATCACTGAGAATCATGGCGTTAGCGGTGTTACGCAGGGTGTCCGCGCCAATGTCTAGGCGTTGGCGGGCGGCGATGGTGGCGGTGTGGGTGTGGCCGTCGCTGGTTTCATCGCGGTTGGTGAGGGTGTGGGCTTGGAGGGCAATGTGGTCGCCGTAGAGGCGGCCGGTGCCGAGGTTGTCAATGGTGGGGGCGCTGAGGTGGGTGGTGAAGGCGTCGATGAGGCCGCGGTTGGTGAGGGTGGCGGTGGCGGTGAGTTGGGCGAGGTTGCTGGCGATAAGTTGGCCGGTGGCGGTGTTGGTGATGTCACGGGCGTGGACGGTCAGGTCACCGGCGTGGACAAGGCCGCTGTTGGTGAGGGTGTCGGTGGCGGTGAGCTGGGTGTGGGCGGTGGTCAGGAGCCGTCCGGTGGCGGTGTTGGTAATGGTGTTGGCTTGGGCGGTGAGGTCGGCGGCTTGGAGCAAGCCGCTGTTGGTCAGGGTGTCGGTGGCGGTGAGGGTGGCGTGGCTCGTAGCCAGGAAGGTGCCGGTGTTGGTGATGGTGTTGGCTTGGGCGGTGAGGTCGGCGGCTTGGAGGTGGCCGCTGTTGTTCAGGGTGCCGGTGGCGGTGAGGTGGGTGTGGCCGGTGGTCAGGAGTTGGCCGGTGGCGGTGGTGGTGATGTCATGGGCCTGGGCGGTGAGGTCGGCAGCTTGGAGGTGGCCGCTGTTGTTCAGGGTGCCGGTGGCGGTGAGGTGGGTGTGGCCGGTGGTCAGGAGTTGGCCGGTGGCGGTGGTGGTGATGTCACGGGCCTGGGCGGTGAGGTCGGCGGCTTGGATGAGGCCGCGGTTGGTGAGGTCGCCAGCGGTGGTGAGGGTGAGCAGGCCGGTGGCGCTGAGGGTGCCGGCGGTGTCGAGGCTGTCTTGGAGGGTCAGGGTGAGGGCGTTGCCGGCATGGAGGCGGCCGTCGCCGGTGAGGCGGTGGAGGTGCAGGGTTTGGCTGGCGCCGCTGAGGAGGGTGCCGGTGTGGTTGCTCAGGTGGTCTGCAGTGAGGTCCAGGGTGGCGCCGGCGCTGAGGTGGCCGGCGGTGTTGGTGAGGGTGTCGCTCAGGGTGAGGGTGAGGTTTTGAGCGGCGCTGAGGGTGCCGGCGGTGTTGTCCAGGGTGGTGCTGGCGATTTGGATGTGGGTGGCGTAGAGGCCGTTGTCTGGGGCGCCGGTGGGGGCGCGGGTCTGGGTGGCCGGGGGCGCGGTAAGGGGGGTGCTGTGGTTGTCCAGGGTGGTGGTGGTGATGTCCAGGGTGCCGGCGGCGGTGATGCGGCCGTCGTGGTTGTTCAGGGTGTCTTGGAGGTGGAGGCGGGTGTCGCCGCCGCTGTGGAGGCGGCCGCCGGTGTTGGTGAGGGTGGTGCCGTCAATCTGGAGGGTGCCGTTGCTGCTGATGTGTCCGGCGGTGGTGTTGTCAATGGTGGTGGTGTGCAGGTGGGTGGCGGTCTGGGAGTCGATGGTGCCGCCGCGGTTGTCCAGGGTGGTGGTGTGTAGGTCCAGGGTGTCAGCAGCCAGGAGGGTGCCGCCGTCGCGGTTGGTCAGGGGGGCGGCGCCGGTGTCGATGGTGAGGGTGGCGGCGGTTTGGAGGAGGCCGGCGGTGTTGTCCAGTAGGCCGGTGTGAAGGGTGAGGTTGCCGGTGGTGGTGCCGAGGCGGCCGCTGGTGTTGTCCAGGGTGTGGGCTTGGGTGTCTAGGGTGAGGGCGGCGGCGGTGAGGGTGCCGCTGCGGTTGGTGAGGCCGGCGCTGGTGAGCCAGAGGGTGTGGGCGGTTTGGAGGAGGCCGGCGGTGTTATCCAGTAGGCCGGTAAGGGTGAGGTGGGCGGGGCCGGCGGCATCCAGGGTGCCGTGTTGGTTGTGGAGGCTGGCGGCGGTGAGGGTGAGGGCGGCGGTGCTGGAGAGGATGCCGTTGTCTTGGTTGTTAATGGTGCCGGTGACGCGCAGGTCCAGGGGGCCGGTGGCGGTGTGGAGGATGCCGCCGCGGTTGTCTAGGGTGGTGGCGTGGAGGGTGGCCGGGCCGGTGATCTGGAGTTGGCCGCCCGTGTTGGTCCAGGTGCCGGTGGTGAGGGTGGTGGGGCCGTTAAGGAGGAGGTGGCCGGCGGTGTTGGTGAGGGTGTGGGTGATGTCTAGGCGGTTGGGGCCGGTGGCGGTGCTGTGGAGGGTGCCGCCGGTGTTATCCAGGGCGGCGGTGTGCAGGTCTAGGCTGCCGTTGGTGGCAATGGTGCCGGCGGTGTTGTCGATGCGGGTACGGGCATTCAGTTGGAGGGTGTGTTCTCCGTAGGCGGTGAGGTGGCCGCCGGCGGTAGTGAGGTCGTCGGTGTGGATGGTGATGTGTTGGGCGGTGGTGGTGGCGTGGCTGAGGTCGGTGTGGGTGCCGGTGAGGGTGAGGGCGCCTTGGCTGGTCAGGGTGCCGCCGTGGCCGGTCAGGGTGGCGGCGTCAATGTGCAGGGTGCCCTGCCCGCTCTGTTGGAGGGTGCCGCTGTCGTTGTTGAATTGGCCAGTCTCTAGTGTCAGTTCGGCGGCGTTGCTGGCGAGTACGCCTTGTTGGTTGTCCAGCTGGCCATCAATCCGCAGGTGGGCGCTTTGCGGGCTGTTGTGCAGGAATTGGCCGTGTTGGTTGCTGAAACGTTGGGCGGTCAGGTCAAGAGCGCCGTTAGTCTGGAATTGACCGGCGTCGTTGTTGAGGTGGCCGGTGTGCAGGGTCAGGGCGTTAGCCGCGCTGGCTACTAGGCCGTGTTGGTTGTCCAGGAGGTTGGCAATGGTGAGGGTGGCGTTCTGGGAGCCGGTGTGGAGGAGTTGGCCGTTTTGGTTGCTGAAACGTTGGGCGGTGAGGTCCAGGGCGCCGTTGGCGTGGAGTTGGCCAGCAGCGTTGTTGAGGTGGTCGGTCTTTAGGGTCAGGAGGTTCGCGGCGCTAGCAATGATGCCGTGTTGGTTGTCCAGGAGGTCGGCAATGGTGAGGGTGGCGTTCTGGGGGCCGGTGGTGAGGAGTTGGCCGTTTTGGTTGCTGAAGGTGTCGGCGGTGAGGTCCAGGGTGCCGTTGGCGTGAAGTTGGCCGGCGGTGTTGTTGAGGGTGTGGGTGTGAATGGTGGCATCGGTGGCGAGGGTGAGGATGCCGTGTTGGTTATCCAGGCGTTGGCCTTGGAGGGTGAGGCGGTTGAGGGCGGCGGTGCCGTCGCGGTTGTCTAGGTCGGTGAGGATGGCGTCGATGGGGCCGCCGGCGGTGATGTGGCCGCCGCGGTTGTCAATGGTCTGTGTGAGGGTAAGGGTGCCATGGGCCAGGTGGGGGACGGTGGGGGCAACGGGGGAGGTGGTGGGGTCGGTGGCCGGGGGGGCGGTGACGGTGGGAGGGGCGTTGCTAATCGGGGCCGTGACTGTCGGGGTGGCCGGGGTGGCGGGCGCTGGGGTGTCTAGGACGCCAAGGCGGCCCTGGTCCTGGTTGTCCAGGTGTTGGGTCTGGAGGGTGAGGGGTTGGAGGCCGGTTTGTTGGATGTGGCCGCCGCGGTTATCCAGGCGGGTGCCGGTGATGTCCAGGCGGGCGGCGTTGAGGGTGCCGCTGCGGTTGTCAATGGTGGTGGGGGTGTGCAGGGTCAGGGTCTGGGCGGCGCTGATGAGGCCGCTGTTGGTGACTTGTGCGGTGGCGTTGAGTTGGGTGTCGGTGGCGGATTGAAGGCGGCCGGTGTTCTCCAGAAGACCATCCACGGTGACGGTGAGGGGGGCGCTGGTGGCGCTGAGTTGGCCGGCGTTGCGGACGCCCAGGCCGTGTTCGGTGCCAATCAGGGTGATTTTGCCGGCATACATGCCGCCCAGGGCGGAGACGTCCAGGGCCACGGTGGGGCGGTCGCCTGGGGGGGCAGGCAGGGAGGCGGTGGGGTGTCCGTCCAGGGCGACGGTGGCGGGGCCGGTGGTGGTCTGCAGGGTGTGGGCCCAGAGGCCAGCGTTGAGTTGGACGGTGCGGGCAATGAGGGCGGTGTAGTCGGTGCTGTGGCTGTCTAGGCCTAGGCCGTCAATCTGGATGGCGCCGCCTTGGACGCGGTAGTGGTCTAGGGCGCCACGGGCGTTGAAGATGGGGGTGCCGGTGGTGAGGGTAAGTTGGTGGGCGTTGATGACGCCGCAGCCGTTGCAGGTGATGCCGGAGGGGTTGGCAATGATGAGTTGGGCGCGGGCGCCAGCCACTTCCATCGTGCCGTGCAGTTGGGTGGAGGTGGGGCTGTTGACTTCGTTGAGGATGATTTTGGCGGTGCCGGCGGCCAGCCAGGGGTTGCCTTGGACGGTGCCCGCCAGGTGGGTCTGGGTCGGGGTGCGGGCGTTGTTGAGGATGGCGCCTTGTGGGGTGATGTCAAATTGTTGGTAGGTGTTGCGGGAGACGCCCGCTGGGCTGGGGGTCTGGATGTTGATCAGGGGGGCGCCGTTGGGGGCGGTGAGAATGGTGGGGCGTTGTTGGCCGGGGGCGTGGGGGTCAGCCACCACTTGGGCGGTGGCCATGCCGGTGATACTCACCCAGCCAAGGCTGAGCCAGAGGGCAAAGGGGATGGGATGGAGGCAGGCACGGGCTGGCCGTTGCGCTGTCGGGGAAGGACCTGGGGTACCGCCGGATGCGGTGGCGAGTTCTGAGGCCACTTGCCACAGACGCAGGGCACGGTTGTAGATGAGGCGGTAGAGGTCCTTGTTCATGAGGTTTCCTTTGGGTAAGGGGCATCCCGAATCGTTTGGTGTGGGGGGATGCTGTGTTAATTGGTGATTTTTGTCACATTTTATCAGGGGCGACAGGGGAAGAAGGTGAAGACGAAAGGGAGGAATTTGCCGGATGTGGATGTCAGAAAAATCTGAAAGACGGGCAGAATCGGGGGGGATGGGGGGAATTTTTGGGGGCAGGCGGTGGCACCGTCTCCATCTGTAGGAGGCTGTGTGGTGGTTTTTTGTGCGGTTTGGGATGGTCAATCTTTTTTCAGTAGGTTGCTGGTGTTCTGTTTGGGGTGTGTGATTTTTTTGGTATCTGGTTTGATCCTTTTTTTTGGGGGGCAGTCGTATGGAGACTGGGGGTATCTGATGTGGTTGTGCCGGTGATGGGATCGGTGGTCACGTAGCAGGGTGTGCGTCTTTGGGGGTTGATCGCAGGGATAGGGGGGTGGGGGGCGGTTTGAATGTTTGGGGCAGGACGATGTATTGCCTTGCTGCATCGGTATGAGGGTAGAAGTCGGTTCGGTTTGGGATGTGTTGGTGTAAAGCTAAGGTTTTACCGGCGGTATGGGAGCTGGGGCATTTTGGGGGCGGGGTGTTTGACATGCTGACGGATGCGGTCAGGGATCAGGTCGGGGAATCGGGGAGGGTCTGTGAGGATGCGGGTCAGGTATTCAAGTGCTGCTGCACGGTGGTATTGCCACCACCAGTGCCGTTGGGTTGGGTCTGTGGTGTGTCTAAGATGTGTATGTTTGGGCGTGTAATAGTCAAGCGTAAAGCCCGCATTAAAGCGGGCTTTATAGGTTTTTCTGGTTTGTTTGGATGTCTAAAAAATAGTGTTTATTTTCCAATACAGAAGTTTGAGAAGATCCGGCCGAGTAATTCATCGGGGCTCATGCTGCCATTGATTTCACCCAGTGCTTTATAAGCCAAACGAAGTTCTTCAGCTGTCAATTCCAAATGTTCGTAGGAGAATTGTGCATTCGCATCGGTTACATGGGCCGCTGTACGTTGTAAGGCTTGTACATGACGTAATCGTGCCGAAAATTCACCTTCGATTGTTTCGACTGTCTCGCCAAGCAGTAATGTGCGCAAGCGGGTTTTCAATGTGTCCAAGCCAGCACCTGTCATTGCAGACACTGGGATCACATCTGTATCCAATACGGACGGTGGCTCGGTAAGTAAATCAAGTTTGTTATGAATCCAGAGGACGCGTGGCACTGAAGTAAGGGCATCTGCAAGGGCAAGGCTGCCAATCTGGGGATCGCAGGCATCTAAGACGACCAATGCTAAATCAGCGCGTTGTAATTCATTGAGGGTACGACGCATGCCTTCACGCTCAATTGCATCGCCTTCTCCACGTAAGCCAGCAGTGTCAACTAAAACAAATTCCAAGCCATGGAAATGTACGCTCTCTCGTAATGTGTCACGAGTGGTACCAGGAACATCGGTGACGATCGCACGGTCACTACCAATTAAGGCATTGAGTAGTGAGCTTTTACCAACATTCGGTGGACCAACTAAAACGGTATACAGTCCATCACAAAGGCGCTTGCCATGCTCAGCGTCTCGAAGTAGTTGGGTCAATTCAACATTCAAGGTTTGTAAAGAAGTACGTATCTGGGCACGGTCTAGGGTATCTAATGATTCATCGGCAAAGTCGATTGTTGCCTCAACGTGAATACGTAATCTGACTAATTGTTGGGCTAATGCTTCGCAACGCCGGGAAAATACGCCATCCAACGATCTACGAGCAGCACGGGCAGCACGCAGGTCAGCAGCGCCGATCATATCGGCAATTGCTTCTGCTTGTATCAAATCGAGTTTTCCGTTGAGGAAGGCACGTTCGCTAAATTCACCAGGGCGTGCTTGGCGCGCTCCCAGATCCAGGCATCGTGTCAGTAGTTGGCGTAGCAACAGTGGGCTACCGTGGCCTTGCAGTTCTAGTACATCTTCGCCAGTGAAACTATGCGGAGCAGGAAACCATATTGCTAATCCGTCATCAATGACTTGATCATCGACATCAAGAAAACGGGTGTAATGCGCATATCGTGGCCGTAAGGTGGTCATTCCTAGACCAGTTGCAATTGTCTTAATCTGTGAGCCAGAAATACGAATGATCCCTATTCCAGCAGCACCAGAGGCAGTCGCAATGGCAGCAATGGTGTCGCCCATCTTGGTTGAGCGCTGGCTCATAATTTAGTCAGTTTCATACCCAGCTGCTTTGTAGCAGAATCTTCTGGTTGAAGATCCACGTCAGTGGTATACGTTTTTCGCGCTTTATCCTTATTATTTAACTGTAAATAGATATCACCACGATTGAGTTGTGTGGTCACAGGTGGGTAATCTATTTTGAGGGTGTTCTGCAACCACGGCACATGTTGTGCATATTCGCTCTGAGGAGGATAAAAGAAACCAAAATTTTTAGACGTCAGTAAAAAGTGGGGTTTTAGTTCCAGTGTGTCAGTGAATTGATCGGTAAGTTCCTTAGTGCATAATTGCAACCCAAGATCATTTGCAGGCTGGACTAGCTTTCCTTTGCCCAACTTAACGGTTGGAGGTAATAATAATCTTGCCTCATCACGGTGTAGATTTTTTACTGTGATTAATTTAACGGCAGTCGTATTTTGATGTAGTTTTTTAGCTTGGCGTGTAGTATTTGCGGACTCAAAAGGACGATTGAAGTTAATCGCCTTTACAGGTCTCTTTGTGTTTTGTGTTGTCAGAATTTTTTTACGCCTGGGTATCTCGAACACAAATTCCCCGCCCGGTGAACCAAGCAAGGGACCGAATGCTGGGGTTTGTGCTGATACCGTTGATACGGCTGATGCAACGTATGCTCCCAATTCAGTACCAGTGATCAATCCATCATCATTAAAGTCAGCATGCCCAGACAAGGCTTTCAACAACGCCCATGTGAAGACGGAATGCCCATTTGGGCCTCTATCGGTCACTGGTTGATCAGGCGCACCAGAAGTGAGTATTTGACGACTCATTCGGTTAATGTTCGTAGCAAGGCGAGGACTGGTCTGTGTCTGTTTAGGCATTAAACCCAAACCGCTATAGCAAGCATCCATCACAAGCAGTACATGCTTAGCTTCAAAGCTCTTAGCGATGTTCTGTATCTTGGTCATTGAAATCGCATCATCTGCAAAATGCGCCGGATCCGAGTCAACAGGAATGATGTAACCCACTTCGCGTCCTAATGAGAGTTGGCGTGTGGCGCCATGACCAGCAAAGAAGACGAATAGGCGATCATTTTTTTGTATACGGCCATTCGCCAAGTCGTTAAAAACAGAAAGAATTTTATCGCGAGTAGCCTCACGGTTCTTCAATAGAATGACGTGTGAAGATGGAAAGCCAAAGGATTGAATTAATGTGTTAGCAATTGCCTGCGCGTCGTTAGCTGCGTATTTCAATTTCGGCCATTTGGTGTAGTCATCCACACCAATCACTGTTGCCCAAGAACGTGAAGCTGTCGTTTCTATCCCTTCACCATCGATTTTGGCACTTTTAGGATGGCTATTATTCACGCTAAAAGCATGACCATCCCAACCAGCAAATTGGTAGCCTTCAGCGATAAGTTTCTCCAAAATCTGCGGTAATGCTTTAACTGCGCGGTCATGGATATCGTGAAATAAAATGATGCCACGCTGCCTTTGGGCCACCTGGAGGAGTACACGCCGGGCAACAGAATTGGGAACTGGATCGGCCCAGTCAAGGGAATCAATATTCCATCTCACTGATTGAAGGCCGATTTCAGAAAGTAATCGCAGCCCCTCAGCATTACGCGCTCCGTAAGGGAAGCGGAATAATGGTGCACGCCTTTCATCAACTGCACGCAATATTATATCTGCATTAATCACCTCTTTGCGGAGCGCATTGCCACTAAGCTTAGATAACAGGTCATGGGTCATACTATGATTAGCAACTGCGTATCCTTGCTCTATTAGCTCACGGGTGATTTTAGATAAAGGTCCTAGTCGCGGTTTTCCGGCCCTATCGAATCTGCCAATATTACGTCCAACCTCGAAGAACACTGCTGGCACAGCATAGTGCTGTAAGATTTCTTTGATTTCATTTGTATAAATTCGATGCGGGCCATCATCGAAGGTAAGTACCAATGTTTTAGGAGGTAATTCATTACCAAATATCTCATGTTCGCTTTCTTCAATTGGTATCGGATAAGCTTCGAGAATTCCATAATCATGCAAAATCATTTTACGTGTGTAAGAACGACGCAAATGCGCCACGTAGTCATCCCACTTTTCACGCTTAATAAGGATTCCTCGATTACGATCAAAAGGAATAGATAGCCGAGTAATTTCCTGATTGTAGTTGCGCTCAATCTGATTTAATGCATCTATATCTTCATGAATACGTTGACGCAACTTTATCGCCGGAAGCGCCGAATCATGGTTAATACGGGCGTCAAGATCATTTAACGCTTCACGAAAGGCCAAACGATCAGCGTCATAGAGATCAGGGGAGGACTCAATATAATCCAGTATTACTGTCAAAGTATCAAAACGGTTAGGAGCACCAGAAGCAAGCAGTGCATCAATTCTTTTAGAAAAGGCGGTGCGTTGATTCAATCCTTCATTAAACAGAATTTGGCCAACTTGGCTCGAAGTAACACGCTCCTGAGGCGACTGTACCCCATCATCCGTGAGAAGCACCATAATACGACGGTAACTTTCTAACTGTTGATGCAAAGACGCTAGAAGTGGCTGGGCCTGTTGTGGGTCAGGGGAATGATGTTTAACGTCAACTGAAACGGTAGTGACCGGTGATGCAGACTCAACAGGTGTTGATTGATGCTTACAAGCTACAAGTGCCAGCAATGTACACAGATTCAGTAATAAAGAACTGAGCGGTTTGGCTTGATTTAACATGGGGGATTATATTAATAATAAATCAAGAATTTTAAATATATAGAGAAAATAATGCGTGAGAGATAAATTTAGAGAAAACGATATAATAATTATTTAATATTCTCTCTACTCCTTTTACGTGAAAAATCTGCATGTTGACGAATCATCCACCATTGGATTAACAAATTTAAACCACCATTGATCACCCAATACAATGCTAAACCGGAGGGCACAAAAGCCATCATCACGCCAAAAATCAACGGCATCACCTGCATCATTTTTCCAGCGATAGGATCCATACCAGCTGGTGTCGGAGTCAGTTTTTGTGTTGCCCACATGATTACTATATTGAGAAGAGGCAAGATAAAATAAGGATCGCGCGTAGTCAGATCCTGGATCCAACCCAGCCAAGGTGCTTGACGCAACTCAACAGACTCAACCAACACCCAATACAGCGCAAAGAAAATCGGCATCTGAATTAAAATAGGGAAGCACCCACCCATGGGATTAATTTTTTCTTTCTTATATAGTTCCATCATCGCTTGCTGGAACTTTTGCCTATCCTCACCATAGCGTTCCTTAAGCTGCTGCAGGCGCGGTTGAAATTTACGCATTTTCGCTGCGGATTTATATTGGGAAGCACTTAAAGGGTACATGGCAATACGAAGCAAGACTACCAAACCGACAATAGCCCATCCCCAGTTATGCAAAAGACTGTTCAGGTGACTCAAGATCCAAAATAAACCTTGACCAATCAATGCCATTAACTGGAAGCGACTATAGTCAACAACACGATCTAATCCCTTGACATGCTCTTTAGTAATTTGCTCGACCAGCTTCGGACCGACCCACAATCTGGCCTCCGTCGTTGTAGTTTGACCAGGCGCTACCGTAAAAGCAGGCCCACGGAGTTCAGCTATATCACGTGAACCATTCTGAGCTAATAAATACAACGATGCTTGATCTTTCTGCGGGATCCATGCAGTGAAAAAATGATGTTGAAGCAGTGCGATCCAACCACCACCAATTTCTCGATTAAGACCGCCATCATTCATATAATCCTTAAACGCACGGCGTTCATAACCACCTTTCTCACTGTACCAAACAGCGCCGTTAAAACTGAACGAGTCTGGATTGGTCATCGCGCGGTTTAAGATATTAGGTATAGGTACCCGACTCAACTTACGGAAAACATAAGCGTTCCAAGGGGTCTCGCCACTGTTACGGATTTCATCTCTAATTAAGATGGCATAGCGACCACGTTCGAAAGTAAATGTTCGGCGAATGCTGACTCCATTTGCAGCTGTCCAAATAAACGGGACCACTAAACGATTTTGATCATTGGCCAATTTATAGGAAACATCTGGCTGCTCAGGAAGAAATGTACTTAAATTCGGCACTGGAGAATTACTCTGGCTTACCCAACCAGTAGTGGCACTGTAAGGATAATTTGGATCATCTGTAAGCAACTTAATTGGCTTAGCACCTCGATCTTTACTTTGAGGAAAACGTAATAAATCAGCAGCAAGTATGCTAAATCCATCTAATTTTAGCTGTAGGACATCAGTTGTTACATTGATCACAGGCACTTTCGGAGCAGCTGCAATTAATTGTGAGTCTTTTTGAAGTGGAACTGCGCCAGCATGAATTTGGGGAACTGCGTGCTCCAACTCCAAATTGCTATCAACACCAAGATTATGAGAAGCCGAGATTTCTAGTGTTTCATTTTTATTTTTACTCCAATCCATCCACAATAGTGTTGCTACCGTCAGCCAGGAAAATATCAGTAATACACGAGTCTGGTTCATTTAAGAAAAATTTCTCGTTCAGTCGGAACGGGGTTCTAATTCGTTTATTTACGGGAACAATTGCGTTCGAAGAAAGGCAGCATTGCGTTATCAATTGAAGCTAAAGGCAATGCTCCGATGCGCCGTAACAATGACAATAAGGCCACACTCAATTCAGCATTACTAACGTCTTTGGCAGTTTGACGAACAACTACCACGTAGTCACCTGGAACTAACTTATAGGCGATCTGGCGCATTACCTCACGCAGTGCTCGTTTGATCCGATTACGATTAACAGCGCGTATATCAACTCTACGGGAAACTACTAGGCCCAAACGCACTGGTCCTGAAGTCGGCAGATGATGCAATCTCAATAAAACAGACGAATAACGTCGACCTTGCTCAAAGGCGACATAATATTCCGAAGGCAAACAAATCCTAGCAGAACGAGGAAAGCGCTTACATGAATTCAATGTACCCAAATGAAGACACAAAATTGACTTTCAGCTGCGTTTAAAAGGATAAATTTAATTAAGCACTCAAACGCTTACGGCCTTTAGCACGACGGCGAGCTAAGATTTTACGACCATCTGCGGTGCTCATACGAGCACGAAAGCCATGATCACGCTTACGCTTAAGATTACTAGGTTGATAAGTACGCTTGGTGGCCATCGGTCCTCTATTAAGCTATCTATGTAAAACTAAAGAGGCACCTATTCTACAAGAATTGCTCCAATCGTTGTCAAGGAGGATTTTATGAATGGATATATGAATAAGTCTGGGAAAAATCCGCTCCCAATGATAGTCTGATAGTCAATTTCATGATCCCTTGAGCTGCTTTCGCATCATCTTCATCTTTTC
>NZ_CP044353.1 GCF_011801475.1 Xylella fastidiosa
GGCGCGCTTGATGAGAGAGGTACGATAAACAGCATTATATTGCGGTGTACGCGAATGGTAATTCGCAGCCCGCGTCCAAATGTCACCTTGATCATTACGTAAGTGACCACGCAAACGCCACGCAGCCAGATCATAGGAATAGCAACCACCCCTTGCTACGTCTTGTGGCGTGATCCCATATTGACGTAGCTCAACCAGATAGGCCGTATTGAACTGCATTGGTCCCACATCATGTGTGCCATTTGTGTTCCTGACCCATTGGCCTGGCTTGCCGCCCTCTTGTTCGGCTACTGCCAATACAATGTTTGCTGGAACTTCGTACTTGACGGCAGCAGTAATCGAGCAAACAACACGCTCTTGTATTTGCGGTGGCAGATCAAGGAAGGGCATCGTGATTACTCATGCTGCTTACCTTTGTTCACAAAGGCAGCGACCTCATCATGCATGGCCGTCTCAGAACCTCTCTGAGCTGCACCTGCTAGGCTGTCACCTTTGAAGTCATTCTTCCCTGATGCCGCATCCATACTGTTACGGATTGCGGATGCAACCTTGCCGCCAGTAGTGTCTGCGACCCGCTCTTTAGCGGATGCGATCATGCCTCCAACATTGTCTTTAACAACTTGGCCAACACCTTTGGCAAGACTCGTTCCCATGTCAGCAGCAAAGCGTCCTGTTGTACCCATCGCCGACATGAAGCTGCTACTGCCACCAGAGGATACTCCAGCAGAATTTCCGCCTGAACCTGATCCAGAACCACCACCGCTCGCCATGTTTTTGCTGGGCAGACTGGAATGCTGCCTTGAGAGCCGAAACACCACCCCCAGCGCTTGATACACCAGCGGCGATAGCAGAGCCGGCCGCCGCTGCTACAGCAGCTCCAGTAGCCGCAGCAGCAACGGCAGCACCCGCGCCAAAGTTGCCAATGCCAGCCGTAGCGCCACCACCGCCTACGATGCCGCCGATGAGTGGCGGAATCTTGTTCGTGAGGTATAGAAGGATGAGGGAGACCACAAGCATCACGGCAAGCTCTTTTAAGTTGATCCCAACGCTCATACTGGCGTAATACTGGTCAACGAACGTCTTACCAATACCGATAATCAGGAGCATCGCCATAATCTGCGCACCAACTCCAAGTACCGTTTTGTAGTAGTTGATCGCAATGTCCTGCGTCCACCGACCACCACCGAAGCCGAGGAAAAATACCCCACCATAGACGAGAACCCACGCCGAGATGAAAAGCAACAACAGATTCACGCTCACCAATACCAGTATGATAAGAACCACAATCGCAATAATGATGCCGCACACACTGTCGACTGGCGACCATACCGAGGTGTAATCCAATACCTTGAATAAAATGTTTAAACCAATTTCTACAATCCCATTAGGTGTATAGGATGTCTGCCCAATCGCTCTTGCACCAATCGTCGACATTGATTCAACGATGGAATGAGCAATTAATGGCCCATTGGACAGAATCCACCAGAAGAAGCCCGTTACCCCTAGGAAACGGACAGTCTCGGCAAGAAACTCCTGAATGTCAGCCTTACGTAAAGCCATCATTCCGTAGGTCCAGACCATACTGAGCAGTACCAAGCTCCAAAACAGCCAGGATGCGTAATGGATCATGACGCTACCCCAAGACGTTGCTGCCGCCTGATACTTATCCAACACCGAATCAATGATATTTTTATCAATAGGTGCGCTGGAAGCGGCGGTCGAGTACAGCAACATCAGCAACCCTACAACTCCAGCAAAAGCTGCATGTAGTCTACGAAGTAACGTCAAACACATATTTGTTACTTCCTTTCTTCTGATTTTGGCGCAGCGTCCTCAGTCGGTTTTTCGGATGCATTTTTACTTGGTTCACCAAAAGTCCAGTTCCTTGACGGCGAAGAGATAATGTTCGCTTCAGACCGAGCCTGCGCACTGGCGGCGCTACGGCAATTCTCGTCACGCATCACAAGGTCAGGATCAGCCTTACATTTTTCGAGCATCACTTTCTGCTCGTCCTCGTGCTGTTTGTAGTATTCAATCGAATGCACCGGTTTACTACACGACGCAAGCAAGATACTCCCTAAACACATACAACTAATGAGTATTAATTTCTTCATTAAAAAGTCTCCTTATTTGAATAACCAGCTTCTAGATGGCGAGCTACTAATATTGCTTTCACTACGAATCTGACGGCTTGCTGCCGCTTGCATCGCTTCCCTATCGGCTACGTTCTCAGCACGTGTTGCTTGCGCTGCTGCCTGCGCGGCCAACAGGCTACGGATTTGTAAGAGCTGGTTGTTTTGCGCACTCGCAAACTGATTCGCAGCCTGAATCGCTTGCATTTGACCTTGAGCACTAGTCGCTTGCGATTGCAGTAAACGCAGGTTCGCTGCGTCGCTCATGAGCGTTTGCTGTTGCAAATCAACCGCTTTCAATACGGCATCATTCGCACTCTTTTGAGCCGTCGAACCGTTAGATTGTGCAGTCTGAAAGGCTTGCATTTGGCTTGTAGAGCAACCTCCCCCGCTAAAGCACGGCAACGTTTTGTAATAGCTCACGTCGCCATAGCGCGATAGGTAAGCATCAATACCACCTATCTGGTTCTTGTAATAGTTCAGGGTGTCTTGCGCGGCTATGAGCTTGTTCATCACCTGACTTGCCTGGTCCCAAATGTAAGCGCTCGGTGCAACCGTGTTTTGCAACATGTTTTGATACTGTTGTAACTGCGTCTGGTACTGCTGAATCTGCTTCTCGACAGCCGCAACCTGCTGCACTGCACTGACGATATTTTGTTCCAGATTGCTTATGTCGATCACCGGCATACCGGCTTGTGTTTGCTGCGAGATACCAACAAGCAGAACAACCGCTATCCCAGCATTTTTGATGGTTAAAGTATTTTTCAAGAACATTCTCATGTTCATGTCTCCTTGGCGTCAGTAATCAAAAGATTTGTACGGCTTTGTGAAATTGAGGTCCTTCACAATGATGATGTTGAAACGATAGCCAGGGCGAATTTGGAGAGTCGGAGCAATGTTCAGATTCTTCGAGATCATCTGCGCCGTTACGTTGCCCAGCTGTTGGCCGAGTGCCTGACTCAACTCACTACTGGCGGTTGGTTGGCTGTAGATGCCACTGTTGTTTCTGTTTCGATCCGTCGCATACGACGACGCAGCCGTCACACCTGACATAAGCAGTGCAGACCCGAAGATGCGCGTGTAATGATGATTGGCCTGATCGCGAAAACCCGCGTAACCGGCATTATCTGCACCAGGCATCGCACTGATGTCCAGTGCCTTGCCATCGGGAAACACCAGACGTTGCCATGCAATAAGGATCGCACCTTGCCCATACGCCACGTTACTGTTGTACATGCCCACTAAGCGTGTCCCCTGAGGGATCAGCAAATATTTTCCCGTTGCCGTGTCATACACGTCCTGGGCCACTTGTCCCATGATTTGACCAGGCAAATCAGAGTTCACGCCGCTAATCATTACACCAGGAATAACGCCACCGGCACGAATCTCAAAGCTAGAACGCGGAGCTTGTATCTCTTGATCGAGCTTCCAGCGATCGCCTTGCCCATCGTTGGCAAACTGTGAGAAATCCTTGTTACTGGACGATGCAGAGACCTGCAAAAGGTGCGGACTGCTCTCCGAACCACCATCACCATTGCCAAGGCTCGCACGAATCCTTGCCAACTGTGCTTGATAAGAACTGGTCAGATCGCCACCTGCTGCGTTCTCATCGATTTGCCGTCGCACCTTCGCAATCTGTGCGAGCATTTCTTCGCGTGATTGTGGGGTAGCCGTTGCACTAGCTCCTCGTGAGGTCATCGACGTGCTTCCAGAACCACTACCGTCATAGGGTAATGTGATCTTGGAGTTAGCCTTAATCGCTTCCTGAAACTGCTGGAGCTTCGCCATACGAAGCTGTTGTTCATCAGGATTGACAGGGGCCGACAAGCTATCCGGCTGATGCGGTGGCATCGGTGGTGCGTCAGGATTGTTGACCGGCGCAATCGGAATACCAGCCGTCGCACTGACAGCCGGTGGCACCTCTGGCATAGCCGAAGGAATAAGGCCTGGGCCGTGGCCACTCAGCACTTCATTCGCCATCGTGCTTGTGTCGATGTTCTTCTTCGACACTTTTTGTGTATCCGACTGGGCCACTGCGACATTATTCATACGCTTGAGAGCCACCTTCGCAATCAATAAAGCAAACAGGCAAAGTGCAACGATCCCGATGATGAGCGGTAAGTTATTGACCCGACGAACGCCGCTTCTCGGCTTGGAGTTTGGCGAGGCGTCAGGTGACATTTGATCGTTATCAACCATTCTCATTACTCCTTACGAACCCATGCACCTGCCGGATACAGATTGCCGTTCGTGGCAACCACGAATGCTCTACTGATCGACTGCACACCAATCTGAACCGTGATGCGGTACAGATTCATTGACTCAGGGGAATCGACCACGTAACTAAGGGGTAAGCCTGGTGTTGGATTAGCTGTGGCAAGCGCTGCGGTCGCCGCAGATTTAGCAGGCACAGCCTGCGGCTGCGGGTTGTACTCCAATACGGAATAACCTTTCTTTCGCAACGCAGATAACAATGCTGCACCGTAGGGGTCCGTGATTGTCTGTTGAAGATCCAAGCGCGTATGTGCGGGCGGATACAGTGCCACGAGCTGGGCTACCGTTACATCGGCCATTGTTTTATTGGCTTCAATGGACACCGCCGCATAATTACCATGCATGTTTTGTGTTGCACAGCTTGTCAGAGCAGCAAGCACCACCACACTCATCATGAACTTATGCACGATTAGTTCCCCCTCGTGATCGTTACCTTCTGTTGACTCGAACCAACGCCGGATACGAGGATCGCTTTGTCAAAGATCGTATCTACGATGTAGCGGGCGTCTTGAACGCGATAGTTCACCATTTGCGTCTCATCATCTTTGAACAGGCTTCCGTCCTTATGGACGACAAGCAGTGCTGGCGCTTCACTTTGTTGCATCTTTGAAGGCATTTCGATGATGGTTTTACGGCCATCGTTGTAGACCCGAACCGGCTTCCAGCGAGCCGAACCGCTCACTACGTAATCAAAGCTGAGGTTCCCCAGGTACTCACCGGTATGCGGAATAGTATTGTCCTGGCGTACCTTTGTTTCGCGGGCTTTGATTGCATCCCACTTCGCCATCGCGTCTTCGGGGTACGTGAACGATACAAACGGCATGAGCTGCGTGCGACTAGAACGCAGGCGAAAGTGATACGTGCGCCGATCCGTGGTGAGCACGAGCGTCGTATCAAGACCCACATCAAGAGGCTTCAAGATCAGATGTATTATTTGCGACGCACCTGAACCTGTGACGGCTGGCTCAACGTGATAGCGAGGATCGCCAATGTTCGTGCCATTGACGTTCTCACCTGGCTGTAAAGCAATGTCACAGACTTGCAGCACTGCACACATGATCGGGTATTGCTTGCCAGGTAAGTACGGCCAGTTGATCGAACCGTCAGAACCTTGGAACGGCTTCAGGTCCTGACTCTCCTGCCACTTTTTGCCAATAGCGACAGCCGCCTTCTCCTGCGTCGTCAACTTCGGCTCGTTTTTCGAGAAATACTGATCGGCCAACGGGTCGGTGCCCGAAGCTGCGAATGTCACCATCGGCACTAAGCCGAGAATCAGAGCGGAGATTAAAGTCTTTTGCACAGCCAGGCTCCAAGCTTCAAAGTTGCTTCGACCAGTTGTAGTCTTTGACGAAAATGAAATGCGGGTTGATGAACATCTTCTCCGGCTCCACTTCCGTATCCTTGTTTTGATAAATCGTCACGAGCGCACGCATCATGTACGGTGCTCCCTTGAGAGAACCGTCACGCCCCCGCACTGTTTCCTGCCAGTCAATTTGCCAAGTGTCTTTAGACTGCTGGAGAACAGATTTCACATCGACACTCACCATTTCATTCGCAGCGCGAGTGAACGGATTAGCTTCTTTCGTAGCGTTCAGATATTCGTTTGTCTTGAGCGTCGCCGGATCGTTGGGTACGAGATAGCCATACGCTTTCAGCACAGCTTTGTTCTGCAACTCGGCATCTGGCGTCACGAGACGAATATTCGTAATGAAGTCGGAAACGGCAGTGCGATAATCGTCTACCAGAGCCTCGGGAATGCGATCAGGACGTGTCATCGAAATGGTGTTGCCGCTACCGTCCTGCTGGAACACCAATGGAATAAATTTCGATTGACTTCCGATGTAGGTCATACCACCGACAGCGGCAAGACCGATCAACATACCAAGCAAGCCGACGAAGATACCTACCTGGCTATGGTGCATTATTTGGCCAACGTGACTGTTCCACGAACGTCGAGCATTGAGATAAGGATTCACCGTGTTGGTGTCTGGTGTTTCCTTCTTCCCGAAAGGATTTCTTAGATTGACAATCATGCTGCTACTCCATAGTCATTGGGACTCACATATTCATCAAGGCGCAGACCCTTAAGGCGCAGCCACTCATGAACCCAGGCTTCACCATGCAACGCTTCGAGCTTCCTGATCATTGCGATAGACTCCTTATCGGTAGACCCCACGAAAGCCAGAGCAAGGGGTCCAAGCGCAAGCTGGTACAGGCGACGCCCCTTTTCAGAGACGTAGTAGTAGTCACGTTTCGGCACGGCTGATGCGATGATTTCAATCTGACGATTGTTTAAGCCAAGGCGACCATAAATCTCAGCAGTCTTTTCCTCACGCGCATTCGGGTTGGCCAGGAATATCCGGCAGGCGGTCGATTCCGTGATGATGTCCAAAATGCCGGACTTTGCAGCCTCGGAAATGCTCTGCGTTGCCATGAGTACCGAGCAATTCTTCTTCGCCATTGAGCGCAGCCATTCCTCGATCTTGTCGCGGAATGTTGTGTGAGCAAGCATCAGCCAAGCCTCATCAAGAATCAGCAGTGTGGGTCGTGCATCTTCCTCACTCAATGATTCTTCGATCCGCATGAATAGATACAGTAAAACAGGCAGAGCAAACTTCTCGCCAAGACCCATCAACTGTTCAATCTCAAATGTCATGAAGTCGGCCAGTTCAAGACCATCTTCTGCTGCATCAAGCAGGTATCCCATGTTGCGGTCGATGGTGTACGGCTCGAGAGCTTCGCGGATCACTTCGTCCTGCACGGTCACAAGAAACTCTGACAACGTGGATGCTTTACTCTCACTCATACTGAGGATCGCTTCGGCAATCGCGTTGCGCTGTGCAGGACTTGTAATCACACCATTCAAGGCAAGGATCGTATCAATCCATTCCATTGCCCATGCGCGGCGGGTGCGAGTATCAAGTCGCGACAATGGCGCAAACGCAAGCTTGTCAGTGTTCGATGCAACACTGAAATGATGACCATGCATGGCTTTACATGTCGGATACATCGACAAACCCTTGTCGAAAGCGTAGATGCGTGCACCTAGATAACGACGCCACTGGAATGCCACCAAAGCCAGCTTGGTCGATTTTCCCGTCCTGGTTGGGCCGAAAATAATGCAATGGCCAAGATCACGCACATGCAAATTGATACGCATAGGAGAGTTTCCACTCGTCACGCCATGCAGCAAAGGCGGAGCGTTAGGAGGGAAAAGCGGTGATGGTGCACGATTTTCACCTGTCCAAATCGTACTGGTCGGCAACAGATCGGCAAGATTCATCGTATTCAACAAAGGACGACGCACGTTCTCGACACCATGCCCTGGAAGAGAGCCAAGATAGGCGTCCATCGTGTTGACCGTTTCGACACGCGCAGTAAATGCCAAGGCGTTGATTGCCTTTTCAAGTCGTCGAGCCGAGTGTTCTACTTGCTCGCGACTTTCATTCATCAGTACGACAACACTGGTGTAGTAGCCTTGCGAAACTAGGCCACTGTTCGTTTCAGCAATCGCTGATGAGGCATCGGCCACCATCGAAACCGCGTCTTCATCGACGTGACTGGTATTCGTATTGAATACCTGATCGAAGAAACCACGCATTTTCTGCTTCCACTTTTTACGGAATTTCTCGAGATGAGACACAGCCTCGTGATGATCAAGAAAAATGAACCGAGAAGACCACCGATATTCGATAGGCAATTCGGCCAATACCGATAAAATTCCTGGATATGACTCCAAGGGAAAGCCTTCGATAGCGACAACCTGGATGAAATTGCGACCGATTTTTGGGACAACACCAGGGTATAGCTCTTGCCCGCCGATGAGCGAGTCAATGTACATAGGGTTGCTTGGGAGCTGTATCGGATGATTCAGGCCAGTTACACAGAAGTGGAGCCACTGCAATTGCTGATCGTGCGTTACAGTCGAACCATCTTCCTTAGTTATTTTTACACCTCGCAAACGTTCAAGCTCAACAGCCAAGGAAAGTCTGTTTTCGAGATTAATCACCTCCCGCTTGAAGTGGTCGATAAGGTGTACGGTGCGCGTCTTATCGTTGGGCTTTTCAGCATCATCATGAAACATGAGTTCCACAAATCTGCGTTCGGCCAACACAGGGGGAAACCACGTGACCGTGACTACGAAGAATCCTTCGTACAACGTGTCTATGCTCTCGAACAATCGTCTACGCTCCTCATCGACTGCTGCCGAAACCGCATCAGGAAAATGAGAAAGACTTGGATCGCTGTAACTTGGAGCAGGTCGGCGCACTGCATCGACATGAATCATCCAGGCGTTATCAAGTGATGCGAGCGCTTGGTTGATACGAAACGATACAAACTCCCGCTCGGCTTCCGTAGCACTTGCATTATCGGCCCCGCGGTACAACCACGACGCCATGAACGAGCCGTTCTTGCCAACGATTACGCCATCATCCACGACAGCGGCATAATTGAGAAGATCAGCAAGTCCAGCATCCTTGGAACGATGATTTTTCAGCCGCAAATCGGCATTGGCACGCTGCACAAGCAAGAACAACCAAATGAGCAGCACCGTACCAAGCAATGCGATTGCAATGGTGATTATTTGAAACATTTGTATTGGTTCCCTTGGGAAGCCGTGTTGTTGCGGAACGGCGTCGCACGTGGCGGGTAATAAGCCTTATAACGTCGATTACGCATGTAGACAAAACGCATCCGAGGGTCGGCTTTGGCCATCTTTCGGAAAAGCCAAAGGGCAATGAACCACATGCCAAGGCCAAATCCTGCTGCAATCCAGTCTTGCGCCAAAAATATGAGAATCGCGCACAGCAAACCGGAGAACATGACCATTTCACGATCCCCACCCATGAAAAGGTTGTCTCTGTTTCCAGCCCTACGAATAGGGATAGTACGTAGTGCCATGATTACGCGAGCCTGGCTTGTAAGAGATTGCTCAGATCATGCGAAAACGCCGTAATTTCAGCACCCTGCCCCGTGATCGCACTCAGACTGTTTTGTGCGGCAACCAAGAAGGACAACACCAGGACGATGAAGATGAGCATGCGCAGGAAGCCGTTCATGTCACCACCAAGAATAAGCCCTGCACCAGCACCAACGATGCCAATAATCGCTACGGTAAATGCAAACGGACCTGTCACAGACGCGCGGATTCTAGTGAACCATTCATCTGAAGGTAGACCACCGCCACTCGTGTTTGACGCGAACGCCGGATGCGTGGCAATCAACAGCAGTAGCGCAACGCCAAGGATAAGAAGCACTCGATAATTAACGTTGATACAAGACTTGGTGAACTGCATTTCTATTTCTCCTCAGATATTTCGTGTGATATAGCAACCATTTTTATATCCTTGAATCTCGATAATTCCTTGTACGCGGCGGCCAACATCGGTGCGGGCAATGTGGACAATCACATGGACTGCTTCGCCGATAAGGGGTTCGATAGCGTCTGGAGCAGATTCATTACGGCTAATGAGTGACTTCAAACGGGTAAGAGCAGAGTGCTCGTCGTTTGCGTGCAATGTGGCGGCACCTCCTTCGTGCCCGGTATTCCATGCGTCTAAAAGGTCTAATGCCTCGGGGCCGCGCACTTCACCAACAAGAATACGATCAGGACGCATCCGTAGGATCGTCTTGAGCAGCATAGTCATCGTGATTTCCAGCGTGGTGTGGTACTGGACCTTATTCAAGGCGGCGCATTGTATTTCACCAGTGTCCTCAATGATACAAATGCGTTCTGATGGATCGATCTGCACCATCTCGTAGATGATTGCGTTGATTAGCGTTGTCTTACCAGAGCCAGTGCCGCCAATCACAAGAATATTTCGATGCGCCTTCACTGCTGCCCGAATGACCTGAGCCTGTTCGAGCGTCATGATTCCGGCCTCAACGTATTGTTCAAGGGTAAAAATTGCGATTGCTTTTTTACGAATCGCGAAGGTTGGATTTTCAACCACAGGGGGGAGCTGTCCTGCGAAGCGCGAACCATCAATAGGCAATTCACCTTCAACAAGCGGGTTCAGGCGCGTCACCGTTTTTCCGTGATAGCCAGCAACAGTCTTAACAACCGCTTCAGCTCGTTGCGGCGTCATCATACCGATCTGATGCATCTTCTTCCCAAGGCATTCTTGCCAGATTCCGCCATCTGCGTTCAGTAGAACCTCAACTGTCTCAGGATCGTTAAGGGCACCCATAACGACAGGTCCTAAATCGCGACGCAGCTTTTCAATGGCACGGGTACTGACTGATCCGTGATTTTCCTCGTCCTGCATCATTTCTTCTCGACATCAAATTAAGCCACGTGATAACTTTATATCGAAATATATGCGGGCACAACCCGTATTACTTTCGTTTAATAGTTATTTCTGTGCCTCGCATTGAGATTATATAACCTAATGCATTGATATGATATACAGAAAAAAGAAGCAAAATAGGAATAGAAACTAACAAAGGTAACCCTTTCCTGGAGTCAATCCCCTGCAAGTTTCTTTTGCGTTGCCTTGCTCCATTTTTTGACAATAAATGCCTGATGCTCAGGAAGCACAGCGAAAACACGTTCATAACCAGGAGGCAATCCTGGCGTTCTAGAGTCGATCATATCGAGGTTATTTCTATCGAGATCGGTGTACTCCAAGAGGATAGTAAGAGGTACTTTCAACGCCTCAGCTATTGCTTCCATGATCTTTAGGGATGGATTTGCTTTTCCGTTTGTCAAATCAGATAGAAATGAAATCGATATGCCAGCCTTCTCAGAAAGCTCGTACTTCGTCATACCGCGTTCGTCTAGCAGTCGAAGGATGTTTGTAAAAAAGATGATGTTATACACAGTAACTTATCTATTCTTTTCTTTATTCGTAATTTAGACGTTTTTTAGCCGCTAAAACTCTTGACCCCCAAAAAATGTTTAGCTAAACTTTGTCCATTCAGACAAGGGGAAAATAAGATGAGCCTCAATAAGTTCCAGTTCATTGGAAATCTTACTCGGGACACACAGCTCAGGTATATGGGAAATGACAACCGAGCCGTAGCCACCTTCGACATTGCTGTTAACGCTGAATGGCGCGACCGCTCTACAGGTGAAAAGCACGAGAAAACAAACTACTTCCGCATCAAGCTCTGGGGTACTCAGGCGGAAAATGCAGGCAAATACCTCGGTAAAGGATCACAAGTCTTTGTTGATGGTTATATAGAAAATTCAAAGTACGAGAAGAATGGTGAAACGCAATACAGTCAAGATTTTATGGCTGATTATGTCCAGTATCTCAACACTAAAGCACCAAGCGAAACAAGCGAAATTGAATAAGTAATACAGTCCCCTACCCTAACCTGAATTGACCGGAGGAACAATGAAAAATTATCAATACGAAGACATAAACCTTGCAGAGATGTTCAAAAAACCTGTACCACCGACAGACAAAGAAATCGCTGCATTACGGCAACTAATAGTTATCGCCAAAAGCGATACAAGTCAAAGCAGCAAGGTTGCTGATTTTCTACTTTCTTGGTGGAACGCAGAGGAATGCGGAGGCTTCGATATGAGAAACATATGGGGCGTAGATCGCCGTATTGCAGACGATATGGTGACAGTCTTTGGATTAGTTAGACGTGTTCACTTAGACCCTCTAGACATCGATCCAACGTTCAATGCTGATTTTAAAGAGATCATACGTTACTGGCGCCCTAATCTTCGCTAATTAGCTCTCACCTAATCGGTAAGCACTACTTAAGAGGTATCGAATGTCTAAGCATGAAGACTTCAATGGCACCAAAGCGTCGATGATAACTCTCACCAAGCAAGAAGAAAAATTGCTTGAAGCCGCCACCGCGATCTATAAGAACGACCCTAGCGGTGACGATATGGCATTCACCCATGCTGTACTCTGCCAGGTAGGCCTCCCGCGCTCAAATATCAAGGCAAGCGAATTCATGCGTCAATCGGGAGCAGTCTGGATCAACGTACAAGCAGGATGGCTTGACGAAGGCAAAGGCCCAGTCGCTCAACCGATCCCCTACGGCGTGATGCCACGTCTGGCTTTAGCCTGGATATCAACTTACGCCAAGAGAGAAAAAACACGCGAAATCCCCATAGGTGAAAGTGCCTCCGAGTTCCTGCGACTGATGGGCATGGATAAGCAGGGTAACCGCTACACCACTCTACGCAAGCAAATGCACGCATTAGCTGCCTGTCGGCTACAACTTGGGTTCAAAGGGCGCACGTTCAACGGCCAACCAGTCGAGCAGTTCGACGCATGGATAAACAAGAGTGAAGAACCTCAACGGGCAATATGGCCTGGGATCATGAAGCTTTCCGAGGGCTATTTTAATTCACTCATGGAAAGTGCCGTCCCATTTGACAATCGCGCATTGATGGCTTTGAAGGGTTCTGCACTTGCCCTAGACGTATACGCCTGGTTGGCTCATAGGCTACATCGTATCGAAGGCCGTGGCGTTCTCCTGCACTGGAAAGCACTACGCCAACAGTTCGCCCAGGAATATTCCGGCAAAGACCCTGACAAAGACTTCAAAAAAGAATTTCTACAAGTCTTGAACAAGGTTCAGGCCGTCTACCCGAAAGCCAACGTCAAACGGGTAAAGGGCGGCATTCTACTGATCGGCTCACCTCCCCCGATCCCTTACAAAGAGAAATGAATCAAAATCCAAGGGAGGAGACAACGGGCGTCATGCAAGAGGAATCTATTCATTGGATTCTACGGCGTTAAATCACCCCCCCACTTCATCATCAAATTCATTGAATTCCACGGTGTTAAATCACCCCCCACTTCATCATCAAATTCATTGAATTCTACGGTGTTAAATCACCCCCCACTTCATCATCAAATTCATTGAATTCTACGGTGTTAAATCACCCCCCTTCTCACCCTCAATTTCCTCTGTGGATAAACCCTGTGAGTAACCAAAGTTATCCACGTTAAATTCCCCCCCCCTCTTTGGGGGCTAATAGTGTTAAATCCCCCCCCTAATAGTGTTAAATCCCCCCCCCCCTAAAACCTATAATCTTTACCTATAAATAAATCCTGTAAATATGCTTATGGACTTGTGGACAATGCGCTACGCGCACCGTCACTAGTCCGTGGACAACCTTCGGTTGCCCACCGCCTAATGACTTTGCCCACAGGGTCCACAAGCCTATTAAATTCAAAATTTATGTAAAAAATAAAACTAGATAGAACAGGAATAATTCGTTAAGAAAAGTTAACGTGGAACCTTTGGAATTTTGTTCCACCCAAAAGAAAAACTGCCCCAGATCACTCTAGGGCAGTTGACCCGAAGCTGGCACATCGAGTCATAAGCAAGCGGAGAGCTTGCTTGGATAATTCAACCTCTAATAACACCAAGGGTCAAGAAAATGTCCAATATCATCAAGTTTCCAGAAATAGCCAAACCACCGCCAAGGCATGTACAAGCTAAACAAATACAGAAACTCAATAACATTTGTAGCAGTATCTTTTTCGGTATCGTTAAAGTGTTATGGGTTGTGACTGTTCTAGTGTGGCCACTTTTGCGTTGGATACTCACGTTTGATGTGCTTTTCCAGTTCATCAGGATGCTTTGGCACTGGCATACGCCAAATATCCATGCAGGTTGGATATTTATATTGCACTTTGGTGTGTTCACTGCACTCATCTGCTTCGTTTTCCTCTATAAGCCGAGAGGAATCTATCAATAGTATTGTTCAGCACCCTGTGACTATCGTATAGCAACACTGTAATTAACGAACAAATTGAATGTATGACATTTCTTTGGAATTTAGCCGCTAAAAAAATTGAAATTTCATGATAATTTAGCTAAACTTAAATCCTGGAAGACGGCTGGCACCGTCATTTTTCAACATTCTGCGGAGAGCGAATTATGGGTGTATTCCATGAAGAAACGGCTAACGGAAGCACAGTTCCAAGCTGCCATAAAGGATCTGGAAGTAAGTCAACAAACACTAGAGATAGCTCATGGCGTTTTAGTCGAGGGCGTATCTCAAACAAAATTCGCTGCATCACTGAATCTATCAAGGGGAGCAGTGTCACAAACGGTGAATCGTGTGTGGCTGTCGCACCAAGAACGGAACGTCCCGAAAGGTTTCGAGCGAGTAACTGTAGTGCTTCCAGAACATCAAGCGTTCATTGTCAAGAAATGGGCAGTCGGGGCAGTGAGGAAAACGGAAATTTAAGAATGAAGACTCTCGTCACGGCAATTCAGAAGGGTGGGCAGGGTAAAACGTTCGCAACGTGCCACTTAGCTTTCGATTTTCACGAGCGTGGCTTGCGTGTTGCTGTGGCAGATATGGACACTCAGGGAAATGCCTCATACACACTCGGAGCTTATAAATCTGGTTTTACAGCGAGTCAGTTGATTAGCGTTGATCCTTCGGAATTGAGAAAGCACTTTCACGAAAGAAAAGATGATGGTCTTGTGCTAATTGAAGCTGACGCAGCTTTGGCGAACGTCGAAGGCAACATAAAGGCAGGAGAGGCTGCGGTTAAACTGCGGGCCAATATAGATGCATTGGGTGAGTTTTTCGATGTACTGTTTATCGATACCCCCCCCTCATTAGGTGTCATCATGACGGCTGCTATTGTGGTTAGCGATTACATGCTGTCGCCGCTGGAAATGGAGGCTTACAGTCTTCAAGGCATTAAGAAGATGGTTGCTGTC
Source organism: Xylella fastidiosa (assembly GCF_011801475.1). Lineage (NCBI taxonomy): Bacteria > Pseudomonadati > Pseudomonadota > Gammaproteobacteria > Lysobacterales > Lysobacteraceae > Xylella > Xylella fastidiosa. The sequence goes on from NZ_CP044353.1 coordinate 15,072, forward strand.
ATTACAAATCTGCGCAAGCAGAACCCGAAACTGCGTTTTATCGGTATGGTTCCTAACAAGGTGGATCGACGTAAGCCCCGTCATGTTGGCAACCTCACAGATATTCAGACGGCTTACCCACAACTTGTTACTCCATTTAGCATCGGTTGGCGTGACAGTATCGCCGAAGCATTGGGCGAACAAATGCCTGTATGGAAGATTAATAAAACGGCTGCACGTATTGCTGTTAAGGAAGTGCGTGCGTTGGCTCAATATGTATTTGAAAAGATGGAGATTGCATGATGGCTGCTATGTTTAGTAAATCCACTACAAAACCCGAGGAAATCCGCAAGAGCAGTGGCTTTGGTTTGGATAGTATCGGCGACCTATCGGGTTTGTTGGATACTCCAGAAACGGTTGGTAATGTTAGTACTGGATTTATTGAGTTACCGCTTGATCTGATTGACGAAGATTTGAATCAGCCTCGTAAAGCTGATAATCCTGGTTTCTTGCCGGAAAGCATCGCCGAAATTGGTGCCACGATCAAAGAGCGTGGTGTCAAGTCGCCTATTTCTGTCAGGGAAAACTTGGAAATTCAAGGGCGTTACATTATCAACCACGGTGCACGACGTTACCGTGGCGCGAAATGGGCAGGTAAAGAATCAATCCCTGCTTTTATAGACAACGATTACAACGAAACTGATCAAGTTATCGAGAACTTACAACGCAATGAACTGACGGCACGCGAAATTGCTGACTTCATTGGACGTGAGTTGGCGAAGAACAAGAAGAAAATCGACATTGCCAAGGAAATCGGTAAATCACCGGCATTCATTACGCAACACATCACGTTACTCGACTTGCCGGAACCGATTGCTGATGTTTTTAACATTGGTCGTGTGCGCGATGTGACCGTGGTGAATGAGCTTGTGACGGCTTATAAAAAGAAGCCTTCAGAAGTCGGAACATGGCTTAAGGATGAGGAGCAAGAGATTACACGTGGGTCAGTGAAGTTGCTGCGTGAGTTCCTTGAAGAAAAGATGGATCAGAAGGAAACAATAGATGCAGAGCCAGAAGGTAACGATGAGAAGCAATGGGTTGACAATGATTCAGACGCCAACGGGAAGGTAGTTAAGGCAACCAAGGAGGCAGACTCTAATAAACTCAAGAAGGCCATCGTGCAGGTTGAGTACTACGGACGCCCTGCTCGATTAGTTCTGACGAAGCGAGCCAGTGAAGTCGGTCGTGCATGGTTAAAGTACGAAGATGATGGCAATGAATTTGAGGCTTCTATTAAAGAAGTAAATTTGGTTGCCATTGTAGAGGGGTGATGACGTTAAGCGTGCCATAAGAACTAACTGATAAATTAAATCTATCTAGCTAAAATCAGCGTTCTATAATTTGGTTGGTAGGACAGGAGTTGCATTAATGAAACATCGCGTACTCGTCATGAACGGTCAGAAGATCGTTCAGAACGAGCAAACGCCAGGGAAATGGCATACGGAGCATGTAGATAAGGCAGGGCTTCTAAAGCCTGGCATCTATAACATTTATGCTGCGACAGTGGCTGATAAAGCAAAGGAACACGAGGGTACTATTGTTCACGTGGACAAGCAGGCTATCTACCAGCAGATTGGTAAGCAATTTGTAAAACACGAATGTATTGATTTCTACAAAATGCCTGAAATTGGGGGAGTGAAAAGAATTGCTTACGATCAATCTACTGGTCGCGCACAGGTAGATGTTGCCTCTGAGAAACTAGGAAAGAAACGTTCTAGATAGTTTTAGCCGCTAAAAAGAGTTATCACATGGGTGTATTCACAAAATTCAAACTGCCTTTGATTAAAGACTCGAATGATTCGAGTCATGTAACCAATGTTCAATTCCTAGCAGATTCCATGTACAAACATGCAGAGCAAGAAAAAGCTGAGCAGCAGGCGATGATTGAAACTGCCAACTTGGAGTCTGAATATAGTGCGTTGCTCGCGATACAAATCCAGTCAAAGTATGACCAAGTCGTTCGTATTGAAGATCAACTTGAAGGTTTGATTGAACAGCAGAAATCAAAATTGATGCAGCTTGATGCACAAAAACCTGGATTGCTTACCTTCCCAGGTAAACGTGCCTCTTGGCAGAGGGGACTCCAGAGGCAACAGGCTCTCTTACAGCGCCTGTACACTCGCCTTGAGAACGTTCTAGAAATTAAGGAAGGAATGGGCCTTCATGCCCCGCTAATCGAGACGCTGGCTACACAGAAGCTCAGAGCTAAGGAGCCGGAATTGGTTGAGCAATGGGAAGATATGAAGGAGGCAGCTCGTCATCATCAGTCCATCATGCGTAAAAAGGAGCAGAAACGCCGACAAAACACAGCAGTTCGCGTGCTAGAGCAAGAAAGAGAACGCTGATAGCTAAAGCATTGGCTACTCCCGCAGTCTCAACGCTTTAGCCAAGATAAGACTCACCGATTGACATCCCCCCCGCCCTGAAGGGCGAAGATTCCTACAGCGTTTAGGCCGGAGCCAGAGCCGCCTCGGTGGGTTCCTGCTTCAACGGGCGGCCTGATTGCACCCTCCCTCCACAGGCAAGCACGGCATGCCCTGCCGCTAGTATGTTACGTGCCGCATTCATATCCGCATGGGCCGTGTAGCCACATCCAAGACACTGAAACTCACTTTGAGAGCGTCTGTTCTCTTTCACTGTGTGACCACAGCAAGCACATCTCTGACTGGTATACGCGGGCCGTATCGCGATGACATGACCGCCTCGCCAGTGCTGTTTGTATTCAAGCTGACGACGCATCTCATGCCAGCCCTGGTCAAGGATCGAACGGTTCATGCCCGATTTTGCAAGAACATTCCGCCCAGGCTGACTGACCGTACCACGGGCAGACCTGGACATGCGGCTCACCTTCAAATCCTCAATGACAATCATGGCGTGGTTTTTGCTGATAGCCGTTGTGACCTTGTGAAGGTAGTCCTTGCGAATGTTTGCAATACGCGAATGCAGCTGCTGGATTTTACGTCTCTGTTTCTGCCAGTTATGGCTGAATTTCACCTTGTGGCTTGACTGACGCTGGAGTCTGGCCAGCTTTTTCTGGCTGGATTTAAAACTATTCACCGGAAGGTAGATGGTGCCATCTGACAGTGTGGCCAGTTGAGCAACACCAGCATCCATCCCTACCATTGAACTAGAAGGATGAATGGGTTCAGGGACTTCATGGGATGTCTGGATGCTGACATACCACTTGCCGCATGACTGGCTGACGGTAACGTTCTTCACCGTGCCCAAGACATTACGGCTGTTGCGATAGCGTATCCATCCGAGTTTCGGCAGGAAGATGCGGCTGTTGTCCTGATCGCACCTGATCTGCTTCGGGTCCGGATAGCGAAAGCTGCTGGACTGCCCTTTCTTCTTGAAGCGTGGAAAATCGGCCCGTTTGGCGAAGAAGTTGGCGTAGGCACGTTCCAAATCCTTGAGCGACTGTTGCAGGGGATGAACCGGAGCATCAGCAAGCCACGCAGTTTCAGTACTGTTGCGCCATGCAGTGAGCCGCTTGCACAACCCGGCATAGCCAAGCTTCTTCTCGCGCTGCTCATAATGTTCCTTCTGCAACGCTAGCGCCTTGTTGAACACGAAACGGCACGAGCCAGCGAAGCAACGCATGTGACGCTCCTGCTGACCATCTGGCCTGAGTTCGTATTTGAAGGTTTGAAGTCGTTGCATGGCTCAATCATACTCTTGGTCTATGAGCAATGAAAACGATATTAGACATGGAAGACATTGCGTCTTTAAGATGCATGTTCATTTGGTCTTTGTGGCGAAATATCGCCGCAATGTGTTCGATGGCAACGCCATCCAGAGACTTCGTGCCATCTTCACCAGGGTCTGCACCGATTTCGAGGCAAAACTGATCGAAATGGACGGTGAGGACGATCACGTCCACCTTCTGGTGGAATACCCGCCAAAGATAGCCATCTCTCATCTTGTGAACAGCCTCAAGGGCGTTTCCAGTCGCTTGCTGCGCCAGGAAAGACCAGATATCCAGAAACGTTACTGGAAAAATGTGCTGTGGTCGCCATCCTACTTTGCTTCGTCCTGCGGCGGCGCTCCAATCTCGATCGTGCGCCAGTACATCGAGCAACAACAGACACCACACTGAAAACACAGGTATGGATATGCCGACAGCGCTATCCTTCCCCTCCCTCAACGGCGGGGCTTGGCGCGCACATGGTCAATTCCAGAGTAGCACCCATGCGGCAACGCAAGTTGCAAGAAGGGTGGCCGCAGTCGCTGCTAGGTTCCACATTGACAGGCTACGCGAAGCTTCCATCTGCCTATGTGCTCGCACGAGTACATTATCCACTTCTTTGCGAACTAAGGTTGCTGCTGCTACTGCGCTGTCATGCAATGTAGATGTCATCGCCTCTTTGCTGGCTGTCATCGCTGCATTAAGAATCCGCTCTGCTTTGGCCTTTGCGTCGTTACTCCAGCGCGTTGCTATGCCTTCGAGTTCTTCCTTGTAATGTTCAAGCATTGCTTCCTGCGCTCGTTTGCTATCGAGCATCAAACGGTTGTTGATAGTTTGCAAGATAAGGATGGGATCGTCACGACTCACGGCAATGCCGTGCTTTACAGCGATTTCCTTAATAAGTTCTTCCAGTTGATCTTTCTCGCTCACGCTCATCAGAGCACCGTTGCGTTGTCGAGTTGTGCATAAATTTGGTCACGGATGATTTTCAACCGCTGACGTACCATGATTGTTCGTGACGGTGAGGCAATTGCCTCATCGAACGTTAGTCGTTCTTGTAACATTTCTGTTAAATCCATTCCGTAAGTTTCTTTCTTGAGCGTTGGTATTTGGATGATCGCTGAAACACGGTCCTTATGGTCCTTATATGCTTTCATCTGCTCGAAGCTTTTCCCATCGTGTTCGACAGGTCCCCAATACGGATTTAGCCACACAACAATTGCTGTTTCATGCGGGAATTGTCTGGCGATCTCCGCGAAGCCGCTCATAGTATCCAGGAGCGTCTGCCCTCCCGTGATCGACGTATGCACGATGATCTGGTGCCCCATTTCATGTAGCAGAGTCGGAACTTGGTTGCTGATAAGGTAATGCGATAGCGGGACAAATGAGCTGGCTCCGTTGTCGATAATCACGTCGTCCGTTGCCGACGCAATCATTTGTACGAGAACATCAAAGTGACGTGAGTTGATTTCATCGCCTTCCATGATCTCAAGGCGGTGTACGTTAAGTGATTGGAATCCGGCGAACGTAGCGTTTACGGGGTCTGTGTCAACGCAAAGTGGTTTTTGGCTTTTGTGGACTTTGTACTGCGCCGTGTTCACGGCGACAAACGACTTGCCGACGCCGCCTTTGCCTTGCAGGGTAATGTGTATCTTCGCCATTACAGTAAATCCTTCTTGTTCGGGTTAGCGTTGAACGTAAAGCCAGGCAGAGCGGCTGGTTTTTGCGTTGTTGTTTTCTGGGTTGCCTCGGTCGCCAGCTTACCGACATTGGGTGTTTTTCTTTTTTCAGATATTGCCGATGTACGGGATTCATCTGGTTTTGACGCAAAAATTAATCTATTTGTGTAGCCAAGGAATGCCTGGTAACTAAAAGTAACCTTCCCTTCCTCATGGAGTGTTTCCCAAATGCTCTTGAGAGGCCAGTCGTCATTGAGTGCCTCTTTTATGTCCGTGCGGATTGCTAAAAAGGCTGCCCGATTTTGTGCGTTACGCGAGGGTTTCTTCTTCTTCGCACGTTCTGCAATGCGTTCAGATAGGCTCTTCCTCATAAATTAAATTTTATAACGAAAAAAATGTTTCTGTATAGTCATTGAAATGCTACTTTATGTGTCGAAACGTGGTTCAAACGGGGCAGGATATGTGAAGTAGGCCCACCGGAAATCCGGTGTTCCTTCTTCACTTTCCCTTATTCGCACCTTCGGCACTCAACGGGAATCCTGCTCTGCGAGGCTAGCGACTGCCGCCGCTCATAAGGAAGAACGATGCAAAACAAAGTGACGCGCAAGAGTAGCCAACCTATCAAGGTGTACTGTCTGCCGGATGAGCGGGCAGATGTTCTAGCCAAGGCCAACGCAGCCGGTTTGAGCTTGTCGACGTATCTACTACGCGTAGGGATGGGTTACGAGATTCAAGGAATCCTCGACCATCGCAGGGTGCATGAACTAGCCAAGGTTAACGGTGATCTTGGCCGACTTGGTGGTCTGTTGAAGCTCTGGTTAACCAATGACGCTCGTGTTGCTGATTTCACACCTGCGACTATTCGGACTCTTCTAAGGAAAATCGAGGTTACGCAAGACGAGATACGGGCTGTCATGACGCAGGTTGTGTGCAAATAAGTCTTTTAGCGGCTAAAGAGACAAGAGAGCCGACATGATTGCAAAGCATGTTCCCATGCGTGTCGTCAAAAAGAGTGACTTTCGCGAGTTAGTCAAATACCTCAGTAACCAACAAGGAAAACAAGAGCGTGTTGGATGTGTGACTGTAACGAACTGTTTCCAAAACAACGTACTGGATGCCGCGCTGGAAGTGCAGGCAACGCAAGCACTCAACACCCGCAGCGAGGCCGATAAGACCTATCACCTTTTAATTTCATTCCGTGAGGGTGAGAACCCTGCACCAGAGATTCTTGAAGTGATTGAGTCACGTGTTTGCGCTGCGCTTGGTTACGCAGATTATCAACGTGTCAGTGTTGTGCATCACGACACTGACAATCTTCATATCCATGTCGCAATTAATAAGATTCACCCGAAGAGGTACACGATCCACACCCCTTACAACGATTACAAGACACTTGGAGAAATATGTAAAAAGCTCGAACGCGAATACGGACTTGAGGCCGATAACCACACTGTGCGTAAAACGGTTGGAGAAAATCGTGCTGACGACATGGAACGTAACGCTGGCGTTGAAAGCCTGATTGGTTGGATAAAACGCGAATGTACCGACAAAATCAAGCAGGCGCAGAGCTGGAGCGAATTGCATGCAGTCATGCAGCGCAACGGCCTCGAAATTAGAGAGCGTGGTAATGGTCTCGTCATTACGAACGGAGTTGGACGAAGCGTCAAGGCAAGCTCTGTTGCACGCGACTTCTCAAAGGCAAAACTTGAAGCTCGCTTTGGAGCATTTGAATCCTTCGTCAAACAGGCTCCTTCTGTTTCGAGCGTGCATGCTCGTAGGATACAAGCTCCGTTGGTAGAAAAGGTTGGGCGAAGGCCGCCACCGCGCAGTAAGGGGCGGACGCCAAGTCTATCTTCTGTTGGCGTGTTGCATGTCAATAGCGGTATTAGATATGAGCAGCGCCCTATCTATGTGAAGCACGCCAGCACCGCCGAGTTGTACGCCATGTACAAGCTGGAGCAGCAGGATCTTGGTGCGGTCCGTAATGTGGCCATAGCGCGAGCGCGTACTAAGAGAGACAGAAAGATCGAAGCGACTAAGCGTTTAGGGCGTATCAAACGCGCTGCGATCAAGCTGATGCGTGGGCCAGGTGTCAATAAGAAGCTCTTATATGCCCTCGCTAGAAAGTCTTTGAAGGAGGGTGTACAGAAGGCTAACACGGATTATTTGAAGGCGCGAGATGCAGCTTACGCGACATACCATCGTCGCGTGTGGGCCGACTGGTTGCAGGTTCAGGCCACTCAAGGCAATGCCGAGGCACTTGCAGCGCTACGAGCACGCGAAATGCGGCAGTGGTGGTCATGCAATATCTTCGGTGGGCTACAAGCTCGTCGAACAGGTCCAGTACCTGGTTTAAAACCAGACAACATCACCAAATCCGGAACGATTATCTATCGCGTTGGATCGACTGCTATTCGTGACGATGGTGATCTATTGAATGTCTCACACGGCGCTGGCGACTACGGTGTAGAAGCTGCATTGCGTATGGCCATGTACCGCTATGGTGAGCGTATTACCGTGAAAGGTAGCGATGAATTTAAAAAGCGCGTCGTACAGATTGCGGCTGCCGCTCGTCTCAATATTTCGTTTGAAGATGAGGTGCTCGACAAGCGTCGGAAGCAGCTTGTCAGTGATGCGGCCGTGATCGTAAAGCTGACCGATGCCATGTTGTCCGATAAAACTGCCCAATTTACGCAGGCTCAGGCGAGTCGTGTCGGTGCTTTCCAAGAGGATGCATTGAGTGAATACGACGCTGCAATAAGCCGTTCGATCAACTTAGCTAACCAGGAGCAAATCAATGAGCAACAAAGAACAAGAGCAAAACACTACTTCGTCCAACGCTGGAGTGATCGAGGAGGACCAAATAGCCGCCGCGATGGCCATGCTACAAGAATCCGCAGCGGAGGAGGTGGATCAGGAAAACATGGAGCCAGCGGTGCCACAGTTATTTCAAGCGCCGGAGGGTTCAGTAAGCCCAACGTTGGAGGCATTGGAGCTAAACCGCCGCCCGCGAGTACCCACCGTTTGCGAAACCTGCACCAACTCGGTGTGGTTCAGTTCTCCAGAGGAAGTGAAGTGCTATTGCCGCGTCATGTATCTGATTGTGTGGGAGAGCAGCAAACCGAACGTAATCACAGGGTGCGACGGGATGTTCATACAGCAGGAATAACTTCTTCTGAACTCATGGCAGTTGATAAATACATTGCAGAGCGTGAGTTAAAACGAGTTAGAATATTCGATATAATGAAACATAGGCGGTATAATGAAGATGATGCTGGCATGGTGAAGTTTGCCGGGTTGCGACAAGTTGATGGTAAATCCCTTGTCCTCTTGAAGCGTAATGATGAAGTGATTGTGTTGGCCATAGATGTAGCTACGGCTCGCAGGATGAAACGGTTTTCCCTTGGTGATGAGGTATTGCTCACCAAAAAGGGAACGCTTAAGACGAAAGGAAGAAACAGATGAGAAAGCCAAACAATGCTGTCGGTCCACAGGTTCGAGGGGGACAGCGCAAAAAGAACAAGCTGGTTCCTGCACTTGCTCTTACTTCGATGGCGACTGGCTTGCAGGTCGCAACGCAATACTTCGCGCACACATTCAACTATCAATCAACACTTGGTGGGAATTACAACCACATATACGCCCCTTGGTCGATTCTTTCGTGGTATGCCAAGTGGGGCGATCAGTTTCATAACTATTTTTTTGCCGCTGGCAACATTGGCATGATGGTTACTGCCGGTGGTCTCATCGGTACAGCACTGATAAAAACGTTTGAAATCAACTCAGTCAAAGCCAACGAGTATCTTCATGGATCGGCCTGCTGGGCGAGTAAGAAGGACATTGAGCAGTCAGGTTTGCTCGGTAACGACGAAGGCGTATACGTAGGTGCCTGGGAGGACAAGGATGGAAGGCTTCATTATCTACGTCATAACGGTCCCGAGCATGTTCTGACCTACGCCCCCACTCGTTCTGGTAAAGGGGTCGGTCTCGTTGTCCCCACATTGCTGTCGTGGCCGCACAGCGTCGTCGTTACTGACCTTAAGGGTGAGCTATGGGCGATGACTGCTGGCTGGCGTCAGAAGCACGCCAAGAACAAGGTGATTCGCTTTGAACCAGCCACGCTTAACGGATCGGTGTGCTGGAATCCGCTCGATGAAATTCGTATCGGGACGGAATACGAAGTTGGCGATGTGCAGAACCTCGCAACCCTCATCGTTGATCCGAATGGCAAAGGCCTCGAATCGCACTGGCAGAAAACGTCACAAGCCCTACTTGTTGGCGTGATCTTGCACGTTCTCTACAAGAGGAAGAACGAAGGTTTTCCGGCGACGTTGTCATACGTGGATCACATCATGTCAGACCCTAACCGTAACGTGGCCGATTTGTGGATGGAGATGACGCAGTACGGCCATATCAACGGTGAAAATCATCCGGCTGTCGGTTCAGCGGGTCGAGACATGATGGACCGGCCCGAGGAAGAGGCTGGTTCTGTCTTGTCTACGGCGAAGTCCTACATTGCTCTTTATCGTGATCCGGTCGTCGCGAGAAACGTCAGTAAGTCCGATTTTTGCATCAAAGACTTGATGAACCACGATGATCCGGTGAGTTTGTATATCGTGACTCAGCCGAACGACAAGGCCCGATTGCGGCCTCTAGTCCGTGTGATGCTGAATATGATCGTGCGGCTGCTTGCCGACAAAATGAAGTTTGAACGCGTACCCACAGAGCTGTCTTGGTGGCGTCAAATACTTACAAAACTTGGATTCAATCAAGTTGCTGATTTCCACGTGCGTTCAAAGAAGTCATACAAGCATCGTCTGTTGGGAATGATTGATGAGTTTCCGAGTCTCGGTAAGCTCGAAATCATGCAAGAGTCTCTTGCCTTCGTGGCAGGCTACGGCATTAAGTTCTATCTCATTTGTCAAGACTTGAACCAACTTAAATCGCGTGAGACCGGCTACGGCCCCGACGAAACGATCACGTCGAACTGCCATGTACAGAATGCTTACCCACCTAATCGTGTTGAGACGGCTGAGCATCTTTCAAAACTTACAGGGCAAACCACTGTACTCAAGGAACAGATCACGACGAGCGGCAAGCGGGCGACTCCAATTCTCGGACAGCTCTCCCGCACGATTCAGGAGGTGCAGCGTCCCTTACTCACTGTAGACGAGTGCTTGCGTATGCCTGGGCCAAAGAAGGATGCCGAAGGACAAATCACTGAGGCTGGGGACATGGTTGTATACGTTGCTGGTTATCCGGCTATTTACGGAAAGCAGCCACTCTACTTTCAAGATCCGATTTTCATCGCACGCGCAGCAGTGCCTGAGCCGAAGACCAGCGACACACTGCGTCTTGTGCATGAGCCAACCCTGCTGGATGAGATCAAAATATGAACCGCATGATCAATCGTGCCGTCGTCGTATTGGTTGTGGTCGGCATTTTGGGAATTGCGGCCAGTGGCGTTATGTGTTTGGTCGGCGCTCGTGTGAATACAAGCAAGAGTATTCCAGTCGGACTGTACTGGATGAGTAGTGCGCCCGTTACCAAGGGAAGGTACGTCATTTTTTGCCCGCCGCAGCGGACAGTGTTCGATAACGCAAGAAAGCGTGGCTATATCGGTCCAGGATTCTGTCCTGGTGGCTACGGTTACATGATGAAGAAAATTTTAGCCGCTAAAGGCGACACGGTTTCTGTGACGCCACAGGGAGTTGCTGTCAACGGAAAGTTGTTGCCATACAGCAAACCATTACTTGTTGATGGTGTTGGTCGCTCTATGCCTCGTATGAGTGACGAGCGATACACGCTTGGCGAATCCGAATTGTTGTTGATGACCGACAGAAGTTCAACGTCATTTGATGCTCGTTACTACGGAATCATCAGCCGCGAACAAGTGAAGTCAGTGATCCGACCCGTTCTCACTTGGTAAGAACAATCAAGAATATAGGGAATAGCCAATGCGTTTATTCATTGCAGAGAAGCCATCTGTTGCCAAAGCAATCGCCGGTGAGCTGGGTGTGACAGGGAAGGGTGAGGGTTACATTGAATGTGGTCACGATACGATCACTTGGTGTTTCGGACACATGCTCGAACAAGCTGAGCCAGATGCGTACATTTCTGAAGACGTTCCACTGAATCCAAAAACTGGTAAGAAAATCTGGCGCGTCGAAGAACTGCCTATCATCCCTGAAACGTGGATCATGCAGCCCCGCGAAGACGCGAAAGCGCAGCTTGAGGTCATCAAGCGGCTGCTGAAAAAGGCAACTGAAATTGTCAATGCTGGTGACCCAGACCGTGAGGGGCAGTTACTCGTTGATGAAGTTCTGGAATACTTCGACTGCCACAAGTCGGTGCAACGCTTCTGGGTATCGGCACAAGATTCCGTATCGGTGCAGCGTGGCCTAGCTGCGCTCAGAAGTAACACTGAGTATCAAGGCTTTGCCAATGCAGCACGGGCACGTAGTCGGGCCGACTGGCTGATTGGTATCAATTTCAGCAGGGCTTATACGCTACGCGCACAGCGCGGGGGTTCGCGTGCATTGCTGACGATAGGGCGTGTACAGACTCCAACGCTGGCGCTGGTGGTCATGCGTGATCGTGAGATTGAGGCATTCAAATCGATTCCTTACCACACGGTCCGTGCAGCATTTAAACACGAGGGTGGTGTATTCGTTGCCGTTTGGCGGGCGAAAGAAGATCAAGTTGGGCTAGACCCAGAGGGTCGTTTGGTCGACACGGTCATCGCGAACACGTTGGTCGAATCCATCACCGGCCATATAGGTAAGGTCATCGAGTACAAGCAGGAGCCAAAGAAGAAGGCACAGCCGCGTGTTTATTCACTTTCTGACATTACTCTCTTGGCGTCTAACAAATTCGGGTATAGCGCGGCAGATGTGCTTGAGGTGTGCCAATCGCTTTATGAGACACATAAGCTCACGAGCTACCCAAGAACCGATTGTGGGTATCTGCCGGAATCACAACATGCCGATGCCCCACATGTGCTCGAAGCCATCAAGCACGTTTATCCAGAGGTTGCTGTACTTGTTGATGGAGCCAATCAGAACATTAAGTCCAAGACTTGGGATGACAGCAAAATTACCGCTCATCACGGCATTATCCCGACGATGCACAAGGGCAGTATGGCTAGTCTGTCCGAGAAAGAGCGCAACATCTACGACTTAATTGTGCGTGTTTATCTTGCACAGTTCTATTTGCAGCACGAATACCTTGCCACCACCGTTACCCTCGAAGTTGCTGGTGAGCGATTTGATGTAGTAGGCAAGGTCGTGACCCGTAACGGTTGGCGTGACGTGTACATCGAGGCGGAGGAAGAAGCCGAGGGTGAGTCTGAGTCTGGAAGCAACAACCAGGCGTTACCAAATATGCAGAATGGTGATGTGGTGTCATGCGTGAAGGCGACACGCATGGATGCTAAGACAAAAGCCCCAAGCCGTTTCACCGAGGGAACGCTGACACGTGCTATGGAAAATATCCACAAATATGTTACGGATGCCGAGCATAAGAAACTGTTGCGTGACGGCGATGGCATAGGCACTTCCGCCACACGGGCGTCGATCATTTCTGAATTGAAGCGGCGCCAATTTCTCGAAGTGAAAGGCAAGCAGATCGTTAGCACGACCTTGGGGCGCAGCATGATTGATGCGCTTCCGGAAGTCGTGAAAAGCCCAGTGCTCACTGCTTTGTATGAACGCATGTTGCTGTCCATCGGAGAAGGTCGTTTGGAGGTGGACAGTTTCATTACGAAGCAAGAGGCATTCATTCGTGAACAAATTGCGAAGGCTAATGATGGCGCATTAAAGCTTAATGGTGCGAAGGAAGCACCGAAGGTATTGGAGACCCATAAGTGCATGGTCTGCGGTAAAGGGCTTGTCCGTCGCCTCGGCAAAAAGACTGGTACTAATTTCTGGTCGTGCAGTGGCTATCCCACTTGCTCGCAGACGTATCCCGACGTCAAGGGAAAACCTAACTACACCATCCAACGTAAGGAGACATGAGTATGAACATCCCAAAGATTTCTAATGAAAAAGCTGGTTCTGGTGACGAGACGAACGTAATGGACACTCTCCGTGAAAAGTTGATCGATGCCGAGACTCCAGGCTTTCAGGCCGAATGTGACCCGAACGAGGCAGATTGCGCAGGTGCGTTTGTAGAGGACGCATTGAGTGAGGCCGATGCGCTTGAGACTGCTATTGATCTAAACGACGCACAAAGTGGTGATGTGCCGGTGTTCATTGAATACGGCGAAGGTCTTGATGTTCCCAAGAACTTCACCACAGTCAATGCGTATGAGCTGCTAGGCAAACGGCAGGGCGAATCTGTCAAAGATGCCTTGGAGCGTCTTGAGCGCCAAGGAGAGTAGTTGCTATGGGCGTCACTGTCCTCCAAGCGCGTGCTCTGGTTGTTGATTTTTGTAGGGATTACCCCGTTGCGGCGCAGTTGTCCTATTACATTCGTGAAACCGTAGAAGAGCTGTACGGCAAGTGTCCAGAGGGTATGGAGCGAATGCTTGGCGCATACGTCACCGGCCCAGGTATCCATCCAGGACGCTGTGACATCCCTTGCGGCAATGCCAAGGATACCGACAGTTTTATTTCGACACTGCGGCATGAAGTCATTGGCCATTTCGGCCTTAACACTTTCACTAGAGAGGACAAGAAGGCACTGCTGGATGGCATTAGTGCTGCACGTGAAAAACCCTTTATGCGTAGTTTGTGGAGGATTGTTGAAGAGAACTACGCCCACGAGTCCGAAAGCATCAAGGCTGAAGAAGTCTTTGCGTTGTATTGCGAAGGCATTGAGCCGGAGTTGCATGTCACTCGTAGATATGTTCACGAGCAAGGTGAGCAGGTTTTTCGCGAAACCTGCATCGACCGCACGCGGCTGATGAACATTATTGATTTGAATAGCATCGCCCTCATGGTTGCGCAAGGCCTGCATGATCGCACGCGGCTACAGCGCAACTTTACCGAATTGAACCAACAGTTCCAACGGGAGCCATATATGGAACCGAAGAAGCCTTTTCATGAAGTTGTTGCCGAGCGATTGATCGAGCAACTCAAAGTCGGCACAGCACCGTGGCAAAGACCTTGGGAGCCAGGTCGAGGTGGGTTGCTTCCGATGAATCCGAGCACCGGCAAGCGATACAAGGGCATTAATGCGATTTACCTGATGAGCCAGCAGCGCACCGATCCGCGTTGGCTCACCTATAAACAGGCGGAGGCTCTCGGTGCACAGGTAAGACGCGGTGAGAAAAGCACGTCAATCCAGTATTGGAAGTACACCGAGAAACAGATTAAGACCGACGATCAGGGTCGGCCGGTTCTCGATGTAAAGGGTCAACCTGTCATGGAAGAGGTGAGGCTTGAGCGGCCACGTGTGTTCTTTGCGAGTGTGTTCAATGCCGAGCAGATCGATGGCTTGCCGACGTTGCAACACAATGAACAGACCAAGGAACAGACATGGGATGCGGTGGAGCGTGCCGAGAATATCTTGGAGGCATCCGAGGCAATGATTTATCATGGGGAGCATAACCGCGCGTTCTATAATCCTTCTACTGACAGCATCCACTTGGCCGACAAGAGCCAGTTTCCGAGCGCCGACAACTACTATGCGACGCTGCTGCACGAACTGGGCCATTGGACTGGCCACTCGCTGCGGCTTGATCGAGACATGCTGCATCCCTTCGGGAGTGAGGGGTATGCAAAGGAAGAGTTGCGGGCTGAGATTGCGAGCATGATCTTGGGTGATGAACTCGGCATTGGTCATGATCCTGGCCAGCATGCGGCGTATGTTGGATCGTGGATCAGGGTCCTAAAAGATGATTCTCTTGAAATTTTCCGCGCAGCGGCTGATGCCGAGAAGATTCAGGAATACCTGCTTGCGTTTGAGCAAAAGCAGGTTCAGGAGGCAACAAATCAACAGGGAATTGCGCAGAACCCTGAGCCGATGATGCAGCAGGAACAAGCTGTGCGGCTGCCGAGTAGAATGCTTGCCGACCAAAAGGTTGCAACTCTACTGCGGATTGCTCGTGAAGATCCTAATGATCCTTTTGGTTTGGTGTACGAAGGAATGCTTAATATCGCTTTTGATGAAGCGTTCGGGCCGCTTGTGAAGGGGATGGAGCAAGTGAGAGAGGTATTACCCCTAGATTGGAATGGTCGTGTACGTGTTGAGTCACACGACAGTGAACCTAACCGTTTTGCAGTATTTGTTCAACGTCAAAACGGTGAATATCAGTGGTTAGAAATATGTGAGACGAGTGCAGCAATGGACTCATTGATTGATCGCTTGGCAGTGATCAATGCTTACGCGGAAATTCATGAGAAACAAGCACGGTACGAGGAACAAAATGTTCAGTTACCGAGTATCACGCTTGCCGACCAAAAGGTTGCAACTGCGCTGCGCATTGCTCGTGATCTTAAAAATTCGTTTCACCAAGAAACGCTTAGGGTCGTTTCTGAGGAAGCGTTCGGGCCTGTTGTTGAGGGGGTTAGAGATGTACTACCTGTGGATTGGAATGGTCGTGTACGTGTTGAGCCAAGCTTCGTAGTTAATGATAGGTATTTGTTGGCACATGTCTATGGACGTGAACCCACCCATTGGAGGGTGTTTGTTCAATGTCAAAATGGAAAATATGAGTGGTTAGAGACATGTGGGACAAGTACAGCAGTGGAATCACTGGTTGATCGCTTGGTAGTGATTGATGCTTACACGAAAGAAAATGAACATGAACGTTTAACTGCGTTTGCTCGCATTCACGAGAAAAAAGCACAGCACGAAAAATATATTTTAGCCGCTAAACCAGCCGTTTCTGATAATACCGTACAGGAACAGCAGCAGGAACAATATGTTTCGCTGCCGAGTTTGGCAGCGATCAGTGCTTACGCGAAAGAAAACGAACATGAATGGGTAGCTGCGTTTGTTCGCACTCATGAGAAACAACCACGGCACGACAAAGATACTTTAGCCGCTAAAACAACTGTTGCTGATAATACTGTACAGGAACAGCAACAGCAGCAAGATGTTGCGCTACCGAGTATCACGGTTTCTGAAAAAATATGGCTCGATTTACCGTATAAGCAGAAAGAGGCAGCGAAACACGCCGCAGGCAATCTTGCTGATGGGAATTGCGCTATTTCTTGGGACAAAGAGGAAAAGCGTTGGTATGCAAGGCCTGGTGCTGACCTTGAGAAGATCAAACAATGGTTGCCTAGCCATGAAGCCAAGCCAACAAATCTAGCAACTAAGAAGACTTGGCTTGCAGTTACTTTTGAGCAGCGTCATGCGGTCAAAGAAATCGGTGGAAAGCTTCCGAACGGTAACAATGCAGTTGATTGGGATAATGCTGCCAAATGTTGGTATGCAAATCCTGGGGCTGATCTTGATAAGTTGAAGCCGTGGATTGCTACGGAGATCATGAGTCGGCAAGTTCCGGCACTTTCTCCAGAAAAAGAATTTGCAGAGACGTTACGAAGCATGGGATGTCTCGTGAGTGGTGAACATCCCATCATGGACGCTAAGAAACACCGTATTGAGGTCGAAGGAGACAAAAAGGGGGAAAAGGCTGGTTTTTATGTCGCTTACCTCGACGGTCACCCATCCGGCTATATCAAGAACAACCGTACTGGCATCGAATTGAAGTGGAAAAGCAAAGGGTACTCGCTCGATCCAGAGCAAAAGGCCGCAATGCAAGCGGAGGCAGCCGCAAAATTGGCTGCACGCGCAGAGCAGCAGCAGCAAGAACAAGAGGCTGTCGCGCAACGTGTCGTAAAGCAGATGGATGATCTTGTGACTGTTATCGAGCCGACGCCCTATCTAAAAGCTAAAGGCATCACGCCACAGGCTGGTATATACACTGACAGTGATGGCCAGAAGACCTACATTCCAGCTATCGATTCGGATGGTAAGCAATGGACGATGCAATACATCCAAGAGGACGGTACGAAGCGATTTGCAAAAGGGGGGCGTAAGGAGGGTTGTTTTCACCCAATAGGTGGTCTTGCTGCTATCGCAGCAGCGCCCGTGATCGTCATTGGCGAGGGCTATGCCACTGTGGCGCAAGTGTCTCAGGCATTGGGCTATGGGACCGTTGTCGCATTTGATGCTGGCAATCTGGAAGGTGTTGCCAAAGCATTGCACAAGTCTTTCCCAGACAAGCCTATTCTGATAGCCGGTGACGATGATCAGTCTTTACCTAACAATCCAGGAAAGACCAAGGCTCAAGAGGCAGCGCGTGCTGTAGACGGTACGGCGTTCTTCCCAATCTTCGCGCCAGGTGAACAGGCGGATAATCCGAAAGGCTTCACCGATTTCAATGATCTTGCCACTAAGAGTGCGCTCGGTATCGAAGCGGTTGAACGGCAGGTACATGCGGCTGTTAGCAAGGCTATCGATAATCATCAGAAACGTGTTCAGCAGCAGACCCAACAACAAGGGCAACACGAACAGAAGCAGGAACGTCGACGGCTTCGCGTTCGCTGACAAGGGGTTTAGTCGCTTTAAGGTGAAAATTTCAGCTAATTTGCTTGGCAATATAGGGTATTTTTCCCTATTCTGTACTTGAAGGCCGGGTTTTCCGCCCAGGTCAATACCGGAGAAGTTCCGATGAACACCCCCAAGAACCCTATCACTGTTTCCGAGGTCCCTGAGGGGGACCTCGGCTTCATGCTTACCCAATTGCGCGAGGATTTGATTATACGCAGTGAGAGTGTGATTTGTATTTGGATGCGCCGACTCTGCAAACACTACAGCGGCGCGCTTTGGCATTACTACCGTCTGTCGAACGGTGGTTTCTACATGGCTCCCGACCTGGACGAACTCCTGGAGATTCAAGTGGACGGTAACGGCTTCAATGGCAAGATGTCAGCCGACGCTGCTGGCATCGTCGCAACCTTGTTCGGGCTTAATCATCTTGTCACCGAGGTCGCCGAAAGGGACGCGGTCGAAGTCCTTATCAAGCGTCATGAATTACTGTACGAATTCGCGATCGGCCACCCCGAGGCCACCGCGATTTTCGATGCTATTGACTGAATGAAAGGCAGCCCCGACTTAGGTCGGAGCTGCACCAAAAGAAATCTGGTCAAGGCGGGGAGCAGGGCTGCCCAACACTAAGGGAAAGGCAGCTAGATAGAGTGGAGTTCGTTCCTCCAGCAGGCTAACGGTGTGAGATCGTGAGCCTCTATCATTCGGTGTTCGCCAGGAAGATTGGCAAGCGCGTCATCATGGTGAAGGTGCATCCATAACACCGCTCATGTGTGGGCGCACATCGTACTTACCGGCCAGACCAGGAGAAAAAGAATGACGAATGATGCCAATATACGGCTGGAATGTTTGAAGCCAGCCAAGAGGTGGGAGCAGCCGACCGGCGAAGAAGTGCGCGAGGTGCTGCGTTTGGCTGGTCTTTCAGGAGGGAAAGCGGCTCAGGCGCTGGGCCTGGGAGAGAAGGGAGGCCGCACCGTGCGACGTTGGATTTCAGAAGACAGTGGTATTTCCTATGCTAACTGGGCGCTTCTCTGCGAAATGGCTGGACTGGGGTTGATCTGGAAAGAGGATTGACGAAGCCAAATTGGGGTAGTTGGCGTGGCGCAGTTCGAGAGGGAAGGCACTAACAGTATGTTTTCAGATTCATTAGATAAAGACGCGCAAGAATGGATAAAAGCCCTTCGGCTTAATTATTTTCATCTTGCACGGTACTCATGCGTGATAAATATCTGGTGCGAAGACTTTCCTGGAAAACCGTGCCATTATCTCATTCACTGTCGAGTTCACGAGCATTGACATCAGCGTCGATGCCTGCTGTAAAGTAGTCTCGAATATCACGCATGTTTTCTCGACCATTCCGTCCATCTTGATTAGCAATATTATTATATGCTTCGATGATTCCAGAAAAACCAAGCATTTTTATTTCAAAATCTTCGGAGCGTACTGGATTACACCAGTAATCAGAGTTAGTAAACATGAAATGACGGCGGCAAGCCATTGGTCGTATCGAATAGATGTTGCATTGCCCATTTTTAGATAGAAATGGGCAACGCTTACCGTGACCGTTCTGAAAAGTAGTAGGGAGTGGTAGTGGCGCTTGGCCGAGTGAGATGGCAATCAGTTCAGCTTCAATTGGAAGCAGGTCTACCTTGTAATGACAACAGGCGCTACAGCCGTAGCGACATGCCGTAAAAGGGCGAATTGCCGTGAAGATGGGATCGCTTAACTTATAGAGTGCTAAGAGCTTTTCTATCGGTGTACCATGAGTTCCAGCAATAATATCAGGTAATGCGGCTTCTTCATTTTTAATTTTATTGCTTAGCTTCTTGTTCAAACGCTGAATATTCTTGCGGACATTCTTGCGTGCAACTTTGATATTGCGTTCTGATATTTTTGTCATGAGCTATTTTTTCAATTTACACAAAAATTTTAAACTTTCAATTATTCGTTACTCTTGGGTTCGCAAATAGGGGTAGAACAAGCAGTCGTCTTACCAGGCGCCACCTTGTGATAAAACACGTTAAGGATTACCGGCTGCCGGAATCCAGCGATAAAGCGTAGGAATGGACACACCGAGGTTTCTGGCCACGTCCCTGGGAGCCATGCCGCTGGCCAGCAGTTTCTTGGCCGATTCGACTTTACTCTCGGTCATCTTGAGTTTGCGACCACCCTTACGGCCAAGTTTGCGGGCGACTTCCAGCCCTGCGCGGGTGCGTTCTACCATCAGTTCACGCTCCATTTCGGCCAGACTGGCCATGACGTGAAAGAAGAAGCGGCCTGACGGCGTGCCGGTGTCAATAGCGTCGGTCAGACTTTTGAACTGAACACCTTGCTTGTGCAGATCGCCGACTAAATCAACTAGGTTTTTAACGCTACGTCCCAAACGATCCAGCTTCCAGACTACGAGAGTATCGCCTTCACGTAGCATTTCCAGCGTTTTTGTGAGTCCTGGCCGCTCTTTGTTACTGCCACTGATCTTGTCGTTAAACAGCTTCTGACAGCCAGCTTTGGTTAAAGCGTCGATCTGAAGGTCAAGGTTTTGGTCTTGTGTTGAGACACGGGCATAACCTATAAGCATGGCCTACTTCTGGCTCTCGATCCCAGCAGCAATCTGCCGTCGATGGCAGCAAGTTCAAGCGCAACCGCAAGGAGACGATCTCGATAGCCTCCCCAAAGTGCCAACAATTTTGCTTCCTTGGCCATGTCGCCAAGTGCATCGCCAAACTCTCGATAGTCCTCGCAAAAGAAATCGGGCCGATTCATATCTTCATTCCCTAGGCTGCAAGGGTAATAAGCGCAAGCGCGTGCGGTTCGGATCGACAGTGACCAATGCGCCTTCTTCAAGCTCGGCGGCCATTTGCCGTAAGGCAATGACAATCTGCTTACCAATCACGTCTGGGCTGATATCCTCAGCGCGAATCTGCACCACGCTAGGCTTCTCACCATGAGTGGCAGCAAGGATCGCACCAAAGTCCAGATCATGAGTGAGCACCATGTAGTTGTTTGCGCTGGCATAGGCCATGATTTCCAAGTCTTGCGCGTTGTAGGCACCCAACGTTGACCAGTGTGCCGCCTCGATCCCTGCATCAGCCAGCACATCGACCCAGCGCGGCGACAGGTTCATATCAACAAGCAGTTTCATACGATAGCAAGCATGATCTCCCGTTCATCTGCGCGCCATGCGGCATAGCGAAGCGCCTGCATGATGTCGTCGTGTTCCAAGTAGGGGAAATCGGTCAATATCTCATCGACGCTGTGACCTGAGCCGATCTGGCCAACCACCATGCCGACCGTGATGCGCATTCCACGAATGCACGCCTTGCCTCCCATGACTCCAGGGTGTTGGGTGATGCGATTGAATTGCTCCATATTGCGGCTCATTATCGAAACTTGTCGCAATGGTGACTGATTGAGAATCACGTATCAAGAACTATTTGTGAGAATGGAAGTGCCTTGATTCCACATGCCATGCCGGTTGCCTTGGTATGATTTTCATAAACGAACGTTTTTG
Organism: Xylella fastidiosa; assembly: GCF_011801475.1. Lineage (NCBI taxonomy): Bacteria > Pseudomonadati > Pseudomonadota > Gammaproteobacteria > Lysobacterales > Lysobacteraceae > Xylella > Xylella fastidiosa. Next base: position 36,490 of record NZ_CP044353.1, read on the forward strand.
AGAAGCGCGCCCCAACAGTCGTGTCACCAGCCGCCATCTGAGACGTCAGCTGGTTACAGGGCCTTATTCTTGCTGGTGCAGCGAGCGAAGCATGGCTTCTCGCAAGATTGCATTCATACGGGTCTGGTAGCCCTTGCCTTGACTCTTGAGCCAAGCCAACACATCCGAATCAATACGCACAGAAGCATGTGTCTTGACCGGCTTAAAGAATGGGTTGGGTACTGCCCGCGCCCAAAACGATTCATCCAACGGTGGAATATCGCTGTAGTCGATTTCGCTATCTGGCTTCTTTGCTAGCGCCTTGAGTTCTGCCTTACGTTCTTCGGTCAGCGGCGGCAACTCGCTCTGCTTGTACCTAACCATGTTCATAACGCCTCCGTTCCTTTCGGTCCACGCGACGGGCACTGATGATTCGTACAACCTCGATGCCATCATCTTCAAAGTGCACTGTGTGCGCCACCAGCAGCAGCAGGCACCCACCGGCCATTCCGATGGTTTGCCAACGCTGCTCCCCATTTTCGATACGGTTTTGTTCCGACACTGCAAACGGGTCGTCGAAGGCAAGCGCAGCTTCATCGAACCGGATGCCGTGCTTACGGAAGTTGCTTTCCGCCTTCTTGTCGTCCCACTCGAAATATCGTTCCACGCGTCTATTGTATCATCATTTTGTATATATAAAAAAGAGATACAAATTTAGCGACTCATGCCGAATGTTGTGTGATGTCCTTATGGAATGGGGGTGTAGGGGGCTTGCCCCTTACGGAGACGTTTCTACGCCTGTTAAAACCCCGACAAAATGCTGGTGAAGGCACAGCTTGTCATGAAGCGGCTGACGTGCTCGGCATGAGACAATCTAAGCTGTCGAAGATGCTGCGCGGACAGTTCCGAGGTATCAGCGAAGCAAAGATGCTGGAATGCCTCGCGCGGCTCGGTCGGCCCCTCGACACCAGAAGGAAGTGGGATACACCAGCTGACGTCTCAGATGGCGGCTGGTGACACGACTGTTGGGTCTACCCCAAAGAGTGTGTTTGCCACGAAAATTTTCGCTTATAACAGAATTAAGGGGTATTATTAGGAACAAGGCAGTTAGTAAGTGGAAATAAAGCATGCTCGAGATAAAACACTATATCACCGAGGACGGACGTGATTTGTTCTCAGAGTGGCGTGACAAGGTGAAGGATATCAAGGTGAGGATTGCTATAGACAGACGCTTGTATAACCTTGAGCTTGGAAATTTTGGCGACCATAAACCATGTAGGGAAGGTGTCTGGGAACTTCGCATCGACTTAGGATCAGGTCACCGCATCTATTATGCGCAGGTCGAAAGAATAGTAATCCTATTGCTTTGCGGTGGCATTAAGCGTTCACAAGAAGCAGATATATTAAAGGCTTGCGAATTATTGAAAGACTGGAAGCGCAGAACGTGAAACGAGAGGAAGATTGCGAACTTAAGTAAATGTAGAGCGCCAATACAGAGACAGAGAGAGCGAGATAACTGGTCCACCAGAGAGTGAAATGACTAGCCGCTAAAACGCTAAAGAGAGAGCGCCAGAGAAATGAAAGATAGATTACATGACGATGCAATGACCGATATATTCCGTAAAGATCCAAACTACGCAGTAAAGTTGCTTAACAACATTCTTGAAGATGGTAACCAAGGAGAGCTTCTGATTGCTCTTCGCCAAATGACGAAAGCCTTCGGTGGTATGTCAAAGGTAGCCGAGAAAGCGCAGTTAAACAGTACACATATTTACCGCACGCTTTCCACCAAAGGAAATCCTGAGATTCACAGCTTATCAGCGATTCTTAAGACGATGGGTATGCGTCTTGCTGTGCAGCCAATTCAACCTTCGCGGAGGCAAGTAACGAGCGCTAAAGCGTAGGCAGGAACAAACACGCTAAGGTTTTTGGCCACATTCTTGGGAGGAACACAGTTGCCCAGCAGCTTCTTGGCTAACTCTGAAGCCAACTACCGGACGTGAACAAAGCGGGCCACGTCCGGTGGTCGTTGTCTACTAGTGGGCTTAACTTGGTTGACACGGGGCCTGGTTTCGTAGTTTGTCGGCCCACTCAAAAAGCTCCCCTGTCGATGATGGCGGCGTCGCTTGATTTGCGAAGTCAATCCAGCACATCGTTGCGTGTGTAGTGTCATGTTTGGCATCCGCTCGTTTTTGGCGAAGCTCGGCTGCAAGTTCATGCGCTGCATTTGGTGCGGCAAGTTTCCAAAAGCCAACTGCCATTATGTCGGCAACGGATTCACGCCAGAGCTGCGTTGTTGGCCGAGTGCTTGCCTCAACCAAGCTCTGAATGTCTTTGACATTAGGGGTATCACTCGGTGCAACTGAGCGGACACCAACGGCCTTTTGACCAAAGGTTGGCATGTCTCGTGAACCATCAAGGCAATGTGCGAATTCATGCATCATCACACCTTGAACCCACATCACCGGATCAACTTGGCCAGCAGATTTGAAGCCACCGAGTACATTAGATTTATTAAAGTTCAGGACACAATAACCAGAGCGTGTTCCCATTGATGCCGCCGATGCGTTGGGTAACCTTAACGTAGTGTACGCCCAACTATCTTCAGCATCACCAAGCACAACCTCAACACCGTACTGTTCACGGGCGAGCTTGTGTAGCATCGGGAAACCTTGCGGATCAGTCATGAAAGCCGAACGATCAGCATTGAATTGTTTGATCGACACTTGTTGCACCATCAACCCAACGGCCTCCGTGATTTCGTAGATCACTAGTGGGATGAAGATGGCACATACGGCAACAAACACTCGTTTATCCAATCTTCTTTTTTGTGAATTGCTATAGCGATTCAACGACGGTCGCCTGCTAGCCCACACGCCACTGGCAACAGCCGTCAGAAGCACCAGTACTATCAGAAAAGGCTTGTTTGCTACCAATGCAAGACGAGCCACTGTCATGGTTGCAATAATCACGACCCAGGCTATGGGCCAAAATATTAAATGTCGCATACTTTCGCTGATACACGGTGTCAAATGTTTACGGCAGGATGCCGCTGCATCTGTTGATAGTGCTCCAGCCGCAACTAGGCCGTGCAGATACGAGTCTGCATCAGCCTGCCATCCGAGTTGTTTTTTATATGCCCGATGCTCCAGATCGGCTATCCAATCTGAAGTACTCGGCGAGTATCGTTTGAGATGATCGAAGAACTCTGTGACTTTTTCAACGTAGGATTTACGGTTAAAAAATCGACAAAAATTATTTTTTATAATAAAACTAAATATTTTAATCATTTATTAAACACAAGAAATATAAAAAATTATCAGGTGCGCCGTAAAACCCCGTCCTTCATGGCGGGGATATAAGGCGCTGTTTTCCGACTAACTTGGTGTTTGCTGCTGTTCGATGTATTGCCGGATGATCGAAATCGGCGCACCACCGCAACTACTTGCAAAATAACTCGGTGTCCACAGAACTCCTTTGTAGTAATAGTGTAGGGCTATATCTGGCCGGTCACGGCGAAGCAGCCTGCTGGATACTCCTTTAAGACTGTTGACCAGATTTGATATTGCCAGCTTTGGCGGGTAGTTGATCAGCAAATGCACGTGGTCGCATTCGCCGTCCATTTCAACCAGTTCAATATCAAGATCAACACATACGCTGGCAAAGTAGCTGCGTAGCTTTTCGATGGCATCAAGATCAAATACCTTTCGTCGATATTTGGCGACGAATACCAAGTGAACATGCATCAGGAAAACACAGTGTCTTCCACGGCGAATATCAGTTTCATTTGTCATAGACCAAAATATAATGATGGGCATGAAACGGCTTCAAGCCTTCAAATTCCAGTTAATACCAAATGGTCAGCAGGAGCGCGATATGCGGCGCTTCGCGGGGGCTTGTCGCTTCGTTTTTAACCGTGCACTGGCACTCCAGAATGAGAACCATGAAGCGAGGAATAAATATATTCCCTACACCAAAATGGCTTCATGGCTCATTGCGTGGAAATCCGCGCCTGAAACACAATGGCTGAAAGAATCACCCTCGCAGCCGTTGCAGCAGTCACTGAAAGACCTGGAGCGCGGCTACAGGAATTTCTTCCAGAAACGAGCTGCATTCCCGCGCTTCAAAAAACGAGGTCAAAACGATGCATTCCGTTACCCACAGGGCGTGAAGCTCGATCAGCCTAACTGTCGAATATCGTTGCCAAAGTTAGGGTGGATACGCTATCGCAACAGCCGAGAAACAGTTGGCGAAGTGAAAAATGTCACGGTCAGTCAGTCATGTGGTCAATGGTACGTCAGTATCCAGACTGAATACGAAGTGGCTGACCCCGTTCACAACGCAGAGTCGATGGTCGGACTGGATGCCGGAGTAACGAAACTCGCCACGCTTTCAGATGGCACGGTATATCATCCCGTCAACAGCTTCAAAGCAAACCAGCGCAAGCTGGCAATACTCCAGCGGCAGTTAAGCCGCAAAGTAAAGTTCAGCGCAAACTGGCAAAAACAGAAGCGGAAAATCCAGAATCTGCACTCGCACATTGCCAATATCCGGCGCGACTACCTTCACAAGCTCACCAGTGAAATCAGCAAAAACCACGCGATGATCGTCATTGAGGACTTGAAGGTCAGTAACATGTCGAGATCAGCAAAAGGTACGGCAGAGCAGCACGGACGAAACGTCAAAGGCAAATCAGGCCTGAACCGCTCCATACTGGATCAGGGCTGGTATGAGATGCGTCGCCAGCTTGAGTACAAGCAGCTCTGGCGCGGTGGTCAGGTTCTGGCGATACCTCCGGCATATACCAGCCAGCGTTGTGCCTGCTGTGGCCATACGACGAAAGAAAACCGCCTGTCACAAAGCAGATTCGAGTGCCTTGAGTGCGGATATACCGAGCACGCCGATATCAACGGTGCTCGTAACATTTTAGCGGCAGGACATGCCGTGCTTGCCTGTGGAGGGAGGGTGCAGTGAGGCCGCCCATTGAAGCAGGAACCCACCGAGGTGATTCAGGCTCTGGTCTGAACGCTGTAGGAATCCCCGTCCTTTAGGGCGGGGAGGATGTCAATTTACTCTCTCCTTAAATCTTTCTGTCCAAAGACTGCCTCAAGAGCATCTGCTGCTGCTGCATTGTAATGCCCAATGGGCATTGAGGTATTCACGACGGAAGACCTTGGCATCTCAAGCTTTACCCTTGGTGTCGTATTAGCTTCCATAACCGGCTTACTCGCTTGTATGGTGTCAAACGTGGGAAAGCGAGCGACGAGCCAATTTTCCCACTTACC